>JAEVZK010000040.1 GCA_023392285.1 Armatimonadota bacterium | reverse complement strand
ACAACCGCTTCGGCAAGAACAAGGTTTTTCTTGCCGGCATGGAGCACGCGAAAGAAACCGCCGAAGAGCGCATCGCCTTCGGCAAGACCGAGCTCTTCACCGAAGGCGCAGGTGATCATGAGTGGGTGGATACCTTCCGCGGGTTGAAGAGAGAGGAAGAACGATGACACAGGCGCTACGCGCCTAGCGACATCGGGGGCTACGCGCCTAGTCACGTCAGCCAGCGGCGATGTCGTCCAGATCTTCCTGGCTCGGCGTTGCCACCCCCACCTTGCGTACCACTGCGGCAGCAGTTTGCGTAGCCAGATTAAGCACCGCGGGGAAGTCTGCCCCGGCAGCCGCACCAAGTGCCACGGTGGCGACAATCGTGTCCCCGGCGCCAGCAGTGTCGTACACCTCAACCCTCGGAGCGCGAACGTTGTACGATTTCTCCTGACTTGAAGCCACGAGGCCGCTCTCCCCAAGGGTCACGACGACAGTGGCGACTCCGAGCAACTCTCGAATTTCGGCCGCGGCCTCTTCGGCATCGCTGTCGGTCAGCCCTTGCCATCGCTTTAGAGCATCTCCCGCCTCGGCCCGGTTAAGGGAAATCAGAGTCGCGCCGGCATATTGGCCAAGCGATCGCGGCTTGGGGTTCACCACCGTCGGAATTCCGCGCTCCCTTGCCGCAACGATGATTTGCCCGCTCACGCGTGAGGTCAGTGCCCCCTTCAGGTAATCACTGAGGACGATCACCTCGTGCTCCGGGAGAAGCTCGAGGGCTCTCCTTAAAAGGTCTTCCTCGGAAGAGGTGGATAGCGGACCCTCATCTTCATGATCGATTCGGAGCACCTGATGCGCATGATCGGCGAGTACGCGTGTCTTTCTGGTTGTGGGCCGCTCCCGATCCTCGACGAGGGCGGTGTGGTCGATCCCTTGTTCGGCGAAGGCGGTTTTCAGCGTCTGAGCGGCCTGATCGGTACCAACAACTCCCAAAATAGTCGCATAGCCTCCGAGAGCCATCACGTTCTTGGCGACGTTGGCTGCGCCACCGGGCATGGACATGGTGGACTGTTGCCGGATCACCATGACGGGCGCCTCGGGACTGATCCGGGTTGCTTTGCCCACGATGTATTCGTCGAGCATCAGATCGCCGACGACGAGCGCCTTGCGATCTTTGATTTGGGCAAGAACAGAGCCTAAGCTCACGCGGGAATGGCCTCTCGGTGCATAGCTGGCTTCCGAGAGTACACGAAAAAGAGGATTATGCCCAAGAGGATCAGCACCCCAGCGGCTGCTTGAGCTTGCGTGATCGGCAACCTATCCCAATAAGTGCTCGATGCTAGTCCCTTCTCCACCTGCTCGACAGTGCCGGCGCGCCAAAATTCGTAGATAAAGCGGGTCAGCCCGTGCAGAATCAGCATCGCGCTGAAAGTTTGGCCAAACTTGAAGTGGCCCACCTTTTCCCAGCCGAGAAGGATGCCGAATGCGGCGAGATTCATGAGGGTGTCGTAAGCCTGAGCGGGATGGCTGATGACGTGGTTCTCCCCCGCAGGGATTCCCCAGGGCAGGCCAGGACAAGCGTTGCCAAAGCAGCAGCCATTGAGCAGGCAACCGACGCGGCCGATCGCATGGGCGACGAGGAAAGCGGGAGCCACGACGTCAAGAAAGGCTCGAAGGGGAATCTTGGCGAGCCATCCCCAAATAAGAAACACGGCAAGTCCGCCGATGATGCCGCCAAAGCTGGTGAGGCCAGCGAACTGGAGGCTGTACCAATCTTTCGGGTGCTCCTGCAAGATAAAGAGCAGTCTCGCGCCGAGAACCCCTCCGATCAGGGCCCAAAACGAGATGTCGGTGACCTTCTTGGGATCGATGCCAAACTTCGGCGCTCGTGCGCGGGCAATGGCAAGAGCAACGACAAAGGCTACGACCAGGACTACTCCATAGGTATGCACTTTGAAGCTGCCGATTTGGAAAAGGATGGGGAGCATAGGAGCGAGCGAGGAAAATTTTACCTGCGCCTCTTATCAACGCCCAACGCGAGGGAGAGGTTTCCACTCCGGTACCCTTCGGTCATGAAGCGTCGGACAAAGATCGTTTGCACCCTTGGGCCGGCGGTGGATTCGAAGGAGCAGATCAAGAAATTGGTCAACGCGGGCATGAATGTGGCCCGCCTCAATTGCAGCCACGGGGACTGGGAGACGAAACGTCGATGGATTAGCTGGGTGCGAGAATGCTGCACCGATATGGCCCCCGTCGCCATCCTGGCTGATTTGCAGGGCCCTAAATTCCGCATTTCCGAGCTCCCCGGGGGGATGCTGGAAGTAAGGCTTGGGCAGGTGCTCTCCATTGGTCCAGGGCCGGAGGATCTCATCCGCGTCGAGCAGCCGGAAATCCTGTCGGCGATGTCAAAGGGAGGCACCGTTCTGCTCGGTGACGGCGATGTCGAACTTAAGCTTATGGAGCAGACGGGCCTGAGCTTCGCGGCCAAGGCGGTAAGTGGCGGAAGCGTGAAAAGTCGGCAGGGGATCACCTTGGTCGGCAAGCATTTCGACGTTGATCCAATCACGGCCAAAGACGAGGAAGATATTGAGCAAGCTATGGGGGCAGGTGCGGACTACATTGCACTCAGCTATGTGAAGAGCGGCGACGACATGCGTCGGCTGCGCGAACTGGTGAGTGACCGCTCAATCCGCCTGTGCTCGAAAATCGAAACGAAGGAAGCCTTTCTCCGGCTTGACGACATCGTCGAATCTTCTGACTTGGTGATGGTTGCTCGGGGAGATATGGGTTTGCAAATGCACATCGAGGATGTTCCGATCGCTCAAAAACGGATCATCGCCAAATGCACGGAAAAGGGAAAGCCCGTGATCACGGCGACGCAGATGCTTGAGAGCATGATGGTGAATGCCCGCCCCACTCGGGCGGAAGCCACCGATGTGGCGAACGCGATCCTCGATGGGACCGATGCGGTGATGCTGAGCGGAGAAACCGCCAGCGGCCAACACCCGATCGAGTGCGTTGAGATGATGGTGCGCATCTCTGAGAAGGCGGAGGCGCTGTACGATCGCTCGACTATTGAAAAGGTCTTCCGCGAGCAAGCAAAAGATGGAATCTCGCATACGGAAGCGGTAGCCCATTCCGTGGTCGATCTCGCTTCAATCATAAAGCCCGCCGCAATCATCACCAACACGACAAGCGGCCAGACCGCCCGGCTCGTGTCCAAATTTCGTCCGCGCGCACAAATTCTTTGCGCCACCTATGACGCGCGAACCCAGGCGCAGATGGCGGTGATTTGGGGTGTGGAGGCGGTTCACCTGCAGAAGCCGGTCAACACCGATGAGGGAGTTAATCATGCGATCGACGCGTTCAAAATGATCAAGCGTCTACGATCGGGCGATCTCGTGATCATCACGGCCGGGGTGCCGGCGGGCCAACCCGGGAATACCAACCTGATTCTCACTCGGAAAGTTGATTGATAAATCGCATGGAAGTCGCAAATCATTGGCGGAAACAGGCGTCCTAATACAATATGTCCAGCAAAGCAGCCATTAACCTCGCCCTTATCGCGGCCGCGGCAGGGCTCGGAATCTATCTGAGCAAAGGGCCCTGGGTCGCATATCGGCAGCAACAGGCAAAGGCAAATGCGGCACATCGTGATCTGGATGAGGCGAAGATCACCGAAAATCAGTTGCTGGAGCAGAAGGCACAACTCGAATCTCCACAGGGTAAGGCTCAGTTGGCCCGGGAAAAGGGATATCGACGCCCGGGCGAGATTCCGGTCGAGGTTCCGGGCCATTGATCCTTACCGCACTCGCTGCCATATCGATGCAGTCGAGCCGCTTATCGATCGGTACGACGTGGTCGGGAGAAGAGACCTTGCAATTCACAACACTCGATGGGGGGACGACTCAAACCCACCGATTTCGTGTGTCTCATCGGATCGTGGGGAAGAGCGGCGAACTCTGGACTGCTGAGATCTCGACCCGCCTTATCGAAACCATCATCGACGATACGCATATTCCTCCGCTGAAGGCCGAAGAGCCAGCCGTTTCTAAGGAATTTCTGTCGCCGAAGGGTTTTCTGATGTACACAGAACCTTTCGACAACGCGGCCTTCGGCATTGAACGACTCTTGCATTTTTGGATGCCGGCCGAGAGCAACAAGAGCTGGAACGTGTCGCTCGGCACCACCGACGAGCGTATCGTGACGACAGCGAGCGCTCAGTTCTCATCCAAACCTCCCGTCAAATCCGGTGTTTCGTCGTTCTTTATGAAGTTTGAGGAGACGAACAGCTTTACGAGTACGGGAATGATGAGCTTCGATCCAGGCAGCGGACGGCTAATGCTGGCGGACTTGAACGTCCGCAACGCCTTCATGCCGGGCGGGGTTGTGAGGGCGAACTTGAAGCTGAGCTATCGTGATACAACGCTGGCGGGTAAATAAAAAAGCGGCCCTCTAAGGGGCCGCACTGCATGATCGGCGTTCTCTAAAGCCCGCGGCGATAGTAGTATCCGCCACCACCAAGCAGCAGCAGCACGATAATGACGACTAACAAAATGGTAATCATAGTTTTGCTCTCCCTTTCACGCGATCTTAATCGCATGAATGGATAACAGACTTTAGCGCTTCATTATGAGTTCCGCTCCCTTTGCCGACGTTAATCTGCTTGTCGAAGAAATTCTGCGCGAGGCGGCAAGCAAGTATCCCCTGCGGCAGAAGCCAACGATCGTGTGGAAGCGGTTAAGAGTTTCCGCGGGGATCGCCTACTATCAAACGTCTTCGATAGCTCTGAGCTCCCTCATTCTCGACTCGCCCGAGAAGCTCCGGCAGACCCTGCTCCATGAATATGCCCACCTGCTCGCGTTTGAGCGCCACGGCAGAAAGGCCGCCAATCACGGTCCGTATTGGCAGCAAGCGATGCGAGACTTGGGACTGCAACCGGTGGTCCGTCACAGCTACGTTTGCTTGCGTAACCAGCCTCGGCAGAGGGTCGAGTACGTGTGCAAACGGTGTGGCCAATCATTAATTCGGACGAGAAGGTTGCCAACGAAGCGGAAGTACGTTCATCGTTCGTGCGGGGGTGGTCTAGTGCTAGCGGGGATCCATAGGCTTTAGCCCAAAGCGCAAGCAACCTCAAGAGGTAAAATCGGCAGTTCCCATGGACCTACGTGGCACCCTCAATTTGCCCGATCCGAACTTCACCATCCCGATGAAGGCGGACCTCCCCAAGCTCGAACCAGCCATTCAGGCCAAGTGGGACGCGCAAAACATCTATCACCGAATTCAAAACGCGCGGCAGGATGCTCCCAGTTACGTCCTGCACGACGGACCGCCCTACACGAATTCGCCTATTCATATCGGGACCGCTCTCAACAAGATCTTGAAGGATTTTGTCGTGAAGACCCGAACGATGATGGGGTTCCGCGCTCCTTACATCCCCGGTTTCGATAATCATGGTCTGCCCATCGAGCAGACCGTGATGAAACAGTTCCAGGAGAAGAAGGTCACTCCGACCATTTCGGAACTGAGAAAGGCTTGTCGCGCTCACGCGGCTAAGTACATCGATATTCAGACAGAGCAGTTCAAGCGACTCGGAGTCTTTGGGCTTTGGGAGAAGCCCTATGCCACGATGGATTACCGCTTTGAGGCGGAAATCGTCCGCACGTTCAAACGGATGGTCGAGCATGGCTTCGTGTACAAAGACCTGCGGCCCACACTTTGGAGTCCTACGTCGCAAACCGCACTCGCGGACACGGAGATCGTCTATGCGGACCACACCTCCAAAGCGATTTATGTAAGGTTTCCTCTGCTCAAAGACTTCAACGGCTTCAGCAAGGATCTGCCGAATTTCTACACCATTATCTGGACCACGACTCCGTGGACGATTCCGGCGAACTTAGCAGTCGCGTTCAATCCCATGGTCGAGTACGCGGTGGCGAGGGTTGGCTCGGATCATTACCTCATCGCCAATGAACTGCTGCCGAAGGTCGCGGAAGCGTTGGGCTGGCAGGACTATGAAGTCTTGTTTATCGACTTGGGGAAGAGCTTCGAGAATTCGAGCTTCAAGCACCCGATCTTTGATCGCCCCTCGATTGCGGTGATGGCCGACTACGTAACTACGGACGAGGGAACCGGTGTCGTACACACCGCGCCAGGCCACGGTCGAGACGATTTTTACACTGGCAAGAAGTACAACTTGCCAATCCTTTGCCCCGTCGACGAGCGGGGAGTGCTCACCGAAGAGGCCGGAGAATTTGCCGGGACCTTCTACAAGAACTGCGATACGGTGGTGGTCGATCGCCTCGCTGAAGTCGGCGCCTTGCTCAGCGTCAGCGACTATCAGCACAGCTACCCCCATGCGGAGCGGGACAATAAACCCGTGATTTTTCGTGCGACGGAGCAATGGTTCGTTGGGATCGACCACAACAATTTGCGAAAGACAATGCTGGGGCAGATCAAGCACGTGGATTGGATCCCTCCCAGCGGCCAAAATCGCATTGAGGCGATGGTCGCAAATCGCCCAGACTGGTGCATCAGCCGTCAGCGTCCCTGGGGCGTGGGAATCCCGGTCTTTTACGGCAAGGAAAGCCGTAAGCCTGTGCTGGATCCGGTGGCGATCGAAGCGGTGGCATGGCTGATCGAGCAGGAGGGTTCCGACGCCTGGTTTGAACGGTCGGCGAGCGAAATTCTGCCCGAAGGATACGAACATCCTGAAACTGGCGAGCGCGAGTTTACAAAGGAAACGGATGTGCTGGATGTCTGGTTTGACAGCGGCTCGACGTCCCTTGCGGTTTTGGAAGGAAACGTAGTTCCGGAGTGGAAGGAGCATTGGCCCGCGGACCTATATCTTGAGGGATCGGACCAGCATCGCGGTTGGTTCAACAGTTCGCTTGTGATCGGGACTGCGATCATGGAACGCCCGCCCTACAAGGCCGTTCTGACCCATGGCTTTGTCAACGATGATCAAGGCAGGAAGATGTCCAAGCGGTTGGGCAACGTGGTTGATCCCGTCGAAGCGTGTCAAAAGGTTGGAGCGGATGTGCTTCGCTACTGGGTAGCCAGCGTCGAGTGGGAGAATGACGTTCCTTGCTCCGAGGCACTCCTAAAGACCTTTGGCGAGCATTACCGCACCGTGCGGAACACGCTTCGATTCTTGCTCGGAAATTTGTACGACTTCCGAGTTGAAGATCCCATGCCCCCGCTGCTCGATCTTGACCGGTGGGTCATCGAGCAAGCCGATCTCCTGGCGGCTGACTGTGTTCGCCTCTATGAGTCGTTTGACTTTGGAGGCGCTTTGGCAGCTATTCACAACTTCTGCTCGAAGGAACTTTCGCGATTCTACTTGGACGCGGTCAAGGACAGGATGTACTGCGATGGCAAAGACTGGGATTCGAGACGCTCGGGCCAATTCGCCCAACTTCACGTACTTCGAGTGCTTGTTAAATTGGTGGCTCCGGTGCTCGCCCATACATCCGAGGAAACCTGGTCTAAGATTCCTGGAGCGTCACCAGACTCAATTCATATGCAAGTCTTCGACTCTCCGACCGAGGAGCGGCTTGAGGAGATCGAGGCAAATGCACTGCAGGCACGATTTGCCGCACTGTTGGAGGCGAGGGGAGAAATTGCTGCGGCTTTCGAGCAGTGGAAACTGACTGGTTCGGCGAAGGATAGCCAAGATGTCGTCGTGAGAGCAACTTTTCCAAGCGCAAAGCTGGAAATCTTGCGCAGCTTCTCAAATGAAGATCTTGCTCTATATTTCCGTCACAGTTGGGTTGAGTTGGCCAAAGGACCAACACATTTCGAGTTCTCGGTGAGTACGTTTCCCAAGTGCGATCGCTCACGCCTGCGCAGACCTGACGTCGTGGAGGTCACCTATGAGGGCGAGCAGATTCAGTTAACGGAGCGAGATCGGAGGGCGCTTGGACTTTAGCCCGAGCGGGGGGCACGAGCCTGACTCTACCGGCGTAGTTTCCTCTGTGGACGGGAGACGAATTGATCGGCGATGGATTTATTTCGTGCTCCTGGTCGGCATGATCGTGGTGGATCAGCTGATCAAGCTGTGGACGCGAAGCTCACTCAATGTCCACCAGTCGCCGGGGTTTCCCTGGCCGGGAGTTTTTGAGCTCACCTACAGTCGAAATGAGGGCATCGCATTCGGACTTATGCAGGGACGCGGAAATTTGTTCACTCCGATTGCGATCTTGATCGCATTGGGAGCAGGATTCTACTCTTGGCGACATCCTAAAGAGTCCGTTTGGGTTCACGTCTCCATGGGATTGCTTGCAAGCGGCGCGCTTGGCAACCTTTACGACCGTTTACGTTTTGGCTTCGTCACCGACATGTTCTGGTTCAAGGCAATTAACTTTCCCGTCTTTAATTGGGCCGACAGCTGCATCACCGTCGCCACGGTGATCTTAATCGTTGTATGGACGAAGGACGCATTTCCAAGTCGTACAAAGCAGACTGCGCCTACTCCCGCGACAGTTGATAAGCCTTAGCGAAGGCAATCGCGAATGGCGTCGATCATTTTTTCGAAGAAAGCTTGAGGCGTGGGCTCTTTGCTAACGAATCGATCGGCCCCTGCCTTATGCGCTCCCAGTAGTGCCGAGCGCGGGCAGTCCCTTGCCGTCACAATAATCTTCAAGTTGTGAAGGTGCGGCTGAGTTCGGATCCATTCCAGAAACTTGTCGCCAGCTACCTCGGTATTCGCCCAGTCGAGCACAAGCACTCGCGGAGGCTCATTGAAGAAGTCGGCAAGAAATTGTAAGGCGGTTCGGGCATCCGGGAGAAATGATGGGGCCACGTTGGGCGCGGCCGTGCGAACGGCATCGACATATGTCTGACCGTCTTTGCGCGTTTGATCGAAGATGACCACCGGTGAACGCGCTACCGAACTTTCTCCGCTATCTGCAGCATTCAACGCGCCGACCATGAACTCTTTTTTCCATGCCAGGCGGCAAAGGTTGTTACCGGGTTTAACAAGGCTCCCTTGTCAAGTCGTCCTTCAGACGAGGTTTCGCTGAGCTTGCGGCGCCGCTCGTTGGCGGCGGAAAGATCTACCGCTCCACGCTAGCTTCCAGCGACCGCCACGAACGCTCGTCGAGAGAGTCGCGATCTGATCTTTTTGGCCAGATCATCCTTCCGGAGTTCGTTTCTTGTCCTAATATAGATGAGGCATGTTTCGCCCTCTCTTTTTTGCGTCCGCTTCAGCCTTTCTTGCTTTCGCCATCCAAGCCGGTGGTCAGAAACCGGCTGCCAGCGAGATCACGTTCAATAAACACATTTCGCCCATCCTTTCACAAAAGTGCATTGGATGCCACTATGAGGGTGGACCAGCGCCATTTAAGTTGACCAGCTATCGCGACGCGAAGAAACATGGTGACCTCATCGAACTGATGGCGATTCTCCAAAAGATGCCTCCAACAGAAGGGGAGAGTGATTGCGGAGCTCCGGCTATTTATCCGAAACTAACGAATGGTGAGGTTCAGCTTATCAGCCGTTGGCTCGAAGGTGGAATGGTCGAAGGAGATGGCAATCCGGCCGACCTGACTCCTCCGAAGGTGGGGTGGGAATTGGGTGAGCCGGATGTTGTCTTGGAAACGCCTGCGATCCAAGTTCCCGCGCAAGGTGGCACTTGGAAGACGGTGGTGCGATTTCCGGTCGATGAAAAGCTTGCGGGCGAAGTGAATGCCTTCGACATTCGAGCCGAAGACCCTTGGGTGGACCGTCAGGCAATACTTGCCGTGGAGAAGCCGAAGGAGCCTGACACCTTCCGCGCGACCGGTCTGGAAATCAGTCGGGTCATTGGCTTCTGGGGGCTGGGTTACCGTCCATGGAAGCTGCCCGCGGACGCAGGGATTCACGTTGAGAAAGGCTCCGTGCTCGCGGTGCAGATGCTGTACCACCCCTCCGGCACCGCGGAAGACGGGCGATTCAAAATCGGACTCTACTTCGCAAAGAAGCCGGTGTCACGCCGCCCCTACTGGGCGACTCTCGGAACGGATAGCTTCACCATTACGGGAGAGCCGAGATGGACGACGCTCGAGGCCTCTTATACGTTGCCAGACACCGCAACCCTCATCTGCATTCAACCCGAGGCACGCGCGCTCGCGACGCAAGTGTGGCTCTCTTCGAATTCAGATCCGGGTTTGGGCGAGCGGGACCTGATGCACATCTATCGATGGGATCCAAGGTGGGCTGGCGCATACAACCTGGAGAATCCTCCGACTCTGGGTCGAAACACGATTTTGAAAACTAGCATCGAGTATGACAATTCGAACCATACTGATACAGGATTATCGCTGAGCGAGGTTAAATTGGCTCCGCCGCGTGCTCCCGTACACTTCGGTCCGCGGGAAGCGGACGAGCTATTCTGGGTTCATGTTCAGCTGCTTCCGGTGAAATGATGGTGACTCCTCTCTTACTGTTCGCGATTGCCCACGTCGGGGTAACGCTTTCCGATATTTCAGGTGCTTCGGTGAGCGTTCCCACTCCCAAAGCCGTGGCGACGGTGCTCTTTTTTGTAGGGACGGACTGTCCGATTTCGAATCGACTTGCGCCCTATATGGCCGAAATTCAGAAGGTGTACTCGGCGAAGAAAATTTCGATTAATTTTGTCTATCCAGATCGGGAGACGACGCGCGAGGAAGTGGTCACGCACATGAAGCGTTACAAATTGGCGGGCACGGCGATCATCGATCAGCAGCATGCGCTGGTTAAATTCGCTAAAGCTAGCTTGACGCCAGAAGCATTCATCTTCCGGCCAGACGGCACGTTGGCCTACCACGGTCGGATCAACGACATGTACGCCGAGCACAACCGACCGCGAAACGATATTCGCCGACATGATGTAAAGATCGCATTAGACGAGATGCTAGCGGGGAGACCAGTCTCTCACCCCTACCAGCCTTCGATCGGCTGCTCGATTGTGATGGATTGACCCGGCAACATCAGCGGGTGCTCTTGGCCCCGTAAATCAGGTGGTTCTACCATCGGCGGTGGCAGAGAATTTGAAGGAAAGCGGGACTAATGATCGCGCAGGCCCATTCTGCTACCCTGCTGGGAATCGACGCTCTGCCAATCGTCGTCGAAGTGGACCTGGTTTACGGCACGAAGCTGGACTTCATTATGGTCGGCTTGCCGGACAAGGCGGTGGAGGAAAGCAAGGAGCGAGTCAAAACCGCCATCCGTAATTCGGAACTCGACTACCCCGCTAAAAGAATCATTTGCAATCTGGCACCGGGCGACATTCGGAAAGAAGGGCCTTGGCTCGATCTTCCCATTGCGGCTGCACTTCTGGCTGCGAACGGGACCTTCTCAATCGGTGAACTCGATGGCACGCTCATTTTGGGCGAACTTGGGCTGGATGGAACCTTGCGCCCGATCAACGGAGCTGTAAGCGTTGCCCTCATGGCGGTCGAGCGAGGATTTCGGCGAATGATTTTGCCCGCAATCAACGCACCTGAAGCAGCTGTCGCGCCAGGAATCGAAGTGTATGGCGTGGAAAGGCTCATCGACTTGGTGGAGTTGATGAATGGGTCGCTGATCGCGCAGCCTTTCGAATTCAAAGAATCTTCGAGCTCGCGTATTCCTGAGTATGGCGTCGACTATTCGGACGTGAAGGGCCAACGCCAATCGATTCGCGCACTTGAGATCGCGGCAGCTGGTGGGCACAACGTGTTGATGACGGGGCCGCCTGGCTCTGGCAAGACGATGCTTGCGAGACGCCTGCCGACGATTCTCCCGCCCCTGAGCCTGCAAGAATCGATCGAGGTCACGAGGATTTATTCGGCTAGCGGCAGGAAAGGAACAAGCGGACTCGTGTGGGAGAGGCCGTTCCGATCTCCTCATCATTCCGCAAGCCACGCGGCGATCGTCGGAGGCGGCAAGAACCCGAAGCCCGGCGAGGTTTCGATGGGTCACCATGGCGTTCTGTTCTTGGATGAGATGCCTGAATTCGATCGGCAGGTCCTTGAAGCGTTGCGCCAACCGCTCGAGGATGGGGTCGTGACGGTCTCCCGCGTTGCCTCCACCATGACCTTTCCGGCCGAATCGATTCTAGTCGGTGCGATGAATCCATGTCCGTGTGGCTTCAAAGGTTTGCCCGAGCAGAAATGTGTTTCATCTCCGGCGGTCTGCGGCAAGTATGCGGCCAAAATCAGTGGTCCCCTTATGGATCGAATCGACATCCATTTGGAAGTTCCCCGGCTGAAGACAGATGAACTGATGGGTGCAGCCAACGGGGAATGCAGCGAAGCCATTCGCGATCGGGTGATTCGATCTCGCGAGGTCCAGCATGCTCGACTTGGCGACCACCGTACCAACTCCAAGATGTCACCTAAAGAGCTGCGCGAAATAGTAACTCTCGATGAGGAATGCGAGAGTTTTATGAGGCTCGTGTCGAACCGCATGAATTTGTCGGCACGGGTCTTCGATCGTATTTTGAAAGTGGCCAGAACGATCTCCGACTTGGCCGGATCGGATCAGCTGGCCAAGGTACACCTGAGCGAAGCTGTCCAATATCGAGAGCGCATCGAGACTTAACCTGACTAAACTGTGATCAGGTGCGACTAGATGAATGGCTACGAATGGCGGAAGCGCGGCTAACCCTTGCCGGAGTGGATGCGGCTGGGGTGGAGTCTCAACTTCTAGCGGGTCATCTGCTACGGGTGGATCGCCCCTATCTATTAGCCCATCCCGAGGCTGAATTACCTGACCTTGCAGGAGAATCACTCCTTCAGCGCCGTGAAGCCCAGGAGCCGCTCGCGTATATCCTCGGGTACCGGGAGTTTTACGGACGTCGCTTCACGGTTCGCCCGGGGGTTCTGATTCCCCGTCACGAGACGGAAACGTTGGTTAGTTCTGCCTTGGAAGAAAACCGCAGCGGCTTATCGGTCCTCGATCTTGGTACGGGCAGCGGATGCATCGGAATTACACTGGCCAAGGAGAGAGAAGATTGGGACGTGACCGCTTCCGACGTTTCATCACAAGCGCTTGAGATTGCCTGTGAGAACGCAGAGTCGCTCCACGCGAAGGTTCGATTTGTCGCCAGTGACCTTTTCGAGAATCTGCTCGGCGAATCCTTCGATCTCATTGTCAGCAATCCGCCGTATATTGGCATTGCCGAAGAGCTGAGCCGTGAGGTGAAAGAATTCGAGCCAGAGCAAGCCCTGTTCGCGGGTGAGGACGGTCTTGTCTTTTACCGGCGCATTGCCCAGTCGGCGGCAGCGTATTTGAACGATGGTGGCAAGCTGATGCTCGAGGTGGGCTACCGTCAAGCGGCGGCTGTTTCGCATGTGTTTCGGGCGAATGGCTGGAACGTCTGCCCTCCCGTCCTCGATCTTTCCGGGGTCGAGCGAGTGATCATCGCTCAGCACGATTGGCACTGTGAAGGCGCGTCCTAACGACATTTATTCACGCATGTAGCGTTTTGGTGGGGTTGTGCGTCACTTCCTCGGAAACCATGATCCTCAGCGCGATTTTGCCTCTTTTGCCCTTTGTTCAATCTCCCGTTCTTCTCTCTTTGGACGGGAAGATTTTCATTGCTGATCAGAATGGAGCAGAAGAACGCTTTGTCGCAAATAGCGATCTCGCATGTTGGTCGCCGGACCAATCCAAGATCGTCCTCGAGCGCGAAAACTCGATTTTCATTCTCGATCTGAAGGGTCGAGAAACCGCCATCTGGAAGGCGGCAGAAGGCGCTGAGATCACGGGCCTCACCTGGGGTCCTTCCTCGGCTCAAGCGACCGTCTCTTCCGTAGCTGACGCGCTCGCTGGAAGTTCCATTCTTTTCTCCGTCCAATCGCGGTCCGGGGCGTCGATCTACCAGATTGTGCCGGAGCAAGGTTCACGGGCGACTCGGCTCGATTGGCTAACGAGCTTCACGGGATTGCGCTTTGCGGAAGTCGACCATCCATCTTGGTCGCCAAGTGGGGATCACCTCGCGTTTACGGTCAATGGTGATCTCTGGATGGCGAACCGAATTGCGCCGGAAGATGGCAGCCTCGGAGGCTGGGTGAGCGGGAGAGTTGCCGCGGCTGCCTCCTACGATGGTGGTACGTGCTACGGCAGCCATTGGACGACAGTCGTGAGCAAGATTGTCTGGGCGCCAAATGAGGGGAGTCTCGCCTATACACTCACACGCATCGGAGGCTCTGGAGTGGACGAAGTGTATCGCCTCCGATTGAACTTTGGTGAGGATCGGCAGGTAACCGAGCAAGGACGCCTTGTCTCCGATCAGTCGCACGACATGTATTTCGACCAATCTGGAAATCTGCACTACCGAATCGAGTCGGCTTGGAAAGTCGACAATAATGGCTAACCGTCTCCGATCATAATGCGGTTGTGAAGCCCGGCATTTATCCAGCGGCGATCACTCCCATGGTGGGGGGCGACATCGATGTACCAAGCGCATGTCGCCTGCTTGCCCACTTCGAAAGCAAAGGGTGCGCGGGGGTGGTGATCGCCGGAACCAACGGCGAAGGCCCAAGCTTGGCGGCGGTGGAGAAGAGGGATTTGATTCGATCGCTCGCGGCGGTCAAGGGCTCGCTCAGCCTGATTCTCGGGGTGATGACGTCGAGTCTTTCGGAGGCAATCTGGCTCTCTACCCAGGCTCGTAAGCTCGGTGCCGATGGCATCCTGCTCATGCCGCCCATGTACTTCCGAGAAGCTCCCGCTTCGGGGGTTTGTGCCTGGCTGGAAGCGGTGATGTCAGCCTCCCAAATTGAGACCATTCTGTACAATTTTCCGGCACGAAGCGGCTTCGAATTTGACGCCGATATGCTTGCCCGGTTGTCAAGGCACGAGTTTTGCCAAGGCCTCAAAGACAGCAGTGGAAATCCGGCGAATTTGGCTGAATTTCGCGAGGCGATGCCGGGGAAATCGCTCTTTGTGGGCGCCGAAGCTTTGCTGTTAGACGCTCTGGAAGCTGGCTGGCAAGGTTCGATCAGCGGACTCGCCAATTCGATTCCGGCATGGCTCGTGCAGATTGCCAGCGAGAGGTCGGAGGTCAAGCTGGGGCTCGCGTCCGATGTGATGAAGGGCCTCAAGTCGATTCCTCAGCCGGCAGGGCACAAGCAGGTGCTGGAGCGCCTTGGAATTATCGCGTCCTCGGATGTGCGTCTTCCGCTAGAGTCAGCGGCGCTCCCCAAGGACATGTTCGACCGCTTTTCCCACCTGTTTCGAGCTTAGAGAACCTGCCATATTTGTCAGGCAAAATTCAGGCTCTCGATGCTGCATGATGTAGGTATGAAAATTCAAGCCATTGCACTGCTGGTTGCAACTTGCAGCACTGCCGCTTTCGCCGGAGATCTGGGCGTCGCCAATCGGTTCAACGCATTCATTTTTGGCAGCATTGCGAGCAATGGCGGGCACGCCCAGGGAGCGATGGCGGCTGGCAGCAACTGGACGGGCTCGGGTTATGACTCACTCCAGAGCGCATTGGCAGCGACGGTGGGGACAACCACGAACATTGGCATGTATGTTGCCGGGTCCGTCAGTTTTACGAATGGCGGCTCTGTCAACAACTCGGGCAACGCTTATGTAAACGGGAATTTTGGATCCTCCAACCCCTTCAATATGAACGGCGGCACCCTGTTTTACGGCGGCAGCTTGACCGGTTCCGTGAACGGAAACAAGCAAAACGTGGGGAACACCGTCGACCCGAACGTCTTTTCCTCTCAGCAAAGCTATTCTCAGCAGCAATCGGCAGCGATCGCCTCGCTGGGTGGAGAATCGATCAACACTAGCGGGAACAACTGGTCGATCAATGCCGCCCTGCAGTCCGGCCCCCTCAAGGTCTATTCCTTGTCAGCCGCCTCGCTGAGCTCCCTGGCAACTCTCGATATTTCAAATTTACTTCCCACTGACACCCTCGTCATCAACGTCGTTGGCAACTCGGTTGGAGGGTTTGGCGTGACGCTCAACAGCGGCCTTTACAACCGAATTTTGTGGAATGCGTCGACTGCCACTGCTTTTAACATTAGTGATCGTGCGCTTCATGGGTCGCTTCTCGCTCCGAATGCTTCGATCGTGCAGAACCAGAACATCGATGGAAATCTCATCGCTTCCAGTCTGGTCGTGAACAACAGCGTGGAGCTCCATGCGGGAGCAGGCATCACGTTCGACGGAAATGTTCCGGTTCCAGAGCCGATTAGCTGCTCCGTGCTGGCGCTTGGAAGCTTGCTGCTGCTCAAGCGGCGTCAGCGTTGATCGATTGCAATGGTGACAGGTTTTTGCGGCAATGCTGGCTGGAACCTGATCACTCATTGAAAATTAATGTCACTTTTCCTGAATTCGTCGCAGTATAGAAGTCTATGCGCCGAAACAATTTTGGCAAAGCATTCGCACTTGCCATAGCTCTTTTTTCTTGCGCCTTCACTTGGGCGCAAAAGCCAATCACCCCTGAAGCTCGCGAGTCCGTCCTCAAAGGACTAGAAACCGTTGTGACGACCAAATGCTTCGTCCCAGGAGTGGATTTCTCCCAATGGCCTAAGTTTCTGGAGAGCCATCGGGCGGAAATCGACAAAGCTGAAACTGATGTCGCGTTCAGTCGAGAGGTCAACAAGGCACTGCACGACTTTGGCGTGAGCCACATTCGCTTGAACACTCCCAAGTCCGCGACTTCTCGGCAGCGCAACATGACCAGTGGTTTGGGGATGCAGGTCAAGCGCGTAGATGGCGGTCTGGAAGTCACGACCGTTTATCCGATGGGACCAGCCGGGCAGGTCGGCATCCAAGTCGGTGATCTGATCAAGCAAGCAGATGGGAAAGAAGCTGATCTCTCTGCGGTGCGGGTCGAGCCGGGCAAAAAAGTCACGTTTTCCGTGCTGAAGAAGGATGGAACGACGAAAGACGTTGTGCTCGAAAACAAGGAATTTGAAAATCGGCGGCCAGAACAACTGACATGGCTTGATAGCGAGGCTGCCGTACTACGACTATTCACCTTCAGCAAAGGCTATGATCGGAAGAACGTAGAGACGCTGATCAAAGAAGTCGAAGACAAGAAGGGCAAGTACCTGATCATCGACCTACGACGAAATGGCGGAGGGCTTGTCTCCAATCTGAATCATTTCCTCTCGCTGTTAGCGCCGAACGACACCGAGGTGGGCACCTTCATCAGCCGCGCAACCGCGGACAAGTTCGCAAAGGAGAAGAGTTCACCTTCCAACGATCCGCTTGAGATTGCAAAGTGGGATCCGATTAAGTTCAAGACAAAACTGCGAACAGTCGAGCCATTCACGGGCAAGATCGCTGTACTCGTCGATCGAGGTTCGGCAAGCGCCTCCGAGATCTGCTGCGCCGCTCTTCAGGAAACTCGGGGGGCGAAGATCGTGGGATCCAAGTCGATGGGTGCGGTCTTGGCTTCGGTCTACGGGAAGCTGCCAGAGGGTTTTGAACTGCAATATCCGGTGAGCGACTACGTGACGATCAAGGGCGTGCGGCTGGAAGGCAATCCACGCGTTCCTGATCTGGAAGTCGGCCGCTCTGCCGATGGCAAGGATGAAGCTCCTGCGAAAGCTCTGGAACTGCTGAAGAAGGATTGATTAGCTTGAAATCCTGAGCGCTTTCGCCGATCGAGCTCAGGTCTTCTTTCAAGCAGCGGTTTGCGTGCCTGAGAATTCAACCATGGGGCTGCTTGGAGCCGAATGAAGGTAGCCTCTCCTTATCCATTTTGGAAGAGGAGAGAGCATGAAGGAAAACAAAGCGACAGCCGAATGGCTCGGCAGCCTGAAAGAAGGCAAGGGAACGTTCTCCACGGGCAGTGGAGCAATCAGCGAAGCCAATTACAACTTTGGCAGTCGATTTGCCAATGAACTTGGGACAAACCCGGAAGAGATGATCGCGGCTGCCCACGCCGCTTGCTTCTCGATGGCGGTGAGCGCGGAGCTGGGCAAATTGGAAGTGGTTCCGAACAGCGTTAAAACAGTAGCCATCGTGAGCTTGGACTTGAGCGGTGACGCCCCCACCGTGAAGAGCAGCCATTTAGAGGTTGAAGGCGACGTTCCAGAAGGAGCGGAGGATAAATTCCGGCAGGCGGCTGAAACAGCGAAGAAGGGCTGCCCCATCTCCCGACTGCTGAACGCAGAGATCACTCTCGATGTCAAGGTCGTGAGCTAGGAAATTTTCCTGGGAACAGTTGGCACCTTTATGGAATCAACTGTAACTGTTAGCTAGCGCAGAGCCTTCGAGAAAGCGAAGCTTGGGATCCTGCGAAGAAAGTGTCATTGGACCGTCTGATGACACGGCATTCGCGAGGCGAACGGTTTATCTTTCCCGGGGCTCTTTTTTGCGCCGTGGCTTCAGCATCGAGTGATCGGACAAGAGCCTGTCGAGCAATCGACCAACCCAGTCTCGTCCGCGTAGTAAACTGTAGCGAGATGGCCGAGTACAAGCTTCTCTTCGAGCATGCGGGAAAAACCGAATACACGACCTTAAAAGGTTACGAGAACACCGGCGGCTTTCAGGCTCTCAAGAAAGCGCTAAAAGGTGAGCGGCAGGCGGTCATCGATGAGATCAAAGCCAGCGGCTTGAGAGGACGAGGCGGCGCAGGCTTTCCGACGTGGATCAAGTGGAACGGGATTCCGAAAGAGAAGAAGGGGCCTCACTATCTGATCTGCAATGCTGACGAAGGTGAGCCAGGCACATTTAAAGATAAGCAGTTGATGGAGGAAACCCCATTCCTTCTGGTGGAAGGGATGATTCTTGCCGGCTTTGCAACTCAAGCTGACGCGGGATATATCTACATTCGCGGCGAATTTATTGATGCCGCCAAGGCAGTCCGCCGGGCGATCGATGAAGCCTATGCGGCCGGTTATCTGGGGCGAGGAATTGGCGGCTCGAACTGGAATTTCGATCTTTACGTTCACATGGGCGCTGGCTCTTACGAATGTGGCGAAGAATCTGCACTCATGTCGAGCCTGATGGGGGAGAGGGGCATGCCCCGTCTCAAGTTTCCTCACGCTCCCCTGCCCACGGTCGCCGGGGCTTGGGAACGTCCGACCGTGATCAACAATGTCGAAACCTATGCCTGCGCTCCGTTTATTGTGAGCAAGGGAGGTGCGTGGTACGCATCTCTTGGAGCTTCAACGAAGAACTCAAGAGGGACGAAGATTTTCTCCGTGTCCGGCCATGTGAACAAGCCGGGCAATTACGAAATCGAGTTCGGCACTCCATTGCGAGAGCTGCTCGAAATGGCTGGGGGAGTCAAAGGCGGCAAACTGAAGGCTTGCGTACCGGGCGGCTCGTCGGTCCCGATCATTACTGCGGACGATGTCGAGAAGGCGATCATTGGCTACGAAGAAATGTCGGAAGTGAAGTCGATGGTGGGCTCGGGGGGCTGCATGTTCCTCAACGAGCACACGGATATCGTGACGTTCATCTGGCGCACCTCCTTGTTTTATGCAAACGAGAGCTGCGGGAAATGTACGCCTTGTCGTGAAGGCACTCGCTGGCTTCTCCAGATTCTGGAGAGAATCCGCTCAGGAGGGGGGCAGAAAGGCGACATCGAATTGTTGAAGGAAATCTGTTCGCAGATTGATGGCCGCTCCTTCTGCGGCTTGGGCGACGCCGCCGCTTGGCCCGTCGCCGCTGCGCTTCGAGTCTTCCCTGAGGAGTTTGAATACTTCATCGAGCATGGGCGCAGTATAGTAGATTCTCAGCCTATGGCCGCCATGCTGCCATAACAGTATCGTACTGGCTTTGCGAGGCTTGGCGCGGCTGAAGGGACTCGAACCCCCGACTTCTTCCTCCGGAGGGAAGCGCTCTATCCACTGAGCTACAGCCGCGTCCATTGAGATCATACTTGGCGGACCTCGAAAAGTTTCTGAAACGAACGCAGAAGTTTTGGAAATGCACCAAGGCTACGTAGAAGTGAGAGCATGCGCAACGTTCGAGCCGCTCTCGTGAGTCTGACCAGCAATTGGCAGCGAGCCTGCCTTTCCGCGCTCGGCATCATGGTTGGATCAGTTGCAGTGGTGCTGCTTGTGAGCATCGCCAAAGGCGTTCAAGCCGATATCACGGATCAGGTTCATGAATTAGGTGTTAACGTGCTCGTGGTGATCCCCGGAAGAATCGAGACCGGAAGCTTCAATCCGAATCTGGGTGGACAGA
Source organism: Armatimonadota bacterium (assembly GCA_023392285.1). Taxonomy (GTDB): domain Bacteria; phylum Armatimonadota; class Fimbriimonadia; order Fimbriimonadales; family Fimbriimonadaceae; genus JAEVZK01. The sequence goes on along the minus strand of JAEVZK010000040.1, from coordinate 22,493 downwards.
GCTTTTTAAAGGAAGCGGACGGAAAGGAGCTCGCCAAGCTGAGAGGAGTGGTCTCAGTTGCTCCTTGGACCTTTGTGGGGGGTGGCATTAAGCGGGGTGATAAGGTCGCCGCGCCGATTCTCGTAGCAACGACGCCAGCCTGGTTCAAGATGACACAGTTCAAGATCGCTGAAGGTCGCGGCTTCCAGGATTCAGAGGATAGGGAGCCAGTTTGCGTGATCGGATCAGTCGCCAAGGAGAGTCTCTTTGGAACGGAAAGTGCGCTGGGGCAAACCGTCACAATCAATCGCCATCCGTATCGAATTGTAGGAGTCACGAAAGACCGAGGCAGTGAACAAAGCCTCTTCTCAATGGGATCGCTCCAAAACCTGGTTTACATCCCTTACCACTACTTCAAGCAAATTCAGCCGGACGCGCAGACGGACCGGATCATGGTGCAAATTCAGCCTGATGTCGAGCCTCGCACCTTGATCAAGCGGATGGATGCCGTTCTCGAGAGGAGACTGGATCGCCAGCAGTTTCAGGTGCTCACCCAAGAAGATCTTCTTGGCTTGGTTTACAAGTTGATGAGCATTCTCACCTGGCTGCTGACTGGCCTGACGTCGATCGCTTTATTCGTGGGCGGTGTGGGGATCATGGCGGTGATGCTCATGTCTACAAACGAGCGATCTCGGGAAATTGGGATTCGCAAAGCGGTAGGAGCACAGTCGGTTGACATTTTCGTGCAGTTCCTCACCGAGAGCATTCTCATTGCCATCACCGGAGGGTGCGTTGGGCTGGCCCTCAGTTGGGCGGTTTGTCTCGGGTTGAGAGAATGGACACCGATTAAGCCCCTGATCACCTGGTGGATCGTCGGCCTGGCTTTGCTGCTTTGCGTCGGAGTGGGAGCAGTCTTTGGCCTAATTCCAGCTTTGAGAGCTTCAAAAAAGGATCCGGTTGCCGCACTTCGGGAGCAATAAAAGAACCAGCCAAACGAGGTGGTGCGAAAAAAAGTTCCCCAACTTTGAAAAAAGTTCTTGGAAATCGATGAAAATCGTTTTAGAATAGAAACACTGAAATTGTAATCGTGAGCTATCTCACGTTTGAACTGGTAAAGCCCTTGGCCCGGCTCCGCTGAACGGCGGAGCCGATTTTACGTCAAATTTGTGTTTTTGCAGTCGGAGACCATCGAAGTAGGTTATATTAGACCTTGAACTTTATACGGAAGGTGAATTTATGCTTCGAAAGAGAGCGTTCACACTCATTGAACTCCTAGTTGTAATTGCGATCATTGCCATTCTAGCGGCCATCCTTTTCCCCGTCTTTGCACAGGCGAAGGATGCTGCGAAGAAAACGTCTGACTTGAGCAACACCAAGCAGATTACGCTGGCGATGATGCAATACTCGGGTGACTACGACGATTACAGCGTTCCGGTGAATGGTTGTGATTGGGGCAGCGCCAATTACGGCACGATCAACTGCGGAACTTATCCGTCCCTCACATTCCCCTATGCGAAGAACTGGCAAATCCATCGCTCTCCAGGCGACGGTTCTGGTGAAGCCGTTTACGGGAAGATGCCAGACGATTCCGGTCCTTGCACGGCCCAGGACAAGGGACAGTGCTATGGTTGGAGAAGTAACTACGGCTACAACTTCATGTACCTGAGCATTCCGGAATACGTCGATTCGGCAACTAACGGACGACCGAAGACGGTGTCGAGCAGCCAGATTGGATCGCCCGCCGGCACAGTGCTGACCACGACGAGCATCTGGGATCGCTCGGCTGGCGGTACACCCCAGGGCGGTGGAAACTGGGCGGTTAACCCACCTTGCACGAGACTTGCCGACGGTACAAACCTGTTGCCCGCGAACAGCTACTACTACCTCGCCACGTCGAACGGGTACATGTGGGATTATCTGAACAATACATCCGCCACGCAGTTTGGCTATGTGTATCCGTTCTTCACTGATCACACAATCGTCAATACGTCGTTCACCGACGGCCACTCAAAGGGTATGAGAATTGGAAACCTCGTCACTGGTTGCGATCCGCGAAATGAGACCGTGACTGACAAGGATAAATTCATATGGGATCTAAACTAAGCTTCATCTGTGTAGTCTCACTCCTGGTTCTTTGCGGGTGTTCAAAGGATGGTGGCGACACCTCTTCGGCCATCAAGGACGTGGAGCAGAATATGGGAACGGCACCTACCAATATGCCTCCTCCCCAGCGGCTGCCCCCCGGCGTTCAAAATGTCGGTGGCGGTGGTGCAGCGCAGAAATCGGGCAAGTTTAAATCAACGATGGGCGGAGGCTAAGCTCAGCCTGACGAACCCCAAAAGCCCTTCTCAGATTGAGAAGGGCTTTTTGATTCTTGGGGAAGCAGTTCACCGCCTTACAAAAACCGGTTGTCAGTTTTCCAAAAGTGGGTTATATTAGATATTGGAATTTATTTCGGAAGGTGAAATTATGCTTCGAAAACGAGCTTTCACGCTCATTGAACTGTTAGTTGTTATCGCCATTATCGCGATTCTCGCCGCCATCCTCTTCCCCGTCTTCGCTCAAGCGAAAGAAGCGGCAAAGAAGACGGTTGAAATTAGTAATTTCAACCAGGTTGGTAAGGCAACGGCAATGTATCTCGCTGACTTCGACGATCATTACATGATGTCGAACACGGGAGGCAATCCAAGCGGTTGGGGATTCGGTCCACCCGACACTGTTCCTGGACAGGAATTAATGCCTTACGTGAAAAACACGCAGGTCTTTATGGGCCTTAAGGATCCGTGGTCCGAGCAGATGCGCATTACTGATGAGTGCCAGTACATGGGCTGCACCTATCAGACGGCGACGAAGGATCAGAAAATGTACGCTTTGATGGTCCGGTCCAATATGGGCTATAACTATGCGTTTTTCAGTCCCTGGCGCTACTATCAACCTGTCAACTATGTTCCCACCAGCGCGTCGATCTCGGCCTCTGAAGTTGGAAGTCCATCAAACACGCTGATGTTCGCAAGTTCGATTTGGGATCGCGATGCAAGCGGAAATCCAACCGGTGGTGGAAACTGGGTTATCGAGACGCCATGCTGGAAAGATGCCAACGGCAACTTCTTGAGCCCGATGAGCAAATATGCGACGGGAAGCGGTGACGGGTCGCTCTTCAGCTATCCCAACGGTTGGGATCCAACCACATGGCTGGTCTACGGCGGAACTTGGCCGTTCTGGAATCAAACCGACCTCAGCAATATCGGCGTTGGCCTTAAAGATGGTCACATCGTGACCGCTATGGCTGACTCTAGCGTTAAGTCTCGACCGGTAAAGCGCCTCTATGACGGTTGCGCCGCTTACGGAGCAGGTCAGTTCAAGGGAACGGTTACCGACCGAGACAAATTCATGTGGGATTTCGAATGAAAAACCTTGTCGGTGCACTTTTGCTCTGCAGCCTCCTCCTCTTAGCAGGATGTGGATCTCAGGAATCGCTGTCAAAGGAAGATTCGATGGCTCCTGAACTCCAAAAGGCGATGAAGGAAGCTGGTGCGAGTCGCGACACGATTAAGTCAAAGGACTCTGCTAATAAAAAGGCAGATCCCAATGGCAACTCGGCTCCGACAACAACTGGGTAAAACCATTCAAATCAGGAAGCCCTTCTCAGACTGAGAAGGGCTTTTTCTTTGGGCGGGCGATCATGATTCCCAAACTGCTCGACGAGCCAGCCAAGTAGGAGATGAGCGATTGATCGTCTCGGACGCAGTGCGTGAGAGTAGACGCATTGACAAATCGTAGAGACCCATCCTGTCGGGACAGCAATCCGGTGTGGGAGCAATCGAGACCTGCCTTTTCGGTGACGATACCAACAATGTCGCCGCTTCGCAGCAACGGCTCTACCTCCCCAAGATGGTCGTTGGGCACATAAATAGGTGAACGGGCGGTAATCGCGGCTTCCAAACTCGCCATCTTTGGCACCCAGTCAGCGTGTGCGGCGAGTTGACGATACAGCTTCGCGTGCGAACTCATGAAGTCGATCTTCTTGTGCAGCCGATTTGCTCCAGGGAGACGGGCACCAATGTCCTCCACCACACCCTTGACGACATTGTCATGAATCCAATCCGAGGTGTAATGTAGGCGCGCCAGGTATCCATTCAGCTTCCCCCCGCGATACCGCACAAAGGTGACCTCGCCCACGAGATCGTCCCAAGTGATTCGACCGGCGAGAATTATTCTCGCAAAACAAAGGCTCGTTTCGTAAAAGGTAACGCAATCAAATCCGTCGAGCCGCACCACGCACGTTTCGCGATCATCGGAAATCTCCAATGAATTTGCAAGGTAGGGGGTGCCGACGAATTGGCGGCCAACCGTCGCTACTAATTCGCCCAGGTCTAACGCCTTCCAATTTTCGCGTTTCGCCTTCTGAACGATCTTATCAAAGTGATCGTCGGGAAACCAATGCTTCAAGGCAACGGCGCTTGCACCAAGAAGGAAATTCCGCCTTGACAGTTCCACTCTCTAAGTGTACGCCGATGTCACCTCGCATAAGATTACGTAGTTCCTGGTTTCGCTGCGTAGAATGACGGGTGAGCCTCGACTGGACTGCTTTCTTGCAAGCATCTGCCAAATGCCCGATTCATCCACTTTGGGAGTTTATTGATCCTGAACTTCGTGAAGGTCAAATTGCTTTAGAACTGGGCTGCGGTGCGGGTGCTGGAGTCGAGCACTTGGTGGGTAAGGGGCTCAAGGTGATCGCGGTCGATCAAGAGCCGGAGGCTCTGGAGATGACGAGGGAGCGCGTCAACGGTCACCCCGATGTGCATCTCGTTCGAGCACAATTCCAGGATCTTGGGTTAGATGCCGAATCGCTCGACGTCATCATCGCCGGCTTTTCAATCTTCTTCCTCAGAAGTTGGGAGTTCGGCCAGGTGTGGCAGCGACTCCTCAAAGCCCTCCGTCCAGGCGGAATTTTCGCGGGTCAGCTCCTCGGTGTCAACGATGATTGGAGGGACGAGGGCGTGACGACCCATACACTGGCGGAGGTCCAGTCGCTGTTGCACCCATTCGACGTCATCCACCTTGAGGAGGTGGAGCGCGACGGCCGAACCGTGACCGGATTAGCCAAGCACTGGCACATCTTCCACGTGGTCGCTAGGAAACGAGAGGACGCAGAATAGCGTGCCTCACGCTCTTCCCATCTGGGTAAGCGGCGACTACTAACTCCTCGCCGTCCCCTTTCAACGCGCGGCGCAACTGATCGACATCGATACCAGCGCGAGACTTCACAATCGGCGTCCCGGCACCATGGTGCCGGAGCCGTTTTCGCGTTTCTTTAAGATCGCCCTTAAGATTGCCGATCACTTCGTAGCCACGCAACCATGGAGAACTTAAAGCCTGATCACCTGTCAAGTAGCCATTCGAATCCGCTAAGGGAAGAAGATTTAGGGAGTTGCACAACGACCCAAGCGCATGAGCACGAATCGCCGCCGGATCAGCTTCGAAGAGGAATTCTGCGGGTTCTTTGACGGGAGGTGGAATGGCACTCCCCGCCTCGAGCACTGAGTTGGGCTCCGGTTGGACCGCGACTCGAGCCGTCTCAACTCCACTCCAAACGAGCGCCTCGCGACATTCGGCTCCTGCGGAAATAAATTCTAGACGCCCCCCACATCCTTCAAGAAAGGAGTCCGAGAGCATCGGGGAAAGCTTCAAACCGCAAACGTCCATGCCCGCAAACAGTTCGAGCGCCCTAAGGGGATCCGGAGAAAATGAGTTGGCATCTAGTGAACGACCTGAAGCAGATCGTCGCGCCGGGTCGCAGAACGCGTGCCGAATGCCACGCTCCTTCAAGAGAGCCAATGCTTCGAGGCTGTCGCCGAGAATAAACTCGGCCGTTAGCCCGTACTGCGCGAGATTATGCTCGGCAAATTGCAGACGAATGGGGTCGAGATCGACTCCGATCACCGGCCCACGCTCCGCCAGGGCGATCAAGTCAGAGCCAAGGCCAGTCGTCATGTCGACTACCAGCGCTCCTTCTGGAAACTTCGACGCGTGGTAACGCGCCAGGGATAACGTGGTCGCCATCTCCAGCCCGTCACGGTCAAAGAGCATGCCGTCGGCTCGATCGAATTTAGTCGCCGCCCGGGCGCGAAGCTGCCATTGCTGAAACGCCCATTGTGCAGACAAGGGGGAGGTTTGCCGGGCCACCCGCTCAATCTGATTCGCCGAAGGCTGAAGATCTTTGCTTAAAGCGAGGGCAAGCTCTTGCTCGGGAGTGATCATCAGTTTTCCCCCAGGTCCTAGGGCAGCACAATAGCTGAGTTATAATTATGCAGCTATGCAAACTTTGCTCCACCTTTAGGCTCGTCGCAACCCGCGCAGCCCGACCTCGTCCAGTTCACTTCTGAACCCGACCGTCATAGGAGTAAGTTTTGTCCCCTCTGAAAATTAAGCCATTTAGAGACCTTTGGTTAGGTCAAGCCATCTCCCAAGCAGGAGACTCGTTCTACTTCATTATCTTCGCGTTCATGGTGCAGAAGGTGACCGGATCGGCAGCGATGGTTGGCTACACTTGTGCGCTGGAGCTGCTTCCATTCTTGGTGGTCGCCCCGTATGCAGGCGTCATAGCCGACCGTCTGGATCGGCGAAAGATCATGCTGTCTTCGGACTTGCTCTGTGTGCTGTTCCTGCTCATCTTCGCGATCATTGTGATCGTCGCGGGTCAGCCGCCGGTTTGGGCCATGATGGGAACCGCGCTGTCGATGTCGCTCGCCAGGGTCTTCTTCTTCCCGGCGAAGAGTGCAGCGGTGCCCGCGCTCGTGCCCGAAGAGCAGCTGCTCAGCGCCAACGCGCTTAGCCAGGCCACGCAGAACATCATGCCGCTGCTCAGCCTTCCGCTATCGGCAACCGTGCTGCTGTCTCTTTACAAATTGTCACCCAGCCTGTTTCTGCTGAGCGCGGTGGGATTGAATTTCCTGTCGTTCATCGGCTCGGCGATCTTTGTGGCGAAGCTCCCGCAGATCAAGCCTGAACGTACGAACGATGCCCATCCGGTGCAGGAGATGAAGGATGGATTTCAATACATTGCCAAAAGCCATGAGCTGAAGGTGATGATCATCCTGCAGTTCCTCCTGAACATCATGATCAGCCCGTTCTTCGTCGTGTATCTGACGGCGAACAAAGATTGGTTTGGAGATAATCCTGCAAACCTGGCGTGGTGCGAGTTTTCATTCTTCCTCGGAATGGTGTCGACGAGTTTCCTCGTCGGAAGATTGAAAATCTCCCGGGTCGGAATCAGTTACATTTGCGGCGTCGCGGGGGTTGGTCTCGCGGTGGCAGGCATGGCGTTTTCTCGTCACATCGGTCTATTTCTAGCGCTGAATCTTTTCGCGGGTCTTAGCCTGCCCTTCGCTCATATTCCAGTGGCGACTTACTTGCAGATTGCGGTGCCCGACTCTTATCGCGGTCGCGTGAACAGTGCCTGGTCGATTGTATCGATCGGCGTTCAGCCGATTGGCATGGCTCTTGGAGGTGTTCTGGTTCAGGCGATCGGACTTGTGGGAGCGTTCCTAACGATGGGATTCGGCATGGCGGGTGCGGGTGCCTTGGGATTGGTGGATCAGAGGTTCCGACGCATGTTGATGCCAGCCGGCGCTGCTCCCATTGGCGTGGAAGACAGGGAGTTCGTTTCCGAGGCGAGCGCAGCCGGAGTCGAGGTTGGAGCCTAGGTGCCCTAGACTTCAACTTTGGCTGAAGATGTGCTGCATTTCTTCGCTGCGCGGTAACGGGAAAGCTTTCGGAGAAGGTGGCAGCCTAAAAAATTGTCAGTCACGATCCGTGATCTACTAGAATAGAAAGATCACCCGACGCTACTCCAGCCCATTCGACGACCCGAAGTTTCCCTACGCTACCGTCACCATCATCATCTGGTGTACGGTCGTCTTTCTCGGCGTGAACGCGCAGTCCACCGGCGGAGACGCAGCGCTGCTTCGATGGGGCTTTGTTTCTGACCAACAGCTTTATTCGGGCAGATGGTGGGGGTTGGTTAGTAATGCCTTCGTGCACTTCGAGCCGTTCCACATCCTGTTCAATATGTATTGGCTGTGGTTTTTTGGGCGAGCCTTTGAGCGAACCCTTGGGCCGTTGCGTCTGATTCTATTCGTCCTTATCACCGCGTTCGTCACGTCTGGCATTCAACTCCCGTTCGGTTCCGGTATCGGCTTTTCGGGAGTGGGATATGCCCTTTTCGGGTTCGGCTGGGCGACGCGGACGCGGTACCCGGAGATGGCTCGAATTGCGACGCCGAAGACCGTCCAGCTCTTTGTCATCTGGGCGGTCATCTGCATCGTGGCGACTCAATTCAAGCTCATGAACATCGCAAACGGTGCCCATGTGAGCGGGGCGATCGTGGGATATTTGATTGGGCTTGCGGTAAGTCGAGGTTGGATTCAAGTCGCCGCACTGGCGGGAATCTTTTTTCTTTCGGCAGCGGCGGTCGTTCCCATCTACTACAATCCCTGGTCTGAAGAATGGTTGGCGAACCAGGCGATGAGTTATCTCCAGCGTAAACAATTCGCCAGAGCGCTTCCTTACCTGAAACAGTACGAGAAGATCGGCTATGACAAAGCTTGGGCTTGGTCACAAATCGCTTACGTGGAGAATGAGCTTGGCCACGAGTCCGAGATGATGAAGGCGATCGAGCAATATAATCGCTACCGACCTGGGGATCCAGCCCCCTCGGCTGCTGAGAAAGACAAATCAGGGGACTAACAGTCTAATCGCCCTTTCAGAATCTCTAAACTTCACCGCTTCGCCAAGTGAACCTGCTTGTAGATGAGGCCCGCCGTGCAAGCCAAAAGCAACACGGGTGCTATCACGATAAGAATTGGGGCATGGTTTGCTGCAACCTTGACCGGCTCAGCAAAGGTCGCTGACGCAAACCCTTGCAACTCCTCTACAGTCGGAAGGCTCCCGCTGAAAACGTAAGCTTTGGGTGGACACGTCTTATCTGGAAAATCATTTAACGCTACTGGGTCGCAGATGCGATAGTCTTGGACCTTCATTCCCTTGGCAATTCGTATTGGTGACGGGGCTGAATCTTCCTTTACCAAGGTTGCCTCTTGGCTGGCGGTCGGCCTCATGATCCCCAGAGCTTGAACCGTTTGTTCCTCGTGTTTGAAGTGAACAATTTTGGAGTTGCGAAACGTTAGGTCGGAGAAGCGCCTTAGCGGTTTAGAATCGTGACCGTTAAGTTCTGTCAACGTATTCATCTTTCCGTTCTTGTAGCTCGCTGTCCACCGCTTCGCCAGCTTCACTGCGGGAGTCAAGACCATCTCAGAATCTTTCGCATAATTTCTATAAACCTCTTTTGACGGGGGTGCTGAGACCACCAAACCATCATAGGATTCAGGTAGCTTCGTCGTGAGTAGCGACCTAAACCAAAACTCGTCTCCTGGAAATTGAAGCGTGTTCACATCCCACGTGCGCGCGTCACCAAACGTAGGCACGATCAGAGCAATCAAGATGGCTGGCTTACCCGCCGTGTCCTTAACGGAATAATCAAGGATCACAGCAAAAGAGTTCTGCAGAATGCAATCCCGCTGAGATACTCCAAGCTCGTTCGTGCTGGTAATGGTGGGCTCTTGGAATCTATAGGAAGTTAACGAACGATCGACCCATACATCTGTATAGGTGGTGAGTTTCTTCTCAAGAACCCGGCCCGTGGGTCTCGCCGCCGATCGAGCAGTGTCATCCACCCGCCAGCGCACGGTTGTTTCAATCCTCCACCGATAATGTCTCATAACTACATGTCGCAAATGCTCAGAGACAACATGACTCGTTGCACAAAATTGACCATATCACAGCTTCTTGGATTGCACGCAAGTTTTTTGCAAATGTCCCTTTCGATGAAGTGTTCACTTGGGACCATCAACCTTCCCGATAGCCTGACGGCGGGAGCGGCTGGTAACCTGTATGTCGGACCCGATCTCTGACAGAGTCGTCCGAGGAATCCACTATGAAGAAAAAGTTCGCCATTCTTGGTGCCGGAATGCAGGGCACTGCGGTTGCATACGATCTTGCGAAATTCGCCGATCCAGAAGAAATTCGGATGGGTGACTTCGATCTCGAACAGGCGGAGATGAACGCCAATCGAGTGAACACCCTGGTATCGCGAAATATTTGCCGAGCGCACACGGCGGACGCCATGGATCCGGATTCACTGCACAAATTCCTGGAACCGGTCGATGTTCTTGTCAGCTCTGTGCCCTATTGGATGCATCCGCGCGTTGCTGCGGCGGCCGTAAAGGCTGGCACTCACATGTGCGACATGGGCGGCGACACCGCTGTCACTTGGGAAACCCTAAAACACGACGAAGCAGCCAAGGAGGCGGGGGTAACCATCGTTCCAGACACGGGTCTGGCTCCTGGTCTCGTCAATGATTTAGCCAGCTATTTCATGGAAAAGCTGGACGAAACAGAAGCGATCAAGCTGTATTGCGGCGGCCTGCCTCAGCATCCCAAGCCTCCGTTTAACTATAAGCTCGTCTTCAACATTGAGGGATTGGTGACCGAATACGACCATCGCTCAGATATCATCCGCGACGGCAAAGTCACCCAGGTCGATACGCTGACCGAACTGGAAAAGATCGAGATCGACACTCTCGGCGAAATGGAGGCGTTCCACACATCGGGTGGCGCTTCGACGGCTCCCTTCACCTTTGAGGGCAAGCTGAAGTCTTACGAGTACAAGACCATTCGCTATCCGGGGCACTGCGAGAAGATGAAGATCTTCAAGGACTTTGGCTTCTGGGACCCGACCCCCGTTAAGACGCGTTCTGGCGAGGTCGCCCCTCTCCACGTGTTTCATAAACTGATGGGTGAGGCCCTGCGCGATCCGGCTGATCACGACATGATCATTGTCCGTGGCATCGGGATCGGCACGATGAACGGAAAGCGGGTGAAACTGCAGATCGATATCCTTGAGAAATACGATCCAGAAACCGACTTCTCCGCCATGGAGCGCATGACTGGATTCTCGACCGCGGTCTACGCTGACCAGCTTGCCAAGGGAAGGATGGTCGTGGGCGCCCTGCGCTACGAGACTGCCATGCCGGGAACCCTTTATGTCGAAGAGCTGCAAAAGCGCGGCATCAAGATGAAGTTCACCGAGACTGAACTTGGCGAACGCGAAACCGCTACCGTTTAAGGGTGGTCTTCTGAGTGAGCGAGGCGGCGGCTGTTATGACAGCAGCCGCCTCGCAGTTTCTGCGTAGATGCGAGCGAGAGGCTCGAGGCTCGCAAGCTCTACGCTCTCATTCGCGGCATGAATGGTCTTGTTGATTGGACCGAATTCAACGACCGGAATGCGATGTGAGGCAAAGAACCGCGCGTCGGACGTTCCACCGCCGGTGGAAGCCTCGGGCATAAGCCCGGCTTCTGCGTGGATTGCCGCCGAGATGGCCGCGATCAGATCTTCCGATCTGGTTCGGAATGGCTGGGCTGTGCATTGCCAACTGAATTTTGCGGACTCGCTCGCCAGAGCGGCAATGCGCTCCTGGATTTCACTTGCCGTCCAATGGGTGGAGAAGCGAACATTGAACGCGGCGCTTGCCTCGCCAGGAATCACGTTTGAAGCGCCGGTGCCGGCGCGAATATCGCTGATCTGCAGGGTGGTCTGAGGAAAGGTCGAACTTGCCTCTCTCCACTCCAAAGATTGAAGCACGTGGAGAAAGCGGATGAGCTCGTGCGCGGCGTTATCTGCGAGCTGTGGATAGGCGGTGTGACCTTGGATGCCGCTGATCTTGACCACTCCGTTCAGCGATCCGCGACGGCCAACTTTGATCGTATCACCGAAACGTTTTTCGCTCGTCGGCTCCCCCACGAGAGCAAAGTCGATCTTAGTTCCTTCCTGCACAAGCGCATCCAGAACATAGGCGGTGCCGTCCGCGCCAGAGCCTTCCTCGTCGCTGGTGAGCAGAAGGGCCACCGAGCCGGGATGACCTTCCCGGGCCAGTTGGATTGCCGCGATCGTCATGGCGGCAACCCCCGACTTCATGTCTGCCGCGCCCCTTCCAACCAGGAATCCATCATGCTCCGCCGCTTCAAAAGGATCAGAAATCCAAGCTTCCCGAGGGCCAGGAGGTACGACGTCCGTGTGGCCGGCGAAACAAAAGGTAGGTCCAACCGAGCCGTGAAAGGCCCAGAGATTGGTGGTGTCGCCCCGATTCATCCACCGCAGCTGAAAGCTCGCCTCCCGTAGTCGCTCGGCGACGATGTCCTGGCACCCATTGTCCTGGGGCGTGATGCTTGGCCGCTCGATCAGCGCTTTTAAAAGAGAAATCACTGGGGATTTCATGGGTCAGTCTCCGCGGATGCCGCTAGTCGCGTAATAATTCATTCAGGCTCGTTTTGGCTCGGGTCTGAGCGTCGACTTTCTTGACGATGACCGCGCAGCTCAAACTGTATTTGCCATCGGCGGAAGGGAGTGAGCCAGGCACGACGACCGCTCCCGCAGGTACTCGTCCGTACAGAACTTCCCCGGTTGCTCGATCATAGATTTTGGTGCTTTGTCCGATAAACACACCCATCGAGATCACGGCGTTCTCCTCGACGATGACGCCTTCGACGATCTCACTTCTCGCACCAATGAAGCAGTTGTCCTCAATGATCGTGGGGTTCGCTTGAAGAGGCTCCAGTACACCGCCGATTCCGGCTCCGCCACTGAGGTGGACATTTTTTCCAATCTGGGCGCATGAACCCACCGTTGCCCATGTGTCGATCATGGCTCCCTCATCCACGTAGGCTCCCACGTTAACGTAACTTGGCATCAACACCACGTTTGGAGCGATGTACGCGCCGTGCCGCACAGTGGCGGGAGGAACCGCACGATAGGTGCCGTCCGGCTCTTTCAGGGCAACCTTGTCCCAGCAGTGAATATCTCCGATCTGCATCGCTCGATTTTCGTTCAAGCGGAAGGATAAGAGAACTGCCTTCTTGATCCACTGATGGACGGTCCAGCCTGAATCGGCCCGTTCAGCTACTCGAAATCGACCCTTGTCCAAACCGTCAAGGACTTCCTGAACCGCATCCCTAATTCGCCTCGGGGCAGAGGAAGGAGAAAGGGAAGTGCGATCCTCCCAGGCTTCTTCGATGAGTTGCTCTAGCTGATTCATCCGCCTAGATTGTGCATCATCTTAGAGCTGGACTTGACCGATCCGGGCCAAAGCCTTGGCGCACACGTCCACTTCAGCGACTAGTGCGAGCCGCACATGCCCTTCTCCGGGATTCCCGTTGTCCGTCTCACGACCCAAGTAGGAGCCTGGAAGCACCGTGATACCTTGCTGTTCGAAGGCAGCTCTTGCGAAGCCTTCGTCGGTGCCTGCTTTAGCCCGAGCCCAGACGAAAAACCCAGCCTCCGGAATCTTTATATCCAGGGGAAATGTCTTCTCACCCACATACTTCGCGGCGGCATCGAATTTCGTTCGGTACTTGGCGCGATTCTCCTCTACGTGAGCCTCGTCATTCCAGGCAACCGCGCTCGCCTGTTGAACCATGATGCTGGGCGAGGCGCCTTCATAGCTTCGAAAGAGGACTAAGTTCTCGATGATTTCTGGGTCGCCTGCCACAAATCCGGAGCGGAGCCCAGGAGCGCTTGAACGTTTGCTAAGCGAGTTGAAGGTCACAAGCCGCTGGTGGCCTCGACCAAGCATCTTGGCCGCCTGAAGGGCACCGATTGGAGGCTGGCCATTATAGATTTCTGAGTAGCACTCATCAGCAGCGATCACGAACCCGTAGTGGTCCGAAAGGTCGAAAATCTCTTGCCAGTGCCTTAGCTCAAGAACTGCCCCGGTGGGATTTCCGGGCGAGCACACGAAGGCAAGTTGAACTCTCGGCCAGAGACTGCCAGGAACGGCAGACCAGTCCGGTAGATAACCGTTGTGCGAAGGTGTGGGGACGTAAAACGGCTGTGCGTTGTTCAAGATGGCCGAGCCTTCATAAATTTGGTAGAAGGGGTTCGGCATGAGGACCACTGGTTGAGCGCTGGGATCGAGAACCGCCTGTCCGAAGGAGTACAGGGCCTCTCGCGTGCCACTTACGGGGAGAACGTGTTGAGGATCAATCCTCACCTGATAGCGGCGCTCGTGCCAGTCGGCAATGGCCTTCTTGAGCTCTGGCGTCCCCGCGGTTGGCGGGTACTTCCCCAGGCCAGCGAAATTTTCGGTTAAAGCCTTCTTGATGAATTCGGGAGTCGCATGCTGCGGCTCGCCAATGCCCATATTGATCTGCGGTTTCTGCGGAATCAGGTCAGCAAGAAGCAGGCGCAAGCGCTCAAACGGGTAAGCATAAAGCCGCTTGAGCGCGGGATTCACTTACTTCACCTGTTCGGTGTCGCGCAGGTGGACCTGCACGATGCTATCGGCCATTTGGACAACGGTGGATTTCTCCGTCGCGCGCAGCTGATCGATGAGCTTATCGACCGCGGGTTCGTCGACCGGGCCATAGTATTGGTCGCCAATTTGCAGCACAGGAGCGCGATCGCAAGCGTCCAGGCATTCGACCTCTTCCAGCGTAAAGAGACCGTCTTCGGTGGTTTCGCCGTGGCCGATGCCCAGCTTCTGCGAAAGATAATCGCGAAGGCGATAACCGCCGCAAAGGTGGCAGCTAAGGCACGTGCAAACCTCGATTTTGTGCTTGCCTGGCCGATGCTCCGTGTTGTACATCGAGTAGAACGTGGCCACTCCCTCAACTTCTGCGTAGCTGCGCTTCAGTCGGAAGGCGACTTCGGCAATCGCCGCGCCGTCCAGGAAGCCGCCGTATTCGCGCTGGGCGATCCAGAGGCAGGGAAGGACGCAGGCTTTCCACTCGGGATAGTGAGTCTTGAGCGCTTCCAACTCCTGCACCGCTTTATCTGAGAAGCGAAGGGTCAAGTCTTCCGCTTTGGGAGCGGTCGGACGCTGATTTCGGTCGCCGAGGTGGATCAGCTCGCTCATCGGTCAATTTCTCCAAGGACGATGTCGATGCTGCCAATGATGGCAATCACGTCTGCGATCAATCTGCCCACCGCCAGCACTTCCAGTGCTTTCAGGTTCATAAAGCTGCTTGGCCGCTCGTGCCAGCGATAGGGACGGTTGCTGCCATCGCTCACGATGTAAAAGCCCAATTCTCCCTTGGAGCCCTCGATGCCGGCGTACGCCTCGCCGACTGGCGGCCGATAGCCTTCGGTAAATAGTTTAAAGTGGTGGATGAGGGATTCCATGGACGTATCGAGTTCTTCGCGAGGAGGCGGGACGATCTTTCGATCGTCGGTATTCCAAGGCCCACCAGGGAGGCCGTCGATGGCTTGCTGGATGATCTTGAGCGACTCTTTCATCTCCGCAATGCGGACTAGGAAGCGGTCGTAAACGTCTCCCTTGCTGCCGACAGGGATGCTGAAGTCGAAGTCTTCGTAGCTGGAATACGGATTGCTCTTGCGCAGGTCCCAAGCCACCCCACTCGCGCGAGCGATGGGTCCAGAGCAGCCAAGCTCAAGTGCCTGGGTGGCGGAAAGCACACCAACGTCGTAAGTTCGCTCTTTCCAGATAGGATTGGAGACGAGAAGATCTTCGACCACGTCAAGCTCTTTCGGGAAGACTTCAAGCACGCGGCGCAGTTTCTGCTCAAAGAGAGGCGGCATGTCTCCACGAAGGCCACCCGGGACGATCCAGCTCGGCATCATGCGAACGCCCGAGATCACCTCAAAAAGATCGAGGATGGTTTCCCGCTGCTGCATGATGTAGAAGAAGGGTGTCATCGCGCCCAGGTCGAGAGCGTGGGTGCCAAGCCAGACACAGTGGCTCGCGACACGGCTGAGCTCAGCCAAGATGACCCGGAGATACTGACCGCGCTTGGGAATCTCGCAGCCGAGGAGCTTTTCGACGGCCAACGCATGGGCAAGGTTATTGCCGTTTGCGTTCAGGTAGTCCATGCGATCGGTCATGACCACGCACTTGTGGTACTGCTGATATTCGGCTTCCTTCTCCATTCCGGTGTGGAGGTAACCGATGACGCACTGGCACTTGATAATGGTCTCGCCTTCAAGTTCGCAAATGACTCGAAGGACGCCATGGGTGCTCGGGTGCTGCGGCCCCATGTTGACGACCATCGTGTTTTCTCCAGTTCTCTGGAAAATCGTTTCGGTCGAGGGCATGAAGGTCGGTGCATCCATTGCAGATTGAGTGTACCGGAGAGACAAAAAAAGGGAACGACATTGTCGTCCCCTCTTCTTGATTTATTGACCTACTACTGAGTAGAAGGAGTTGCTGAGGAAGGAGCGCCACCGCCACCAGTGGTTGTTCCACCGGGTGCGGCTCCAACGGGAGAAGCGGTTCCGGCTCCCTTTGGAGGAGTCATATCGCCTTCGCCTTCATCCTTACTTCCGCAGCCTACCAATACCATGCTGCCAAGCAACATGGCAGCCAGAGCAATCAAAGAGAATTTCGACATCTCTTTTAACTTACCCCTTTTCCTGGTCTGGTGCATGCCAGTAGTAGATTTTGTTCTGGCAGTCGGTTCCGATGTTGGACACCCAAAGGCTCGTCGCAACGCCAGTGTTTGGATCGAGAGCGGCCCAAGGAGAGCGGCTGCTCGGCGTTCGGACGAACTTTGCGCTGGAATCGCAGTAGACCAGATTATGGCCACCGGTGAAGATTCGAGCATCAGCCTGTCCGGTGTAAACGTATGGCGCCACCGGGCACTGACCAACGCCACGGCCGAATCGGTAAGGAGCAGTGAGAGAACCTGCACCGATTGGCGGATAAGCGTAGGTAACGCCCTTGACATTCATCTTGCCCATTCCTTGGAAGAACATGATGGTGAGCGATGGCGAATTGATCGCGGTATCTGACCACGAGTTCAGGAACGTGTTCATCGCATAGCTGTCAGCGAAACCTTTGGTATCGGCGTCGTTGAAGCTGGTCGGGAAGATGTTTACATCCGGAACGCTGTTCTTGTACATCTGATAGTTCTTGATGTACGGCTGAACCGAGTTGCCCCAGAACTGATTTCGAAGTTCGATGGATGCCTGCGACGGAGCCGCGCCCATCGACGTGCGTGTCGCAGGGGTGCCAAAGAAGGACTCCTGGTTCACGCCGTTAAGGACCGGCAGGGTCTGCGGATAAAGGTCGTCTGAGTCAGCGAGATAAATCTTGCTGCCCGTTGCCATCTGCTTCATGTTGGAAAGATCGACAGCTTTCTTAGCGGCTTCCTTCGCCTGAGCGAAGACCGGGAACAAAATAGCTGCGAGAATCGCGATGATCGCGATAACAACGAGAAGCTCAATTAGAGTAAATGCCTTACGGCTCATTAGAATTGCCTCCAATACTGACGACGCGAAAAACGTCGCCAGAGTTGATATATCACGCCAAAGCCAGTAAGAGATCGAAATTCCAGGAAGAAGAATCTCCGAGTTTTCGACGTGACTTGCCTGACGTCAACGCAAATTGTATACCACTTTCAAGGCTTTTCTGTTCGAAAATTAAAAATTCGCAAAAATCTATCGTCCGCTGACTTCCGCGGAGCCGGTCTTTCCTTCAAAGCTCTCTCCCGCGTGCGGCATCTGGACATCTTCCACCGCTGGGCCGTAATCTCCTCCATCGAAAAGAACGTCTTCGCCGCCAAGCGGATATTCCTTTCGCAAGGGGTAGCCGATCCAATCATCGGGAAGCATAAATCGCATCCCTGCTGGCTCTGGATTGCCCTCGAAGGGAATGCCAAAGAGATCCTGGATTTCCCGCTCAGGGTATTCGGCACCCAAGAAGATGTGCTTCAAAGTCGGTACTCCCTCGCCTTCCTCCACTCCAATCTTGACGAAGATTCGAGACGAATGTTTAAGAGACATGAGGTTATAGATCACTTCGAAGCGCTGGGGAAGATCGCGGTCGTTCTCCCAGCGGCTGTAATCCGCCCCCAAGCATTCGCTGAAGTAGCTGTATTGTAGGTCGGGATCATCCTTGAGAAGCTGAATGACCTCACGGATGTTCTCGCGCTTGACTAGAATCCATGTATCGCCACGGAATTCCTTCACACCGATAAAGGCTTCGGGAATTCGCTCGCGAACCCTGACGACTTCGAGCCGCTCTCCACTTTCCGTTGTAGGCATTAGCGTGCGCTCCCTACTGGCATGGTCGTCGGTTCGGTCGGCGTCATGTCGACCGCTCTTTCCGGCAAGTTGCCCATCTTGGCCGGCTCGAGCGAAGTGGCTTCATCCCAGTCGATCGCGCCAACTCGAATGACATAGAGGTAGCCGAGCACGAAACTGATCATATAGACAAAGAACGAGATTCCGCTCGCGATCACAAATTCTGTGTTGGCCCATTTGAAGACCGTCATCCAGCTCCAGAGAAAAACGACTTCAATATCGAACAGGATGAAAACGATGCCAACGAGATAAAACTTGACCGGGAAGCGTTCCTTCGCATCGCCGACCGGCGCCACCCCACACTCATAAGGAGACTGCTTGTAAGGAGTCGTCTTCTTAGGACCGAGCACCCAACTGAGGGTAACCATCGCCGCGCAGATCACCGCCGCTACCCCGACCAAGACAAGGATGCCAAGATAGCTGCCGACGTATTGCTGCTGGGCGCTAATCACCGCAAACATGAGGTCAGTTTACACGAACTAGGCGAGCCTCGCCCGTGGATACAATATAAGGATGCACTTTGCCGACTTGGTCGAGCCTTTGTTCGCACGTCGGCACCTCACTAGGGAGGAGGCTCACGCGCTGATGAGTTTCATCATGAGCGGCGAGGCGACAGAAGCCCAGATTGGCGCAGTGTTGCTCTCAATCCGCGTGAAGGGCACTTCCCCGGAAGAACTGGCCGCCTTCGCGGAGGTCCTGCGAGATCATGCGGTCACCGTCAAGCATAGCTATCTCGATCTGGTCGACACATGCGGCACGGGAGGCGGCTGCGCTTCCTTTAATATATCGACGGGAGCGGCGATTCTCGCCTCGGCGGCAGGAGTTAGGATTGCCAAGCACGGCAATCGGGCGGTGTCGAGCAAATGCGGCAGTGCCGACGTGCTGGAAGCGCTCGGGGTGGACCTTCACGCGGATCACGAGCGACTGCTGCACCTGCTGGATACCGTGGGCATTATCTTCATGTTCGCTCCCGCACATCACCAAGCAATGCGGCACGTGGGCGCGACACGCAAGCAACTGCAGGTTCGAACGATCTTCAATCAGCTCGGGCCCCTCGCAAATCCGGCGGGGGCGACACGGCAGCTGATCGGAGTTTATGATCCGGAGATGCTTAGGCCGATGGCGGAGGCTTTGCGCACTCTGGGAAGCGAGAGAGCGCTGATCGTACATGGGGATGAAGGGCTGGACGAAATTTCTGCAACCACGACCACTCGCTACGCCAAGCTATGGGATGGTGAGATCACCGAGGGGCAGTTTCAGCCGCAAGATTTTGGGTTCGATCCCATCGCCGCCGATGCAATCGAGCCGGGCGAGAATCCGGAGGAGAACGCGGAGATTCTTCGGGAGGCGATCGGCGAACCTAAATCTGAACGATTCTTGGCGATCTTGCCCAATGCGGCGGCAGCGGTTTGGCTCTCAGGGATGGAGGATGATCTCTCTGCTGCCTGCGAACGGGCGCGACAAGCGGCTGGCCTTCCGGCGGCGGAGAAATTGGAGGAGCTCGTCACGGCAAGCAGACTGGCATGAATATCCTTCAGCAAATCTTTGAGCATAAGAGGATCGAAGTCGCTGAGGCATCGGCGAAGGTGTCCCTGTCCGAGATACGAGAGCGGGCCGAGAGCGCCTCGCCGGTACGGCCATTTCGTCAGGCTCTGCTCGATTCTCCTCATGATGTCGGATTGATCGCCGAGGTTAAAAAGGCCTCACCCTCCAAAGGGTTGATTCGCGCAGACTTCGACCCTTCAGCCATTGCCCACATCTACCGAGGCGCGGGAGCGGATTGCCTCAGCGTGTTGACCGACAAACGATATTTTCAGGGATCACTTGAAAACTTGGCCATTGTGAGAGAGGCTTCCGGTCTTCCATGCTTGCGCAAAGACTTTATCCTCGATCCATATCAGGTGTATGAGGCGCGCGCCTGGGGGGCTGATTGCATCCTCCTGATTGTCGCGGGCTTAGAAACCGCGCAATTGCGCGATCTCTCCCAGCTGGCGAAGTCTCTTGGGATGGATGTCCTAGTCGAAGTGCATTCGATGTCCGAGGGGGAGATTGCCATCGACCTGGATGCCGATCTCATCGGAGTCAACAACCGCAATTTGGCGGATATGACCACGTCGCTGCAGACCTCTCTCGACTTGTTGCCGATCCTGAGCGAGCATGCCTTGACGGTAAGTGAAAGCGCCTTGTCGTCAAGAGCCGAAATCGATCTCGTCCGGATTGCGGGAGCTCGGGCGGTGCTGATCGGAACGACCTTTTGTGCGGCTCCGGAGATCGGCTCGAAGGTGCGCGAGGTGATGGATTGGTAAAAGTTAAGATCTGTGGCCTTACACGTATCGAAGACGTAGAGAAGGCGGTCGAGCTTGGCGCCGACGCGCTCGGGTTCATTTTCGAGCCGAACACCCCGCGGTATTTGTGTGATCGTGACGATTGGGAGTCGGTAGTCGGCAGCGCCCCGCTCTTTACGCCGACCATCGCCGTGTACGGAACTTATCGAGTGCGGAAAGATCCATGTTCGCTGGTCCAATCTGTAAGGTTTCGTGAAATCCCCGAAGTGCGCAAGGATCACTTCTTCTCGCCCGCCGTGGTCATTCCTGATCCGAGGCCAGCGCTCTTCACTTTTCGGTTCCAAGCGGGTGAGGACACGGAAGCGGCCAAGCTGGAGATCAATGCTTCACTGGAATTAAGCTATGCGAACTGCTGCGCCATACACCTCGACGGATATTCACCGGATGCTTTTGGAGGTACCGGACTACGGGCCAACTGGCGGGTAGCGGCGGCATTAGTTCGAGAAATGCCACAGTTTCCGTTTGTCCTGGCGGGTGGCCTCACGCCAGACAACGTGGCGGATGCGATCGAATCGGTCCACCCTTACGCGGTCGATGTGAGCAGCGGCATCGAGTCTGCGCCCGGCTTGAAGGACTACCACAAGATGCGCGATTTTATCCAAGCGGCAAAGCAGCGTTAGCCTTTCGGTTTCAAGTATTTTTCGAACCAGGCGGCGAACTTCGGCAGGTCGGTTCCGATGTCGAGCCACCCGTGCCCGCCGCCTTTCTTGATCGCGAGTTCATGGGGCACTTTAAGCTCGTCCAGCTTTTTCATCAAGAGTTCGGATTGCTGCAGCGGCACGAGCGGGTCCTTGTCTCCGTGCATCACAAAGGTGGGCGGCATCTTTGCGGTGATCGAGTAAATAGGCGAGAATTGTCGAGCCATGTCTTCGAGGGTGCTTTCTGGAGTTTCGGCAGTGATTCCAAAGGCTGGCCAAAAGACACGCATCAAGGGGTTCTTGAATGGCCGAATGCCTTCTCCACCCCAGTTCAACAAATCGACCGGGGGAAAGAAGCACGCGACCGCCTCGACTTCACTTGAAACTCGGTCCACGGGATCCTTAGCTTCTGGATTCCCCGCATCCCCGGTGGCCCCGATCATCAGAGACAGATGGCCTCCAGAGGAAGCCCCGCTAACCCCGAGGCAGTTTGGATCGATGTGATACTTCTTCGCGTTGAAGCGGATGAAGCGGACCGCCCGCTTCACGTCGGACAAGATTTCGGTCATCTGGAACTTAGGCTGGCTGCCGTGGACCACTTCAAAGACGGTCATGCCTCGGTCCGTGAAAATTTTCGCGAGAGCCGGATTGATGTCTTCATAGTGAGAGGACCATCCTCCGCTCACCATCCAAATCACTCCTATCCCATTCGGCTTAGCTGGCTCGAACACATCCATGGTGAGCGCCACACCCATTTTGTGTCCATAGATTTGGTCGGGTAGGTGCTGCTGGGCGAAGCTTCCGGTTGTCAAAAGAACGCCGATGAGAAAGGTGGGAATTGCTCGCATGCTATCTATTGTAAAAGGTTGTGCGAAGAGCTCGGATAGTTCGGGTGTTCGGCTGGTTCGAGTTCCGGGGGATCTCATATAGCCGATTGCAACCTACTGGCTAATGGAGAACCGGGTGCCCGCCTGCGTCAGATGCGTTATCGAGCAGTTGGCAGGACGAACTTTGCCAAGCATCGGTTTTCCTTGTAACAACTCTATCATGCGGCCGCCATGGAGGGAATGGCCCACAACCAGCACCCGCTTGCCCGGGAAATCGGCAATTAAATTTTTGGCTGCGAACTCGATCTGCTTTAACCCATCGTCATAGCTGTTTGTCTCAAGGAAGTGGTCCTTGCCCCGCGTGAGCACAAATGCATCGGCAAGGTCTTTGGGAAGAGTGATGGGAGCACCGAATCGGATGCCTTTGCTCATCAGGCTGGGCCGCTTTTTTGAGTGAGCGTCGCAGCATTCGTAGAGTTCCGGCCAGATCACCGCCTTCTGATGGGTGGCGTGCAAGTAAGGGTAGATCGTTCTCAATGCACGTGGAGAC
>JAEVZK010000002.1 GCA_023392285.1 Armatimonadota bacterium | reverse complement strand
CGGCGGCGGAAGATCGGACGGCCTTGACGACCGAAAAAAAATTTCGGCAGGCGAGGGGTGTCGTTCGCTTCCTGCGCCGAGAAGGTGAGCCTCGAGAGGAGGGGCGAAGCTCCACCCCCTGGCCCCCTCCTCAGTTTCCGCAGAGCGGGGCGTGGTTATAGTGGAGCGCCGAGAAACCGAGGAAGGGGATGACTGTTGAATCGCCGTTGATCCTCTGTCGAAAATATGGGCCGGTTCAGCTTTAGCGAGGGATCAGTGGGGGATGAACGAGGGGTCGGTGTGGGGATGTGGAGATGTGTGGGCCCTCTCGCCCTGGCCCCATCCTCCACCGGCGGACGGCTGCGGGAGAGCGGATGAGGCTGCCCCCACCCCTGCCCCTCCCCCGCCCGAGCACGATCATCTCGGCTGGGGAGGGGGAGACTTTTTGGTGTGGTCGGCTTCGCCTCGGCAGCAAGAGCACGATCATCTCGGCGGGGGAGGGGGAAACTTTTTGGTGTGGTCGGCTTCGCCTCGGCAGCACAAGCACGATCATCTCGGCGGGGGAAGGGGAGTTGGTAAACTTGTGCGGTACTCATGGCTTCCCCTGACGAATCGCTCTCGACAAAGCCGGTGAATGGGCCGGCGGTGGCCGCTCAGCTAGCGGTGGAGGGGATTGTGGCGGAGATACGGGGCATGGGGACTCCGGAGGAAAAAGAGCAGCAGATGGCAAGCGACAATTTCGATGCAGACTTGGTAGTGATCGGGGCGGGGCCTGGCGGCTATGTCGCGGCGATTCGGGCGGCTCAGCTGGGCGCGAAGACGGTGTGCGTCGAGAAGGAGTTCCTCGGGGGCACCTGCCTCAACTGGGGCTGCATTCCCTCGAAAGCAATGATCGGCAGCGTGGAGCGGCTGAATCACGTGAAGCACGCAGACAAGCTGGGTCTGAAGGTGGACGGGCCGGTGGAGGTCGACTTTGACGCCTTTATCAAGCGAAAGGACAAGATCGTGCAGGCTCAGCGCGGGGGCGTGGGGATGCTCTTCAAGAAGAACGGCGTGCGCCATGTGGAGGGCTTTGGCTCGTTCATCGACAAGAACACGCTGTCGGTGAAGAAGAACGACGGGACCGAGGAGAAGATCAGGGCGAAGAACTTCGTGCTTGCGATGGGCTCGTCGGTGATCCTGCCGACGTTCATCGAGGGCTTAAAGGGGGGCCGCGAGGACAACTTGTGGACCTCGGACGACGCGGTGACGGCGCCATTTATTCCCAAGTCGATGCTGGTGATCGGGGGCGGCGCGGTGGGCTGCGAGTTCAGCTACGTGTTCAACGGTCTCGGGGCGGTGGTGACCTTGGTGGAGATCATGCCGAACCTCATCCCGATGATGGACGAGGACCTTGGCGTGGAGCTCGGGAAGCTCATGGGCCGGCAGGGCATCAAGGTGAAGACGGGTACGGCGGTCGAGAAGGTCGAGAAGACGAAGGACGGCTGGAAGTGCTTTATGAAGAAGGGCTCGGAGACGGAGGTCGTCGAGGTGCAGGTGATCCTCGTCGGGGTTGGCCGCAAGGCGAATACGGACGGGATGAACCTGGAGAAGATCGGGGTGAAGCTGCACAAGCGCGGAGTCGAGGTGAAGGATGACTCGCTGGTGACTCACGTGCCGAACATCTGGGCGATCGGGGACATCACCGGACGCATCCAGCTTGCGCACGTGGCGAGCATGGAAGGCATCTACGCGGTGACAAACGCGATCAAGGGCCAGAACAAGCAGATGGATTACAAGGCGGTGCCGAACTGCGTGTACACGATTCCGGAGGTGGCCTCGGTGGGCTTGACGGAGAGCGAGGCCCGCACAAAGGGCTACGACGTGGTGGTGGGTCGGGCGCAGTTCCGGATCTTCGGTAAGGCGATGGCGATCGCAGAGCAGGACGGCTTTGTGAAGGTGGTCGCGGAGAAGAAGTACGGCGAGCTGCTCGGCGTGCACATGATCGGCCCGCACGTGACGGATATGATCGCGGCGGCGACTGCGGCGATCAAGCTGGAGGCGACGATCGACTCGATGACCGACACTATTCACGCGCACCCGACGCTCGCGGAGGCGATGCTCGAGGCGTACGAGGATGCGGCTGGTCACGCGATTCACAAGATGTAGGCTTCGTCCGCTCGGGGGGTGTCTCAAGAATGCATCCCGGTGGCTGAGGGAGGCGGAGCTTGTCGTGCTCCGTCTCTGGGTCTTCGACTGTGTCGATGAATAGTGAGTCATTCGTCGCAGCGCGTGTCTAGCTGTGCCTGGAGAACCGCTAGTTGTTCAAAGAGAGAAAAGGCTGCCTCTGGCTTACCAGTTGAACGATTCTCTTGAGTTGCCAAATGTGTGATATATTCATCACGTATTGATTTCTGTGGAATCGGAAACCGTTTGGCGTGCGCTGGCGAGTCCGCATCGCAGAAAGCTGCTCGATCTGCTGAGAGATGGGGCGAGGACGACCGGCGAGCTCTCCAAGGAGATGTCGGACCTTAGCCGCTTTGGAGTGATGCAGCACCTGAGCGTGCTTGAAGAGGCACACCTGGTGCTGGTAAGGCGAGAAGGAAGATCTCGCTTCAACTACCTCAATCCTGCTCCAATTCAGCAAGTGTACGAGCGCTGGATGCGAAGCGGCTCATCAATAGCGGCCGAGACGGCCCAACACCTGAAGAGATACGCAGAATCTACACACGAGGAAGACGTCAAAGTGGACCAAACACAGTATCGACAGATTACGATTGAGATGGAGCTTGTGATCAAAGCTCCGCCCGAACGGGTGTTCAAAGCGATTAGCGAGGAGCTAGGCAATTGGTGGCCTCACCGGTACAAGCCCGATTCAGAAGTGTTCAGCGAGGCTCGGCTGGGAGGAAGATCGGGTGAAAACTTCAAGAATGGTGGTGGTGCGATTTATGGAGAAGTCGTGTACTACGATCAAGATCGACTGCTGATCAGTGCGGGAGCTTCAGTCCTGAATCGCGGAACATCGAGCTATTTGCGCCAAGAGGTGCTGCCGCACCCGGAGGGCACGCTGTATAAGAGGAGTTCACAGATATGGGGCACGATCAGTGACGACCTAGAAAAGATGTACCGCGAAGGCACAAAGAAGCTCATGGAAGATGCTCTTATCGGCTACCTCGAACGCGGAGAGACCTATCAGGCGGTGAACGAATGAAAGGACTCATGCTTATGGGGATGGTGGTTTTGGCGGCAACAACTTGGGCTGGCCAAGGAGCGAAAGCAATGGAAAGAGCTATCGAGAAGAGCGTCATGGTAAAAGCGTCTCCGTCAGAGGTTTGGAACTCCTGGACATCCTCACAAGGCGTGCGGGAATTCCTCGGAGTCGACAGCTACATCGAACTGAAGTTTGGTGGCCGCTATGAAATACTTTTCGATAACAAGCCTCCGGTCGGATTACAAGGTTCGGAAGGATGTCAAATCCTCAGCTACGTTCCAGAAAGGATGCTTTCCTTCACCTGGAACGCTCCACCGAGCCTTCCCGAGATGCGGAACCAGAAGACCTTCGTGGTGATCCAGCTGACCCAGGGGAAGGATGGCACCCAGGTGGATCTCAGGCAAGGCGGGATCGGTAAGGGCGCTGGCTGGGACAAGTACTACGATTATTTCAACAAAGCATGGGATTCGGTGCTGCACGCTTTGAAGGAACGATACGAGCAAGGTCCGGTAAAGGCTGAAACCAGCGGCTCCAGGAACGAGACGCCGTCGGTGGTTGCGCTTGAACAGATTCGGAAGATGGTCGGCGGCACCTGGAAAGCAGAAGTGAAGGATGAGAGCGGCAAACCCATGGAGGTCCAGTTCACCTACAAGCTTCATCCCGACGGCAAAGGTGTCATCGGTGAAGGAAGGATTGGAGACTCTACTCATGTCTACACTCAGTTCGGCTGGGATCGCTTGGCGAAAGCCGTGTACTACCTGGACACCCATGACTCTGAAACTGTTTACTTCGGGCATGTCTTTCCGGAGAACGATGATCTGATTTTCACCTTTAGCCCCATCGGCATGCTGCCGCAGGTATTCGGCTCTCGCAGTCGCTTTCTTGACGGCGACACGCTGCAGTCGATTATTCGAGATGCCGACGGTCATGAAGTTGTCGGGTTGACCTTGAAGAGAACCCGTTAGGTTGCTGGGGGAAGACCTTTCCCCCAACCTTTATCTCCGGTCCGAGCATTTCTAGGCGAAATGGCGACAGATGAAAAAGTACGCTCACACCTTGCCAAAGAAGCTGGTGTAATCCGACCCAGGGAAATCAGCTGCTCGGAACATGCCTCGGGCATCGAGAATTCGCAGCGACTTGCCAGAGTCACTTAGGACCTGCGGCAGGTCGCCATACTCCTTCCAAGAAGTCGCCACCACTACTGCGTCAACGTCGGCAACAGCCTGGCGCCAATCCGCAGCGGCACGTGTACCTGGAACGGCCGCGACGGCAGTTTCCAGCGCGACCGGGTCATGCACCAGAACGGTCGCTCCGGCGTCAACGAAAGCCTTGGCGATCTTGAGGGAAACTGACTCCCGAAGGTCATCGGTATCCGGCTTGAAAGCCATTCCCAAGATCAGGACTCGACTGTCGGATCCGAGTTTGCCAGACTGCTCGATCAGATGCGCGGCCTCTCCGGGCTGGGACGCATTGATGTCGAGTACGGATTGGAGTAGACCCATTGGAAGCCCCTGCGCCTTACCAAAGCTGCGCATTGCCTGAACATCCTTTGGAAAGCAGCTGCCACCAAATCCAGGGCCGGGAACCAGGTAAGTCAAGATCTGCGGAGAGATTCGGGAACCATCTGGCTGAATCGGACTCCACCGCTGGTCGGACGTGACTCCCTTTACCACATCGCGAAAATCGATTCCTCCGACTCTCAGGGCTACAGTTGCAAGCTCGTTGATCGCGGAAATCTGAGTCGCCAAGAGGCAGTTGTTAGCATATTTGACCATCTCAGCGGTTCGAGTGCTCATCTCCAACTTGTCGACGTTCCACGGCTTATACATTTCGCGCAGGCGTTCTCGGGTCTGCTCATCATCGGCACCAAGCACGATTCGATCGGGATTCATGAAATCGGAGACCGCGCAGCCTTCGCGTAGAAACTCGGGATTCATGCCTAGGCCGAACGACTCCGCCCCCTTGCCAGAAGCTGATTCGATTTCGCTTTTGACCACGGTATCGGTCGTTCCCGGCAGGACAGTGCTTTTTACGACCACCGAGAGGTGCTCTCGACGGTGACGCAGCAGCTCACCGATCTGACGGGAAACCGCTCGAATTTGCGACAAATCGATCGCACCCTCTTCACTCGGCGTGCCCACCGCTATAAGGGCGACGTCGGCATCCTGGAGGGCATCGGCCAGATCGGTTGTAGCTCGGAAATTTCCGGTTGCCATGGCTTTTGCCAACAGCTCTGGCAGACCCGGCTCATAGATATGCGGATCACCTTGGTTGATCAGGTCCACAACCTCCTTGCGGAGGTCAACGGTCACGACGTTATGGCCAACGGAAGCGAGCCCAACCGCGCTAACAGTGCCGACATAGCCGGTCCCAACTACTGCAATGTTCATCATTTAAGCTTCCGCCGCGGTCGGAAAGTCGCGGTAGTAATCCATGGTCCGGCTCAGGCCCTCTTCCAACCCGATACGCGGCGAGTAGCCAAGAATTGTTCTGGCCTTTGTTAAATCAGGGCACCGCCGCACAGGATTATCGGTGAGGTAATGCGCGTCCTCAGAGTTCTGGAACACAACTTTGCGATCCGAGCCGGAAATCTTCAGAAGCATCGAGGCAAGATCACGCATGCTGATCTCAGGTCCGTCCGCTCCAATGTTGAAAGCCTCACCATCCTGATCGGAGAGCAGGGCGAGCAGATAGCCGGTAATCGCATCGCTGATGTAACAGAATGTTCGGGTTGCGGTGCCGTCTGAGAGCATCACAATATCGCGACCCTCAAGGATGTCCCGCGCAAAATCTGGAATAACCCGGCGATCCGTTATTTTCAGGCCGGGGCCGTAGTTGTTAAATGGCCGGGCGGTCTTGATTCTGGTGCCGTGCACCTGTTGAAAGGTGACACATAGGGTCTCGCCGAATCGTTTGGATTCGTCGTAGCAGGCTCGGGGGCCAGTGCAGCTGACATATCCGCGATAAGTTTCCTTTGTGGGAATATGGGCGGGATCGGGATCTCCATAGATTTCGCTGCTCGAGAAGAAGAGCATGCTCTCGAACTGATGAGCGATGCTGTAATCGAGAAGGTTGCGCAATCCCTGGATGTTGGCGTCCATCGTCTCCAAAGGGTGCAGCCGGTAGTACATGGGGGAAGCGATCGAGGCAGCATGGATCACGAAATCGGCCGCGCCAAATTCCTTCTGCTGGATAATGTCTCGCTTCTGAATCTCGACATTCCCTTCGATGCTGCTCATCCATTCCGGCACACCGCGAATGAAGTTGTCGGAGGCCACTATCTTAACCGGTTCATCAAAGACACCCGACTCATTTAGCAAGGCGAGATAGTGGACAAAATGGCACCCAAGAAAACCACCCGCACCGGTGATGAGCACGGTTTTTCCGGAGAAACGCTGATTTGCGTCGCCCAAATTGTCAACCACATCTTGAGCGTCCCTTTTCAAATGCTTGTTCATGGAAAAATGGCCAGATCGGCCTAACTCAAAAGGTACCCGAGCGACTGTTTTCTGCTGCCTGTCAGTCTCGCTTGATATCACGTCTTTTGCCAGATCGGGAGACATACGCCTTCTGGCTTCGGCACGTATCGTGCCATTATCTGGCTAAGGATGAAGTTCACGGAAACCGATCTAAAGGGAGCCTTTATCATCGAACTCGAGCCGAGGATGGACAACCGGGGCTATTTTGCTCGGGCCTACGACGAGAATGAGTTCGCTGCGCATGGGCTCATCACCCGCTTCCCTCAAGCGAATACCAGCTGGAACGAGAGGAAGGGCACGCTGCGCGGCATGCACTATCAGGCAGAGCCGCATGGTGAGGTGAAGCTGGTTCGCTGCACAAAGGGCAGACTGCTCGACGTGATCATTGATCTCCGCCCCGATTCGCCCACTTTCAAGCAGCACATCAAGGTTGAGCTATCACAGGCAAACCGAAAGATGCTCTACATCCCAGTGGGCTTTGCGCATGGATATCAGACTTTGGAGGACTCAACCGAAGCCTTTTACATGGTCGGCGAGTTCTACACGCCTTCTGCCGAGCGAGCCGTACGCTGGAACGATCCGGCCTTCGCGATCGCATGGCCTTTGCCCGATCCCATCCTTTCGGAAAAGGACGCGATTGTTCCGGATTTCACTCAATGAAAGTTCTAGTCACTGGCATCAATGGCTTCATCGGAGCCGCCACTGCGCGTGCGCTCCTGGCGTCGGGGCACCAGGTGATTGGGATGGTGCGAGCGTCAAGTTGCCTTGATCGGCTTGATGAAGTCAGACAGGACATTCAATTTATACAAGGCGACCTGGCCGCAATCGCAGAAGCGGCTCCCGCGATCGCGGACGTCGCGCCCGAGTCCTGTATTCATCTGGCTTGGTACGCGGAGCCTGGCAAATATCCGCATGCTGTTGAAAATCTTGATGCGCTTCGGGGGACGAGCTCACTAGTCGAAGTGCTCGCCAGAGCTGGCTGCTCTCGTTTCATCGGTATCGGGACGTGCTTTGAATACGACTTCGACCGGGGATGGCTCAGAGAGGATTCACCGATCAGGCCCGCGACGCTATATGCGGCTTCCAAGGCCTGCATGAGCACACTCCTTCCGAAACTGGCGGAAAAGCTGCAAATGTCCGCCGCTTGGCTCCGAATCTTCTACCAGTATGGACCGCAGGAGGATCGAAGACGTTTGGTCGCTTCGGTCATCCACGCGATGCTTGCGGGCGATGAGGTCGCCACCACTTGGGGTGAACAGGTTCGCGATTTTCTCCACGTCGATGACGTGGGGAGAGCGATCGCGACAGCGGCCGCGAGTGATCTAGAAGGAGTGGTGAACATCGGCTCGGGCGTTCCGGTAACCGTCCGCGAGATTATTGAAACGATCGGCCGCAAATTGAACCGGCTTGAACTCGCCAAGTTCGGCGCGAGACCTTACAATCCAACCGACCCGCCGTTTATTGTCGCCAATAATCGGCTGCTGAAGGAGTCAACGGCCTGGAGGCCCAAATTCGATCTTGATAAGGGGCTCGACGACACCATCGCATGGTGGAAGTCGAAGTCCGTTTAGCTCCAGGTTTTCCAGGGGGCTTCGCCGCTTTCCCACAGATCGGTGAGCAGTCGCTTTTCTCGCAACGTGTCCATGCACTGCCAGAAGCCTTGGTGCTTATAAGCGGCGAGCTGTCCATCTTGGCACAGCTTTAGTAAGGTTTCGGACTCAAAGCTTGTTTCGTCTCCGTCGATGTAATCAAAAACCTCTGGCTCCAAAACCATAAACCCGCCGTTGATCCAGCCTTCACCCGTCTGAGGCTTTTCCAAAAATTCCGCGACGTTGTCGCCGTCAAACGCGATGCCGCCAAAGCGAGCAGGCGGACGCACTGCGGTAAGAGTCGCGAACTTGCCGCATCGCTTGTGATGCGCCAATAGAGCATTCAGATCCACATTGCTGACGCCGTCGCCGTAGGTCATGAAGAACTGGCTCTTGAGGTACGGCTTCATCCTCTTGATTCTTCCGCCAGTATTGGTCGTTACCCCGGTATCGATCAGATGCAGCTTCCAATCCTCCAGAACCTTGTCAAATCCATCGACCGCGCCCGTCCTGAGGTCGATCCGCATGCTGCCCGCGAGGTTCGCACGGTCGAGGAAAAATCGCTTTACCGCCTCTCCCTTGTAGCCAAGGCAGATAAAAAATTCGTTAAAGTGAGAGGCCGAAAAGTGCTTGAGGATGTGCCACAGAATGGGATGCTCTCCAACCTCGACGAGCGGCTTTGGCTTTAGCTCTGTCTCTTCAGATAGTCGAGTTCCGAGGCCGCCTGCCAGGATTACGGTTTGCATAAGCTAATTATGGTTGTTCTAGACGCATGGCTCTAGCCGAATCACGCGGCTCCAGCGTCTTCAAAAGATTTTCATCTCGTTCCAGTTCTGACCAACCTTGGCGTCGACTTCGATCGGAACCGAGAGAGGCAGTGCTTCCTGCATCATTTGGCGAATCGGCTCTAACATGGAACTGTCCTCATCTGGCATCTCGAAGACGAGCTCGTCATGAACTGTTAGCAGCATACGAACTGGGGTGCCGGAGATCGTTTTATGAATGTTGATCATCGCCACCTTTAACATATCTGCGGCCGTGCCCTGGATCGGAGCATTCATGGCTTGGCGCTCCGCAGCTTTCCGCTCGTTGATCTTGGGAGCATGGATGTCGGGGAAGTAGCGGCGGCGTCCTAGCATCGTGGTGGTGAATCCCTTTGACCGCGCCTCCGCGACCACACCGCTCGTGAACGCCTTCACGCTTGGGAAGCGCTCGTTATATTTGTTGATAAGATCTTTCGCCTCTCCGATGGAGAATCCACCTCCGAGTTGCTGAGCAAGACCAAATTCGCTGACGCCGTACAGGACCGCATAATTTAGCATCTTTGCCAACCGGCGCTGCTCCTTGCTCGCCGGCTCATCACCAAGGCCGAACATTTCCTGAGCGGTGACGGTGTGAACGTCCACATGTTCTCGAAAGGCGTCGATCAGTGCAGGCTCACCGCACATATGAGCAAGGACTCGCAGCTCGATCTGAGAATAGTCGAACGAGGCCAGCTTATGGCCGGGCGGCGCTCCAAAGGCTTCTCGGATGCCTCGCCCGAGTTCGGTGCGGATCGGAATGTTCTGAAGGTTCGGATCGTTGCTTGAGAGCCGGCCGGTGGCTGCGACCGTCATGTTATAGGTCGTATGAATGCGCCCATCTTCCCGGATCAATGAGCCAAGAGAGTCGGCATACGTGGACTTTAGCTTCGTCAGTTCTCTCCAACTCAGAACCAGGGGCGCGATCTCGTATTCGACAGGAATGAGCGAGAGGACTTCGACACCCGTGGCATAGCCGGTTTTGGTTTTCTGCGCGCCCGGCAGCTTTAGCTTTTCGAACAAGATTTCGCCGAGTTGCTTAGGAGAGCCGATGGTGAATTCTTGGCCGGCAAGCTCATAAATCTTGCCAGCGGTCTCTTTGATCGCCCCCTCCAGATCCTTGGAGAATTCGCTCAGCTTGGACCGATTGACGGTGATGCCAAGGTTCTCCATGTCGGCAAGAACGGGCACGAGTGGCAATTCCATCCCGCGAAGCACCCGCATCTGATCTTCCTTTTCGAGACGGTCGCACATCGCATCTTCTAACACGAGCATCGCTCCCGCCATCTCGTGGGCTTCAGTCGGAGGCTGCAGGTCGGTATAGCCTTGAATCAAATCCCTGAGAGCGTAGTTAGCCCTTCCTGATTGGAGCACGTACCCCGCGAGCAGCGAATCAAATCGAGGCGGCTGAGATGCCGAAAGGCCGCGCTTGAGCATCTCCTTGTATGCCGGTTTAGAATCGTGAAGCACCGCCAGATCCGGCAGTTGTTCCATGAGGCGATAGGCATCGAGCTCTGGCACTTCTCGAACATCCCTACCCACTGCCACAAAGGCGCGACGTTCTGCCTGCTCGAAGAGGTCCGTGGCGGCAGGAGCCGCAAAATAGATGGAATATCGCCGCTCTTGGACGAAGCGGTTCAAGGCCTCAAAATCGCTTAGCTGCTCCAGCGACACCTCGAGCTTCTCAGCTTCTACTTCGTAATTAACGGGAGTTGCACCGGCCGGAGCGCCTTCCAAATATGCGCCCAAGGTTTTCGGAGCCCGCCGAAGGAGAGAACGAAACTCGAGCAACTCGAACATCTCCGAGGCCGCCTGCATTTGTTCATTGTTCAGCACAAATGGTTTGAAGTCGTATTGGAGCGGCACATCTCGTTTGATGGTGGCAAGCCACTTGCTCTTAGGCATTTGCTCGCGCACTGGTTCCATCTTCTTCTGGTATTTCGGTGGCAGCTCGTCCCAACGCTCAAGCATCTGTTCGATTGTTCCGAATCCGGTGATCAGCTCCGCCGCACCCTTGTCGCCAATGCCAGGGACGCCTGGAATGTTATCGCTGGAATCTCCTTTGATCGCTTTATAGTCCGGGATGAACTCAGGGCCGAACCCGTATCGATCGACCACCCCTTCGGGATCGTAGGTGATGGTGTCACTCACCCCCATCTTCATGGTAAGAACACTCACGCAACGATCGACGAGCTGGAGTGAGTCCAAATCGCCAGTGACGATGGTGGTGTGATAGCCATTGTCTTCGGCAAGCTTTGAAATCGTTCCTACGACGTCATCGGCCTCGAACCCGGTGACCTCTACCTGGGGGATGCCCAACTTGGAGATCAGTTCTCTCGCAACCGGCAGTTGATCCTTTAGCTCCGGTTGAATTTCCCGCCGCGTCCCCTTGTACTCGCTGTATTCGGCGTGGCGAAAGGTCTTACCCGGTGCATCAAGCGCCACCACGATCGCATCCGGCCGGATATTTTCCAGCAGGTTGAAGAGCATGTTCGTGAAGCCAAGAAGGGCGTTGGTGGGCCGGCCATCGCTAGTGCTCAAATAGCGCGTCGCAAAGAACGCGCGATAAAGTAGTGAGTAGCCATCAATGATGACCAGCCGCTTGGGAGCCATGGCCTAGGTTACCGCCCGTCCTAAAGGCTCGGACTGACCCGCTCGCCCAGATATGAGCTGATCTGCTCTAAGTGGTACATGTCGTGAGACACTAGCATCGAGGCGATCGCAAAAGCAGTCAGTTCTCCTAATTGCGGATGGTTAACGGACTTCTGAAGATCTTCAGAAGTAAGGCTTGAGACGTATTCGACGGTTTTCTGCCGGGCGCCCATCCATTTGGTCAGATTCTCAAAGATGTCCTGGCGATAATATTCATTTGCCGCCGCCATTTCTCCTTCATCGAATACCTCGATCTCGGAACCCGGCTGCTCGACGGCCTGCCTAATGCGCTCCAAGAAAATGGGTTCCCACTCGGCGAGATGGGCTACAACTTCGCGAGGCGAAAAACGGCCTTCCTCGGTGATGAGATCATGCTCTTCGTAAGGCAGGGCTTTGATCAACCGTCCCATCACGATAGGTCCAAAACTGAGGCCGCGAGCGAAATAGGGGTGCATCACGAGAGACTACCGCAGGTAGCCTTAGGACACTAAGAACGAAATATCTCGGCGTACGTTGATTGCGGCCTCCGCGGCTGCCGCCGTTTTTCCGCGTCTTTCGTTTGCAAGTCAAGAGGAGAAAACAATGGAAGCAAAATTAGTCCGAGTTCCTGAAGCGGCCGATATTCAGAAGGCCGTCGCCAACACCCCGAAGGTCGGGATCAGCGCCAAAACTCATGAAGAGCATCTCAAGCTCTGGCAAGGGT
Source organism: Armatimonadota bacterium (assembly GCA_023392285.1). Taxonomy (GTDB): domain Bacteria; phylum Armatimonadota; class Fimbriimonadia; order Fimbriimonadales; family Fimbriimonadaceae; genus JAEVZK01. The sequence continues at coordinate 4,786 of JAEVZK010000002.1, read as the reverse complement.
ACGCGAATAAAACGAATGAGATTCGCAAAGCGCTGGCCGAGATGGAGGTCGATCCGTCTAAAGCGAATCAGATCTACAGCCAAATGCGAGCGCTGAAGGTGAACTATGCCTTTGCCCTCGGTGGATACAAGAACCACAACGTCTACTTTGAAACACTTGGCGGTGCTGGCGGCGCAGCAAATGGGGACGTTGCAACCCTCATCAACGACGCCTATGGATCGTTCGACAAATGGGTCGCGGATTGGAAGGCAACCGGGGTCGCGGGCCGCGGATGGGCGTACCTAGCTTACGATCACGACGACGAGCGGGTGTTCAACTTCATCGGGGACAGCCAAGACACCTTCCCATCATGGAACACCACGCTGCTGCTGGCGATGGACGTTTATGAGCACGCGTATTATCTCGACTTTCAGACCGCCCGCGCCAAGTACATCGACGCGTACATGCAGGCGATCGACTGGGATGCCGTCAACTCTCGCTTGGCAAAAGCCAAGTAACTCGCTCTGAATCAGTTGCCAGGCGTCCGAGAGGACGCTGGCAGCTGGTTCCAGCTCACCTAATAGAAACCTCATGTGGCCCCAAGCGGTAATTTTCGACTTCGACGGCCTTATTCTCGATACTGAGTCGGTGGAAGTCGAAAGCTGGGAGATCATCTTCGGTCGCCACGGTCAGGTTTATCCAGAGTGGTATTGGACGTACACACTTGGCAGAGGTGCTGACCAGATCGAGCAAGCCCCGGCTGACCTGCTCCGCGAAGCTGGCGTGGTCTTTGACGAGGATTCGCTCATTGCTGAACGAACATCGCTGCTCTTTGAGATGCTTCAGAAGCTTAAGCCACTCCCGGGGGTCATCGACCGCATCGAGGAGGCAAGTTCGTTGGGCCTGCCGCTCGCGGTCGCGAGCAGCTCTAAGCACGACTGGGTCGATGCGCATCTTGAGCGGCTCGGGCTATTGGATAAATTTAATTCGATCGTGTGCGCGGACGATGTGCCTCGGGCGAAGCCATTTCCAGACCTGTACCTTCGAGCCTGCGAGACGCTAGGCACTTCCCCTTCGGAGGCGATCGCCTTCGAGGACTCTGGGAATGGAATCGCCGCTGCGAAACAGGCGGGGATCTACACAGTCGTCGTGCCCAACCGAATCAGCTTGCACGTTGATCTCTCGGCTGCCGACCTTCGGGTTGATTCTCTCGCTCATCTGACAATCGCGGGTCTCTCTCGTCCGGGAATCTCGCGAAGATCGTCATAAAGGGATGCGACGTAGCTTGACGCAGATTCGTGATGTGATCAGCGGCACCGCGTTCGAAGGCGATGTTTGGTTGGTGGGCGGCAGCGTGCGCGACGAATTGCTTGGACGTCCCTTGAAGGCGGACATCGACCTTGTGACCCGTGGCTCTTCCGCAGAACTGGCCAACCTTCTCTATCGGGCTGGCCTGTCGACGGTGAAACCGGTCACCTACGAGCGCTTCGGCACCGCGATGGTTCGCATAGACCAAGAGCAGATTGAAATCGTCACGGCGAGAAAGGAGAGCTATGAGTCGGCTTCGCGTAAGCCTAATGTCGAGCCTGCCACGATTCTCGAAGATGCGCAGCGGCGTGATTTTACGGTCAATGCTCTCCTAAAAAATCTCTCAACCGGCGAGCTTCTCGATCCTTTGGAAATTGGGCTGGCTGATCTGCGGCAAGGCATTTTGCGCACGCCGCTCGATCCCCGAGCGACCTTCCATGATGACCCTTTGCGGATGTTGCGCGCGGTTCGGTTCCGTTGGCAGTTGGGATTCAATCCTGCCGCCGGACTTTACGAGGCGATCGGTCAAGAAGCGGAACGCCTTTCGATCATTTCCGCCGAACGCATCCGAGATGAATTCGTCAAGATTCTCGGCTTGCCGACTGCTCCCGAGGCTTTGCAGGATCTCCTGAACCTAGGGCTGCTCGACCAATTTGCACCCGAGTTTCGTGCGATGGTGGGGGTGGAGCAGGGCTCTTACCACCATTTGGATGTCTGGAATCATACCCTTCTCGTCGTTCGGAATGCGGGCAACCATGATCCGATCGTCACGCTTGGTGCCCTCTTTCACGATATCGGAAAACCTCCAACCCAATCGATCGATTCATCTGGGAATATCCGCTTCTTTAGCCATGAGTCGGTCGGAGCTCGCATGACCGAAGAGATCATGCGGCGATTGAAGTTCCCCGGGCGCGACATCGAAGCGGTGACGAAGCTCGTGCGCAACCACATGCGCTTGGGTAGCGCTCCCGAGTTCACACCTTCGGCTGCTCGACGCCTCCTGAGAGACCTTGGGGAGGAAACCGATCGGCTGCTTGCGCTGGTGGAGGCGGATGCAAACGGGCTGAAGCGTGGTGTTCGAGTGCTCGATCTCACCAGCATTCGCAAACGGCTGCAGGAGGTGAGGGTGGTCACGCCAAAAGAAACGCTGCAGAGTCCGTTAAGCGGAGTTGAGATTATGGAGCTTCTAAATATCCCCGCTGGTCCGGAAGTCGGCGTCTGGAAGGGAAAGCTGCTCGAAAAGGTCCTGGAGGGCGAACTGCAACCCGGCGATAAAGAGGCAGCCAAGCGGCTACTCATCACCACGGACTGACAAAAAGGAGCGCCGATGCGCTCCTCCTTTCAAAACTACAAAGCTTAGAGTTCGACTTTGATGCCCATCGAGCGGGCCGATCCCGCGACGATGCGAACGGCCATCTCCTCGTCGTCCGTGTTCAGGTCCTTCATCTTCAGCCGAGCGACTTCGAGCGCCTTCTCCTTCGTGAGGGTGGCGACCTTTTCGGTCTTGGGATTCGCAGCGCCTTTTTCGACGCCGGCGGCTCGCTTGATGAGGTCAGTCATCAAGGGCTGCTTGACTACAAAGCTATAGGACCGATCTTCGAAAACCGTGATTTCGACCGGAAGTACAAATCCGATTTGGGGAGCGGTCATTTCGTTGTACTTCTTCAGGAACTCCATCATGTTGATGCCCGCCTGACCCAGAGCAGGCCCGACTGGAGGAGCCGGAGTACCCTTCCCTGCCGCAATGTTAAGCTTGATTACGCTGGTTACTTTCTTTGCCATTTCTCTCTCTTTGTCTGCGCGCCAACCCAAGAGGGAAGCATCGGGTCGTCAGCGACGCAAAATTATACCCGGCACGCCTTCCCCACCACCTGAAGGAGGCTCAGTCGTTGTTCAAACCTCGACTATGGAACTGATGACTTAGCACGGTTCGGGAGCGGGGAGGGTGAAGTAAAACGTGGTGCCCTCGCCGACTACGCTATTGACCCAGATCGTGCCACCGTGCTTCGCAATGATGCGCTTGACATTTGCCAGTCCGATCCCCGTGCCAGCGATCTCGTCGTTCCGCACAAGCCGTTCGAATGGGATAAAAATCTTCTCGGCATAGGCCATGTCAAACCCAACCCCGTGATCTCGCACAAAGAAGGACGCCGGAGTCTTGCCAAATTCCACTTCACCGCCTTCCGGGGAAAATTTCACCCCGTTGTCAAAGAGGTTGCGGAGCATGAGTCCCGCAAGTGAGGGATCTACACAAGCTTCCAGGTTTGGCTGAATCACAAAGCTGCAGTTGGAATCGCGATACTCTCGTGCGATTCCTTGGGCGAGATCACTCAGGTTCACCCTCTGCTTTTTGACACGGTTCTTTCCGAGTCTCGAGTAGTTCAGTAAATCTTCGATCAGCTGCGCGAGCCGATGCCCAGACAGTTGCTGTCTTTCCAGAAGCTGAATGCCTTCCGGATCAATTTGCGAGCTGTGCTCTTTCAGAAGGATAGCGCTTGTGGAGATGATTGCGCGCAACGGCCCGCGAAGGTCGTGAGCAACGGAGTAGGTGAAGCCTTCCATCTCCTGATGCGCTTCCTCTAATTCTGCGGTTCGTTCTTGCACGCGCCGCTCGAGTTGGAGCGCGAAGTTCCGCGCACTCTCCTCCAAGACTCGCCGGTCGCTAATGTCGCGTGCGACCTTCGAGGCACCAACGATTTTGCCGCTCCAGTCTTTGATGGGGGAAATCGTCACCGAGACCTCCACTGGCTTGCCATCTTTTCTCACCCGGATCGTCTCGAAATGATCGATGCGTTCACCTGCGCGTATACGCCTCAATATCTGGGTTTCCTCGTCTTCTCGCCCCTTCGGAAGGATCATTAAGATAGGTTTCCCAATGATCTCTTCCGCGAGGTAGCCGAAGAGGCGCTCCGCTCCGCGGTTCCAGCTCTGCACGATGCCGTTCAAGTCTTTGCTGACAATTGCATCATCCGAAGACTGGACAATGGCGGCTAGGCGTGCATTGACCAGATCGGTCGCGGCTCGTTCGGACACATCGCGGGCCACATTCGACGCGCCAGTGATGACTCCTTTTTCGTCCCGAATCGGAAATATTGTCGCAGAAATTTCGATGAGGCGGCCATCTTTTCGTTGTCGAACGGTCTCGAAGTGGTCGATCCTCTTACCCGCCGCGATCTGGGACAGAATCATGTCCTCTTCCGCCTGCCGATCCTCCGGGACAATCAGTCGAATCGACTGGCCGACTGCCTCCAAGGCCGTATAGCCAAAAATTCGCTCAGCTGCTGAGTTCCAAGATTGAATAATGCCGTTGAGATCTTTCGTGATGATGGCGTCATCGGACGAATCTACGATTGCCGCTAAATGCGCAGAGAGTAGCTTCGCAGGGACTGACGACATAACAGCTTTCCGCACCAGGGGGGACAGGCGGGTAAGTTATTATACTCGGAATTTTGTGATCCCAATCGCAATAAGACAGCGCAATTAGCGGGCAGGGGGAGTC
>JAEVZK010000096.1 GCA_023392285.1 Armatimonadota bacterium | reverse complement strand
CCGTTCATCGAGGGGACGGTGGGATTTGTCCCCGATTCCGTATTCGGTCCCGTTGGCTGCCCTAAATGCAACAACACGGGATATCGAGGCCGCGTTGGTGTTCACGAAATCCTTCCCGTAACTGAAGAGGTTCAGCAGATGATCTCGAAGCGCGACACGACGGAACACATTCGCCATGCCGCAGCGCCTTACGGCTTTCATCCGATGAGCTACGACGCCGTTCAGCGGGTTTTAGCCGGAAAAACCAGTTTGCGTGAAGCCCAGCGCCTCGTCGTCTTTGATACCTTCCGAAGGATTGATCAAACGTCGACTCTTCCGATTGCGAGCTGAGCCGTTAGGGCGGAGGGACTCCACCCGCGTCGCCTTGACCCAGGTTAGCGTTAGGATCGCGGCGATACTTCAACTCAATCTTCCCCGTTTCTGGAACGCCTCGACTGAAGAGTGAATAGCCAGTAGCCTTCTTTTCATAGGCGAATGATTGGCCAGAAAGCGGATCGAACAACAGCGCCTGGGGAACTGCGTCTGCCAATTGCTCAGGCAGCTTCAGATTGTTCCAACGGTAGTCTAAGATGCGGGCATGGAGGTCGAGCAATCTCATCTGGGCGCGCAGTTTCGCCTGAGCCAACACTGTCTGGCGAACTACGGGCACCATTTGCGAGAGAAGAAAGTCGGTGACTTCGTCAATGTTGGTCACTTCGTTCGGTGCGTTGACCGACAGCGGCAGGCTCAACCAGCGCCTTTCATCGCCGCTGATGGTGCTGATGGCGTGGCCGAAAAAGCTATTAATTTTGCTGGTCAACGACGAGCGAACCTGCGTTTTCTGATCCTCAGATAGACGTGCGAAGTAGTCCAAGAACATCGCCGTAGACGCGTCCGGTTTTTCGTCAAACGTCAGCATCAAGTATTCCTTCGGATTCTTGAGCATCAGGTCGATCGAGTTTATAAGGCTCTTTGCCTCGCCTCTCAATGCTTCGATCATGGGGATTGGCTCAGCCAACATTTTGGTCATGTTCTTACTGATCCGCAGACAGTCGGAGTCGCTGAGTCGATCGAGATTTTCTTCGAACCCGGCCAAGCAAATTGCGGTGCAGGCGATTCCGACCAGACCACCAATAAGACTCGACCCGCTGATCCTTTGCGAAAATGTTAGGCCGTCCAAGAGGCCTGAAGTTGCCCCCCGGGAATCACCCGCGGCATACTTTGCATAGGCGTCGGATGAGAACACTTTTGCGATCGACTTAAACTGTGCGAGTTCGGGGAAAAGCGTGGCAAGGTTTGATGAGGTCCTTGGATCATAGGCGCGTTTTGCATTTCCCACGCGCACGATATCGAGAATCTTGGACGATTTGTCCGAAATCTGCCGGTAAATCTGCAGATATGTGGCTCCGCTCAAAGACTTGGCAACCTGAAGAGAGCGCTCATCTTCTTCCGACCATTCGAAATGGAATTCGTCCTTTGGGTCAGAGTTCATAGAAGCTTTCTTGGCTTCCAGCAAGCGACTGTAATTGTCTGGGCTCCATGAAAGCAGAGGTCCAATGTCCGAAGCCTTCAGCACATCGGCCGCCCGGAGGTAATCCTCGTAACCGTTGTTCGGATCGACTGGGCGATTCGGCTGCTGTGGCCCCAAAGCGCTCCCATGAAGCAGTAACGGAACGATCAGCGGAAGAAATATCATGCTCTAAAGACGTCCACAGCGAAGCCTTTAATTCATCGAATGTTCTCTTTCAAGAATGCCACTGTTCGTTTCCAAGCGTCGGCGGCAGCTTCCGCATCATAAACTTCTGGTCTCGTGTCGTTGAAGAAGGCGTGATCCGTTCCGGGATAGGTGTGAAATTCGTGCGGCTTTTCGAGCACCGTGAGCTCGCGGTCTAGAGCCTTGACAACCTCTTGGGTGGTCATGTGGTCCTTTTCCGCAAAAATGCCAAGCACCGGTCCATGCAAATTGCGGAATGACGGCTGAACCTTCGGATGGATTCCGTAAAAGTCCACGCAAGCGCTGATTTTCGGGTTCTCGGTGGCCGCGAACAACGCCAGCTGGCCTCCCATGCAAAATCCGATCACCCCCACCGTCTCACTCGCACACTCCCGGCGGTCGAGCAAGGTCCGAGCCGCCTCGGCCAAAATCCTTTCCGTTTCCGCGATGTTCAGCGCCTGCATCATGGTCGTCGCGTCGTCCGGATCGCGTGTGGTATCGCCCTTATAGAGGTCCGGAGCGAGCGCCAGGAATCCCTCTTGGGAGAACCGCTCGCATAGATCCTTGATATGGTCGACCAGCCCCCAGTATTCCTGCAGCACCAGTAGTCCCGGCCCGCCGCCTGACGCCGGTGCCGCTAAATAGCCAGCGAATTCTTCGCCGTTGCCTTCGAAACTGATCATCGAGCCCATTGATTCATTGTGACCCTTTGATTCAACCGATGTTCGACGATTCATCCATCAATACTTCACACGGAGATAGATCGTGCACTGCACCGTAGGCTCCAGCAAGGCAGGATTCATGACTACATCGAAATCCTGGCCCGTCAGTCCATCGAAATAGAATGTCTTTGGCTTCCGCGCCCGCTGGACGTTTTGATTTTGTCGATAGCCGTAGAGGTCCTCCGACTCCTCCGCCGTGTACGAATTGTAGAGGTCGACTGGATAGTAGGTGCTGTATTGCGCGGGATAGGTCTGTAAAAATGCCTCACCCTTCAGGCCAAAGGCATCCGCTTGCTCCGCCCTCTTGTCCTTGATCAGCTTTACCGCTTCCGCGTAGAGCTTCTTGTGGACGGCTTCAAGGTCGCTGACCACGTAATCCACCTTTACGAGGTCAAAGACACCCGCTGTCGATGCAGCTTCCGTCACCTTCTCGATCAAATTTTTATCTTTGAGTTTGATAGCAAACGTTTTCTTGACCTCAAAGCCGACCACCGATTCTTTAACCAGAGAGTCGCTGATGCTCACGAAGCCGTAAATCCGATTTTGCGAAACGAAATCGAGATAGGTGTCGGAATCGCGGATGTTCAGGGGCTTGAGAGCGGTGCGGAAGGCAGCGACTGTCGCATCCATTTTGGAACGCGCTTCGTCGAGAGTCTTTCCTTCTTCGTTGATTCCGAACACCGCCACAAACTGGTCGGCTTCGATATTGAGGAGCACGCTCGCTTCGAAATATCGCCCATCTTCGTTCTTAAACATGCTGCGTTTCGCTCGTTCAGCCGCAAGCGCCGCATCAGATCGAGACTGCCCTCGCTGGTAAGTCGCACCGCCTCCGCCAATTTGGGCAAATGAGACGCCGATGAGTAACAGAAATGCCGAGCTGAACAGAATCTTTTTCATGCGTTGAGAGGCTCCTTATGGACATCCTCTTGACGCAACAGAGCCTTGCGCGGTTACTCCAGACCTGGCGAAAGGAGTGACAGCCCACAGGTCGGGCTGTCACTTACTTACTTGGGAAGCTTGCCTTCGCCCGCAGCCTGAGCCTCGGAGCGAATGTCGATCTTCCACTCGGTGAGTCGAGCCGCCAACCGGACGTTCTGTCCACCTTTGCCGATTGCCAGCGACAACTGGTTGTCCGGCACCACGACATATGCGCTCTTCTCTTCCTCATTCAACTTCATGTGGTTGACCTTCGCAGGGCTGAGTGCATTGGTGATGTAGGTGTAAGGGTCTTCGCTGAAGGGAACGATGTCGATCTTCTCGTCATACAGTTCGTCCACGATCGCCTGCACACGGGCACCTCTCGGTCCCACACAGGCACCGACTGGATCAACGCGCTCGTCCGTCGTGAAGACGGCGATCTTGCTGCGTTGCCCGGGTTCTCTGGCAACGCTCTTGATCACAACGACCCCATCCGCAATTTCCGGCACCTCTAGTTCAAAGAGCTTGCGCAGCAGATTGGGATGCGTACGCGAAACGATGACTTGCAGCCGCTTTCGCGTGTCGTCGACTTTATAAACATACACGCGCAAACGGTCGTTTGGACGATACGGTTCGGTAGGCACTTGCTCCCGGCGCGGCAGCTCACATTCGATCTTGTTGACCTGAATGAAAATACTCTGTCCCTCGCGGCGGCTGACGGTCCCTGAGACGATGTCACCCATCTTCTCGCTGAAGACCTCGTGGATCTGCCGTTGCTCGGCTTCGCGCAACTTTTGATTCAGCACCTGCTTAAACGTTTGAGCGGCAATCCTGCCGAAACGGTTGGGATCCACCTCGGTCGCGATAAAGTCGCCCACCACGGCCTCGGGCTTCTTCTTTCGAGCCTCCATCAAGGACATCTGGAAGCTTGGCTCGTGAACAATGCCCACAACTTCCTTTTCGACGGATGCTGTCCAGCCCTTCTTAGGATCGATGTGAACTTGCACGTCGCCAGTTGCGCCCACGAATTTTTTGTAGGCGACCGCGAGCGACTCTTCGATTTCGCGAACGAGATCTTGAACCGGAATGTCTCGCTCCGTCGCGATCTGATTCAGTTGCTGCATAATATCCATCGACCTAAATTTTCCTCCTGCGCATAATAAAAAAGGCGGCCCTAAAGCCACCCGTTGGCGCTCTTCAATTACCATTGAGTATACAACAAGCGACGTCTTATCCGGCGTCCGGCAGGCTCTTTAGCGGCTTTTGACAGTCGAAGCCTTTTCCTGGCCTTGAGCCTCCTCTGCATCGTCAATCCACCGATCCAGACTCTCCCCCAAGATGCTTTGATCAAACAGCCATTCGCGCCGCGAAGCCCCCGATGAGGCAAGACGTTTAAGCTGCCGCAGGTAATCCAATTGACGAGTTCGGTCTCCTCGCCTCATCTCGAAGTAAGCCAGGGCCCACAGCATGGGCGGGCAATCCCCGTAGGCGTCCAGGGCAAGCCCAGCAAGCGCTTCCGCCCGCTCAGTTCGCAATTCGCGCCGGCTAAGATTGGCTAAGGCCGCCGCCAAAAGATTCGCGGTCAAAGGGGTCTGTTGCACGAGCGCTGGTTCAGCCAGCAGCCGCTCCGCAATGTTACCGACCTGCAAAGTTGCCTCGGGGTCGCCGAGAGCCTGAAGTGTCGTGGCTCGTTCGATCTGGTAGTAAAGATCATCAGGATGAGTGGCAAGCTGTAGCTCAAGAAGCTTCAGGTTCCTTCGATGCTTGTCGGCGGAGATTCCACCCAAGAAACCATCGTGCCAGAACCACAGGTTGGAATTCACCACTAATCGGTCCCCCGCTACCCGATCTAACAGCGACGAATCGAAATGCTCATGGATCCAGCCTTCGAATTTGAGGGCGGGGTGATGACGCCACAACCGGAGGTGATAAGCCTCTGAAAAATGAGACTCATCAGAAAGGTCTCTGCGAAGCAGGCGATAGGCAAACGCCTGCTCATTTTCAAGAGCCGCTCTGATCGACGTCGCCTGTCCAGGATCTAGCCACTCGTCGGAATCCAGGCGAAGAACCCATTCGGTCTCAACCAAACCGAGTCCGACATTGAGAGGTTCGGAAAAATTATCGGCCCATGGGCAATCCACGACGGTCGCACCATGCATTTTTGCAATACCAGGTGAGAGGTCGCGCGAGCCTGTATCGACGATGATCATCGCATCGACGACCCCCTTTACCGACTCGATCATGCGCAGCAATTTCCCCGCCTGATCTCGAGTCATGCATAGAAGAGTAAGACCTGGACGCATAAAAACGGCCGGTGCAAGTTCGGTGCACCAGCCGTAATTTTACGCTCTGTTCAGGGCCAGTAGTTACAAAGTCCCACGAAGGGCTTGTTCGCGTTCAATCGCTTCGAAGAGGGCCTTGAAATTCCCCTTGCCAAAGCTCTGAGCGCCCTTGCGGTGAATGATTTCGTAAAAGATGGTGGGACGATCGGTGACCGGCTTGGAGAAAATCTGGAGCAGATATCCCTCGTCATCCCGGTCCACCAGAATGCCCAGTTCTGCCAGCTCGTCGATATCCTCATCGATCGTGCCCACCCGGTCAGGCAGCATGTCGTAGTAGCTTCGCGGCGCTTTCAAGAACTCTAAGCCGCGGGCCTGTAGCCGTGAAACGGTGTGAATGATGTCATCCGTTCGCATCGCGACGTGCTGAACTCCTGGGCCGCCAAAGAATTCGAGGAATTCATCGATCTGGCTCTTCTTCTTTCCTTCTGCCGGCTCGTTGATCGGGAACTTCACCCGGCCGTTGCCGCTGGCCATCACCTTCGACATCAAGGACGTGAACTCGGTAGAGATGTCATTGTCGTCGAACGATAGCATATTGCGGAATCCAAGGATGTCTTCGTACCACTTCACCCAATAGTTCATCTTGCCAAGCTCGACGTTCCCGACGCAGTGGTCGATATCCATCAAACCGATCGGGTCCCCTGGCTGGTTCTCCTGCCGCATTCCGGGCCAGAAATGCCCTTTATAGTTGTCGCGATTGATGAACGTATGCCATGTGTCGCCATAGATGTGAATGCTTGCCACACGAACCGAGCCGCCGTCATCGCTCATGGTGAAGGGCTCACGTGCAGGTCGAGCTCCCCTCCCAACGGCGGTTTTGAAAGAATAGTCGACATCGTCCACTTCGAAGGCGATGTCCTGGACAAAGTCGCCATGCTCCGCGATTTGTCCTGCAAATGGGTGCCCCGGCCGCAATGGCGCAGAGAACACCAGGCGAATATCATTTTGTGTAAGCAAATAATCGCACTGGTCGCGCTGGCCGGTTTCGAGACCCCCGTAGCCGGTGATGTTGAATCCGAAGACTTGCTGATAATAGTAGGCTGCCTGTCGTGCGTTGTTCACGTAATGGCGAACGTGATCTACGCGGCGAATTGGAAAAGTATCCTCAGTCATTGTTTAGAGTCACTCCTTAGATGGAAATAGTTGCCTTCATTATATCTGGCCTAGCCGTCCTGGCACGATTCATGCAGAATTCCGTCTTGTGAAAGGAATTCTCGCCGCCTTTGCTATCCTGGCCGCCACTGGAGCTCTTGCCGCTCCATCGATCTCAGAGGCGTATGCATCTGCTGCCGATGGATCGCCCGTCGCCGCCGAGCTGGGAGTTCCCTTCTATGTAACGGCCAAGATTCAAACCGAGAGCAATGACTCGGGTTCCTATCAACTTAATATCGACACTCCATATCAACATCTCCAAACCCCCGCACTAACCGGCGGGGGCACGAGAACCATCATTTGGGGACAACTCACGCCCCTCATGGCAGGTGACCTCAAAGTAACGATTACGTTGCGGGCTGGAGCAATTCAAACTCAGAAGCAGCTTCTCCTGCACCCGGCTTTGCCAATCCAGGCACTCGACTTTTACGCACCACGGAATCTGCAGGGCTATGTACAAGGCCAAACGGTCCTTTCCAAAGGCTCTACTTCAACGCTCAACTGGTGGTTGCCGCAGCCTCAAGCTGCTCCGAGTCAAGAAGTGGTATATCTCGCCAACCCGGTCGGCGCGCACCGCGAGACAACCTCCCTCAAGAGCCAGGATATAGCGGTAGTCGACGGCGGTGGCGACCGACAAGTCCAATTTGGCGTCCGAGCCTTTAGTTTTCGATCCGATCCCAAGCGTCTCGCCGCAGGACGATTCAGCGATCTCCGCCGCTTGCCGCCCTCAATTTCCGTTTGGCTGAAGCCGGAAACAAACATTGAGAGCAATTCCTCCGCCGTTGCCAAATTCGTGGAAAGCGCTCTTCCTGCAAGAAGTCGGGGCAGCTACAACGTATATCCGGCAGCTCAGCGCCTCTTCCAAGCAACGGTCGCGAAGCTTCAGTACGCCGCCACCCAAACCGATCCAGACGTGATCCGCGCGCTGCAAAGCGGACGCGGCGACTGCGGATCGTTCGCCGCTGTGTTCACTGCCGCCTGCCGAAATGTCGGAATTCCCGCCCGTCCAGTTGTCGGCATGGTCGCTGGCGAAAACCAGTGGCATGTTTGGGCGGAGTTCTACGTGCCGCTCTACGGATGGGTTCAGGTCGATCCAGCGATGGCCGACGGCATCGATCCGTCCGGCTGCCTCCCGCTCTACTTCGGCGTGATCCCTGACGGCAACCAGCGCACCATCTTGACCTATGGCTTCGAGCACACCCTTGACACGCAGCAAGTGGAAATGCTGCAAGCTCCAGCGGTCTTTTTGAATGGAGCAACTATCCAGGAATTCGACAGTTTCTGCGGTCTGCATCAGGATTAAAATTGGAGAGCCGAATCGCGGAGCGCGCCCTCCACCGGGTATATTCCTAACTCTTCAAGAGCCGATGTAGCTCAGGGGTAGAGCAGCTGTTTCGTAAACAGCAGGTCGCAGGTTCGAATCCCGTCATCGGCTCCAGTTCCCCAGTTGTCCGTACCGGACCCCACAAGACAAAGAAGGGTCTAACGATCCAGGTCGGATCGATTGTAAGCCCGATTGGCGTACTCTAAGCTACTCAAGCATCATGATCACAACTCTCCTCGCATTCGTCGCAGTCGCCAAGACGGCCTTCCTCAGCTCGAACTACGCAAAATCGGCGAAGACCGACAAGGGCATCGTCCAGCTAAGCACGGCCGCCCAAAGACTGACACGGGAGGGTAAGCCCGATATTTGGCTGGTCGGCGCCATTCACATCGGATCAAAAGATTATTACCAGTCACTGCAGAAGTTGCTCGATCAAAATTCAATGGTGCTGTATGAGGGCGTGAAGCCGGGCGAGAAGAAGGATCCGGCCGAGGCAAAGCCCTCGGAACAGGGCGAAAGCCAAGCCGCCACCACAAAGAAAACTCCTATCTACCAAGTGCTGAGCGACGCCCTTGGTCTGCAATTTCAACTCGTCAGCATCGATTATTCGAAGCCCAGTTGGAAGAACTGCGATCTCACCTGGGCGGAGATGGACAAGCTGAACCAAGAAGCGAAGGCGAAGGGTGGAAGTGGCCAACTGGATCAGATCAAGCAGCTTCTCGATCCAAATTCGCCGATGGCGGCCATGCTCACGCAAATGCTGCAAACTGCGACGCCGGGCACTAAGGAGGGGATCAAACTCTTACTGGTCACCAAAGCGGGACAGACTGAAGGCACGGGCTTCGACCCTGCGACCGAGGCGATTGTGGTGAAAGCCCGTAATCACGTGGTGATGGATCGTGTTGAATTCGAGCTCACTGCTCCGACTCCGCTCAAGTCGATCGGCATCTTCTATGGTGCCGCCCACCTCGACGACATGGAGAAGACACTCACCTCAAAGTACGGCTACAAGTTAGCTGAGAAAAAGTGGTTTCTCGCCGTCGAGGCCGATCCTTCCAAATTGGATGCACTTGGCAAAATGATCGTCGATTCCGCCAACAAAGTGCCGCCTGCTGGAAGCAAATCAGGCGAGCCTGCGAAAACGGGCGGAGGCTAGCTTAGGATCGGGTCGCCGATTTGAGCGAGCGGATGCGCTCGGCAATTTGATCTGCCCCCTTTCCGTCCTTCCACTCCCGGTGAAGCAGATCAACAAGCCAACTGCCAATCACCACACCGTCGGCAACGTCTGCGATCATCCGCACGTGCTCAACCGTTGAGACTCCGAATCCAACCGCGATCGGAAGTTCCGTGCGTGCTTTGAGACGCGCCACCAGCTCTTTGGCTTCCCGCGGAACTTCGTTCGCCGCACCCGTGACCCCAGTTCGGGAAACTGCGTACACAAACCCGGAGGCTTTGGACACGATCTGGTCGAGGCGCGAATCCGTAGAAGTTGGGGCGGCAAGAAAAATGTTGTCCAAGTGATGTGCGCGGGAAACTTCGCACCAATTCAGGGATTCTTCCAGGGTCAAGTCACTCAGGATTGTTCCGCTCAGGCCAGCCGCGCTAAAACCGCGGGCAGCCTCTTCAAGTCCGATCCGCAATACCGTATTGTAGTAACCCATCAGCACAAGCGGAACGGCAAAATTTTGCTCCGAGAGCTTCTTCAGAATCTTCTGGGGCGTCACCCCGGATTCAAGCGCACGTTGAGTAGACGACTGAATGACGGGTCCGTCCGCAATCGGATCGCTGTATGGCAAGCCAATCTCGATGAGGTCTGCGCCTCCTTCCACTAGGCATTCGATGATTTGGGGCAAGTGCTCGATCGAGGGATCTCCTGCCGTGACATAGAGGATCAGCCCCTTTTCGCCGCGATCCTTTAGCTCCGCAAACTTCCCAGAAATTTCGCTCACAGACTATTCTGCTTGCTCGATCGGAATCTTCGCATACTTCACGCAGAAAGAGAGCAGATGATCTGAGTCTTTGCGGCTCATCTTGGCGGCGATCACCACGATCTTCTTGAATGTCGACTTCAGAAGCGACAAAGACTTTTCTGCATCGTCGAGATTCACCCAACTCGCCGAGGACCCTCTGCGGCGCATGTCTCGGAAGATGACGTCCAGCTTCTTGGTCAGTCTGTCCACATCAGAGACAACTCTTGCTTTATCCCGCTTTGCCTGGTCACTCAGCAGGCCGTAGAGGGTCATCTCGCTATCGCCGGTAATTCCCGCATAGACCGGGTTCCACATGGTTCCACCGCCAGTAATCGCGTAAGCCAAGTCGATGCACGTACTGCCGTAGGTGCTTAGCAGTTCCCGACACTTGGTCACCTGTTGCACAAAGTCACCGTCGAGTTGGCTTTGGATCAGACGATCATTTCGTCGAGTCACCGCTTGTCCGTAAATTTCGTTCGCTCGGCACATGTCTGCGGTAGAGCTGCCAATTTTTGAAGTGAACAGATCTTGCCACTTCTGCGGTCCCATCGCAATAATTTGAGCGTCCGTTTTGCCCAAGTTTTGTGCTGCCGCAAGGGTCACAATTCCAACCACTAGGGCGACCAGAATTCTCTTCATGCAGGTTAGTTTTGCATGCACCGAGGCGGCCGCAGGTCTTTCGGCTCGTCGCGGATAGGCCATTGGGCTGGCTCCGTCCAAAGCCGTGTTATCTTCAAATTGAGATGATAAAAATCGCCATTGTAGCAACGGCCGGGGTTCTGCTCATGGGGTGCGGAGCCCTTCAAATCGGCGTGGCTGGATCGGGGAAGGAATCGAAGGAAACTCGCAGTCTGCCGCCCTTCCACAAAATCGTCTTGAAGGGCTCGGCTGATGTCGAGCTCGTTTGTGGCAAAGACGGTCCGGCCGAAGTGACCGCCGATGACAACATTCTGGCGATCATCGAAACCAAGGTTAAAGATGGAGAACTCGTCATCTCTCCAAAGCAGAGCTACAGCACGGATCACCCCGTCCGAATTCGTTTGCATGCAGCTCATTTGGATAGCGCTTCGCTTGCCGGCTCTGGCAACATCCAAATTTCGCACTGCCATGAAGAAAATCTCTCTCTCGCAATTTCAGGTTCCGGCAATATCGAAGCGGCAGGAAACGCGGCAAAGCTCGACGTCTCGATTGAAGGATCGGGAAACCTAAAGGCGAAAGCGCTCAACACCTCGGCCGCAACCATCTCGATCTCCGGATCTGGTGATGCCGAAGTCTTCACAGCGGGTCCCCTCCAAGCGAACGTGGAAGGCTCCGGCAATGTCTCCTATTTCGGCCATCCGAGTTCTATCTCGAAATCCATCGCGGGTTCGGGCGACGTTAAGGCCGGTGGATAGCTCAGCTAATGGGTTGAATAAGCGGTTGAACTTTGATGAATGCCTCCACCACTTCGGGATCGAACTGCGATCCTGAGCATTCGCGGAGTTCGTCAATCGCAGCCTCCTCCAATGCTCGCTCACGATAGGGCCCAGAAACCATCACGTCGAAGGTTTCGGCCACCGAAATGATCCTCGCTCCGATCGGGATTTCAGTTCCGGCAAGGCCGTCTGGATAGCCCTCCCCGTCCCACCGCTCGTGGTGGTGCCGAATATCGGGAAGCACAGGCGCGAGCCAATCGATGGACTCTAAGACAGATTCTGCTATGGCAGCATGAAGCCGCATGGCAGCAATTTCCGTGTCGTCCAGCTTGCCGATCTTGGTTAGCAAATTACGGTCCACCCGAATTTTCCCGACGTCATGCAGGGTGGCTGCGTATCGGAGATTCAGCAGGGCGTCATCGTCTAAACCCAACCGCTGACCAGTCGCCACGGAGTAGACGGCTACCCGTTCCGCATGTCCCCGCTCACTTGGCAGGTGGTGATCCAGCTGCACGAGCAGCCCTTTCAGAAGGTCGTTCCGGGATTGGCGAGTCTCGTCAGATAAGTTCATGTAACCTTTTTACCAGTAAGTCTATTTCGTCGTCAGAGATCGTCCTCAGATCGAGAAGGCAGAGACCCTCGTGAATCCTTGGAATGACCGGAATGTCGCCTGCTCGCAAAGCGTTCGACCACTTTTGGGCGTCACCGGGTAGCGCAACCGCAATGCTCGGAAGCTTTGAACCAGGACCGCTTCCAGCTCCAATTTCGGTCTCCGTCTCCAGCGCCTTGCCCTGGGAAACTTCCGCGAGGAGGGTAGCTACTTCCCGGATCTTCTCCAGCGGCTTTGCAATCGCGGCGAGAGTCGGAATTTCGAACTCTCGCCCCTCCACATAGAGCTGTAAAGTTGCGTTCAGTGCCGCCAAAGTGCTCTTATCGATTCGCAAGCATCGTGCGATGGGGTGTTTGGCTAAATGTGAGACAACCGCACGCGTGCCGAGGATAATTCCTGCCTGCGGCCCGCCAAGCAGCTTATCTCCGCTGCCAATGACAATATCTGCCCCCGCCTCCAAACATTCGCGCATGGTGACCAGGTCACGCAGACCCTTCTCGCGTAAGTTGGCGAGCAAGCCGGTGCCCATATCATCGACAAAGTTGAGTCCATAGGCATGAGCCAACTGGGCGAGATCGCGTCTACTGGGCTGATGGACAAAGCCTTCCACGCGATAGTTGCTGGTGTGACAGCGAAGGATCACCGCAGTTATCTCGCTAATGGCAGCCTCGTAATCAGTCAAATGCGTCCGATTGGTACAGCCGACCTCGCGCAGCCGTGCACCGCTCGCTTGGACGATCTCCGGCATGCGAAACGATCCGCCAATCTCAACCATTTGTCCACGAGAGAGCAGCACTTCCTTGCCGGGAGCGAGAGCCGCAAGTGATAGAAGCACCGCGCCAGCCGCATTGTTCACGACCAAGGCGTCCTCGGCACCCGTAAGTACCTGCAACTTCCTCCGGAGAACTTCTTGACGATCACCTCGGGCGCCGTTCGATAAATTGAACTCGATCGTCGCATGATCGAGCGCCACCGCCTCTGCAGCTTTCGCCGCCTCCGGATGAAGGCGGGCTCGACCCAAACCGGTATGCAAAATGACGCCGCTGCAGTTGATCACGCGCACCGGCTTCTGGGTGTGGCTGGAAACCGCCTCTTCGATGGCAGCCGTCAGATCGAACGGGAGTCCATTTTCTAGCCGCTGTCGACCGCTGGCGATGACCTCCCGCGCGAGATGCGTCCGGGCGGACGGGGGTAGATGCGACAGCTTCTCGGACTGCGCAAGTACATCCACCTTGGGCAGTAACCGCCGTTCATCCACGCATCCAGTGTAACGCTTTCTCCGCTCATATAGTATAAATTGCGATGTCCAAGAAAGCTGCGTGGATTGTGCCGGTGATGCTCGAAGGGCACTTCGTCCGTCTCGAACCCATCAAACCCAAGCATGCTCGACAATTGGCGAAGGTGGTTGATCCTGAATTCTTTCGCTACTTTCTCGGCGGTGAACCCACCGAGGCTTCCGTCCCCGCGATGCGGGCTTACATTCAGCATGTGCGACAACTCGCTAACACCATTCCTTTCGCGATCATCGATCTGGAACGTAGGCGAGCCGTCGGTATGACCAGCTATATGGACATTCGCGACGAGCATCTGGGACTGGAAATCGGAAGGACGTGGCTCGCTCACGAGGCGCAGGGCACAAAGATCAATCCAGAGGCGAAGCTCCTCCTGTTGGAACATGCCTTCGATCGCTGCCGCGCGGAGCGGGTGCAGATTAAGACAGACAGCAGAAACCTCCAGTCGCGGGCAGCAATCGAGAAGCTGGGGGCCAAGTTCGAAGGAACCCTGCGCAAACAGTTCAAAATGTCGGATGGTTACCAACGGGATACGGTGATGTTCTCGATTATTCGTGAGGATTGGCCGATGGTGAAGGAGCGACTGGTCAAGCGCCTCGCCCCATTCAAGTAACGGGTAAAAGTAGACTCTGGCTGTGCCAAATCTCCTTGATATCTATCACGAAGTGGATGCCTTGAAAGCTGCGCTGGGTCTCATGAATTGGGATCGCCAAGTGCTGATGCCAGCCGGGGGCGGTACCGCGCGGGGTGCGCACGTCGCGATTTTGGCGCAAATGGCCCACGAACGGTTCACCAGTGACGAGATGGGCGATGCCATCGCCGACGCCGAACGGGATGCGTTACCTGGTTCCATCGAAGCGGCGCTCGCCAGATGCGTCCGGAGAGATTACGATCTCGAAACAAAGCTCCCAACCGAGCTAGTCGCGCGCCGAGCCAAACTTTCTTCGGAAGCTTACGACGTCTGGAAAGTGGCGCGAGCGAACTCAGACTTTGCGGCGATGGCTCCTTATTACGAACAACTGTTCGACCTAAACCGGGAGAAAGCGGGTCTTCTAGGCTACCAAGCGCACATTTATGACCCCCTGATCGACACCTTCGAAGAAAGCGCGACCTTTGCCACTGCACAGCAAATGTTCGCCACTATAAAGAAGCCAATTCAGGAACTGGTTGGGAGGATCGCCGCCGAAGGTCGAACCATCGACGATCAAGCGTTAATTGGAAATTGGGACCGAAGCAAGCTCTTGGCGTTCATGCGCGAGACCACGGCGCACATCGGGTTCAGTTTCGAGCGAGGCCGCCTTGATGAAGCGCCGAACGCCTTTTGTGGCGGCTCGACGAGTCAAGATGTGCGAATGACCACCCGGGCGAGCAACCATCTTAAAGGGATCGTATCGAGTTCGCTTCACGAGATGGGCCACGGATTGTACGATCAAGGCTCACCCACCGAGTTTGATCGCACTCCGCTTGCGGGCGGCACCTCGCTCGCCATCCATGAGAGCCAAAGCAGACTTTGGGAGAACATTATCGGCCGTTCCCTCCCGTTCTGGAGCTATTTCCTGCCCCGGCTCCAAGCAGCATTCCCAGATTTGTCCGAAATCCCGCTCGCGGATTTTTATCGGATGATCAACAAGGTCGAGCCCACCGCAATCCGGGTCGGTGCCGATGAGCTTACGTACAACCTCCACATCCTCATTCGCTTCGAAATGGAAGTTGACATTTTGAACGGCACGCTCCAGATCAAGGATATGCCTGAGGCGTGGAACAGCAAATACCAGGAGTATCTGGGCTTTACTCCCAAAAACGATGGTGAGGGAGTCCTGCAAGACGTGCACTGGAGTCGCGGCATGGTGGGCTATTTCCCCACTTATGCGATGGGCAACCTAATCGGCGGCCAAATCTGGAAACGGCTTACTTCGGAAATCGAGGACTACGCCGGTCAGTTCGAAGACGGAAACTTTTCCTCAGTCTTGGGTTGGTTGCAGCAACAGATCTATCAGAAGGCTCGCACCCTTCCGCCGAAAGACCTTCTTCACGAGGTGGTCGGTGAAGACATGAAGTCCGACGATTGGCTCAGCTACGCGACAGCCAAGTACACCGACATTTATTTCGAGTGAATAGACCGCGGTTGGAAGGCAAAAAATGGCGCGCTCGAGAGGACTCGAACCTCCGACCCTCAGCTCCGCAAGCTGATGCTCTATCCACTGAGCTACGAGCGCACGCGCGAGGGTGAATTATACCTAGCCGGGCGAGAAGATTTGCCAGATTCTCACCCTTCCATCCGAACATCCCGCGATGATTTGCCTTCCGGATGCATCGAAATTGAGCGAAATGAGTTCTGCTTCGACGATCGGAAATGTTGTGTGTCTGCTGCTGCTCCCTAGCCCGTAAATCGCGATCTCATGCTTTGAACCAAGAGCGACGCAGGTGGCATCGGGGCTCATGCGCACGAGCGGAAGTCCCCTTCCCACTTTGAAGCTCGCAAGCGTTTGACCCGACTCGAAAGCCAAAATATCGGTTTCAAACAAGTGTCGCACCGCTACGACTTCCCCATTTGGAGTAGATGAGAAGCCGTAGATCCGATCCTTCACGCCCATTTGCTTGAGCGGCTTCTTCTTGCCAGGCTCCCAAGTGGTCACGGAAAACGCATCCACACCCATGAAGCGCCCATTCGACAGCGCCTGCACGTGATTTGGCACAGCGTTGTGATGGACCATTGCTATGGAATTGCCGTCCTGAGAGAAGAACGCGAGGGAGCCATTGTCGAAAGAACTGGCGATGATTCCCGATCGCGAGATGGCCAAACCGGTCGGAGACACCACGAGGAAGGCAAACAGGCGGGGAGCCGCAAAGGACCAGAGTTGGACGGCGGGATCAGCCAGACTGTAGGCGCTCACCAGTTCCCCCGCTGCGATGACGAGCTGAGATACGTCGGGAGTAAAAGCAAGTCCGCGCACTCGTTCAGTTGGCCGCACCTTGTCAAGGATCGATCGAACGTCGATGGCGGTTGCGAGCTCGTCTCCGCGCCACACTTTGACGGCTAAGTTTGTGTCAGCGGTGGCATAGTATCCGCCTTCAGAGGACGCGACCACCTGATTCACAGGCGCATCGTGAGCAAGAAGGGACATGGGCGCGGGCTCTTGCAAGGTATTCATTAGACAAAGAAGCTACGGAACGCGACTCGACTCCGCCACCGGTAATTTGCAATTTTATCCAACTAACTGATTAAGCAGCTTCGCCAGCCGATATCCGGCGGTCGTAATCCGCTGAAGCGAAAAGAGCCGTCCGATATGCATATAGCCCTCGTCGAGCGGAGTGTTGGGCTTCAAGTTGTAGCAAATATTCTTTGCAATTCCAAAGCTCTCCTCCGCCCAATCATCGGGGTTCAGATCATTGACGTTTTTCGCCTGTTTCTCCGGTGCTTCGGCTGCCAGCTTGTCGGCCAGAATCAACATGCGCCCGTAGCCCTCCGGATCCAACGGCCTTGGTTCTTCCTTCAATATCCCGCACCCGAAATCCCACAGTGCGTGCAGATTTGCCGGAGGATTGGCCACTCCTTTGAACTGATCACCAAGGAGAATCGGAAAGTCATTGCCGCCCCGATCTCCGTTCGGGAATTCGTCTGAATCCCGAGCTACCGCATGAAGCGGCTGGTGGACGTCCCCCACGAAGTGAATGAGATACCGCATCGCCTCAGCGCGCTCTTCATCTGGCTTCGTCTTATCTCCTAGAATCGCCGAGTATTTCTTGATCGCCCAAACAACGTTCTGCTCTGCTGGCTGATGTTCGACCGGCTTGCCGTCCCCTCGAAAGTGAAAATTAATATAGTGCCACGGACCGGTTATCGCGTCCCGCGTGTCGTCCGCCCAGCATGCTTCAGAGATGAAGGTGTTTGCCTTTTCGGTCGTGCCAATCTTTGCGAGGCGCTCGCATTCCTTGAAAGCCTTCGGGGTAAGACGCCTCGACGCGATGGCCGCAATAACCATATGGCCCGAGTCAATCCAGGCGAATGCCGAGGTGGAGCCAGCAAGAGCAAGGGTCGCCAGCAAAATTCTGGGGGACAGCTTCATCACTCAAGTGTAGACGTCTCGGGCCAACGATTGTCTCACCGACCTATCTAAACAGGCGACAGGCCCCACCCGTAAAGGCTAGGTTAGGGCTTTGCGCCGGCGTTGATCCACGCATCGATCGCCTTCTGCTCGGCAGCCGATAAGGATTGGCTCGGCGGCATCTTGCGATTGTCTTTCCGGTGGATAAAGATCGCCAAGCGACTGGTCGCCACTTTCTTGGGTACAACCACCTTCCCTTCATGATCGCCTTTCATCACCTTGGCATAGCTGGTGAGATCAAGATGATGTGCAGGGGTCGAACCACTGTGACAACCGATGCAATTCCGATCAAGGATTGGCTTAACGGTTTTCGCATAGGACACGGTGACAGGAGTGGGCTTCCTTTGCGGGACTGCGAGGGCCGACATAGCGGCGACAGCGACGAGCAGGGTTGCGAACGGGGTTTTGCGCATACAGAAGTTTCGGACGGTTCAGCCTTGACGGCGAAAGCAGGATATTACATGATCGTCGATGACGCCCACGGCTTGCAAGTAAGAATAGATAATCGTCGGTCCGACGAAGCTGAATCCTCGTTGCTTCAAATCTTTGCTGATCGATCTAGAGAATTCCGTCTCCGCCGGCAATTCGCCGACCTCTTTCCAATAATTAATGATCGGCTCATTCTCTGAAAAGCCCCAGAGGTAGCTGGCGAAGGAGCCAAATTCCTCCGCGACGCGGAGAAAAGCCTTTGCATTCGAGATCGTGCTATGGATCTTCGCTCGATTACGGATAATCCGTGAATCATCCATCAATCTAACTAGGTCCGCATCACCATAATCCACGATCTTAGCAGGATCAAAACCGTCGAAAGCAGCCCGATATCCTTCGCGGCGACGCAGGATCGTGATCCAGCTCAGACCCGCCTGAGCTCCTTCCAAAATTAGCATCTCGAACAGATGCCGGTCGTCTCGGCTGGGCGTGCCCCATTCCTCGTCATGGTAACGCATGTACAGCGGATCGGAGGTCGCCCACGCACATCGACATAGCTCAACGGACATTGAAGTACTTCGCCTCTGGATGATGCACGATGATTGCCGAGGTCGACTGCTCTGGCTCCAGCATAAACTCCTCCGTGAGATGAACGCCGATCTCCTCCGGCTTCAGCAGCTCAAAGATTTTCGTCTGATCTTCAAGGTTTGGACACGCTGGATAGCCAAACGAGTAGCGAGCGCCCCTGTATTTGGCCGAGAAGAGAAGCCGCATGTCCTCTGGATCTTCATCAGCAATTCCGAGCTCGATCCGCATTTGCCGATGCCAGTACTCAGCCAGGGCTTCCGCAGTCTCCACGCCCATACCATGGGTGAAGAGGTAATCCTGATAGCTGCCGCTTTCGAAGAGACGCCGTTCATGGGTGGTGACCTCCGAACCGATGGTGACGATCGAAAAGCCCACCGTGTCGACGCCTTCCCCGACTGGCCGAAAGAAATCCGCGAGACACAACCTCCGACCGTCCCGTTGCCGCGGAAATGTGAAGCGCGTTCTCTCCGTCTTCTGATCCTCGTGGTAAACGATCAGGTCGTTGCCCGTTGAAGCGCACGGGAAGTAGCCCCACTTCACCCGTGGCTTCACCAGGGTAGCCATATCCCGCTTCATTCGTTCGAAGATGGGCCTCGCCTGCCCTTCGAGCCAATCGTTAAACTCCAGATTGCCCATGCCTTCGGGCCGCCGGAACTGCCACTGACCCCGAAAGAGAGCAACCGTGTTGATGTACTTGAACAGCTCGTGGAGGTCGATTTTGCCAGACTTTCGATCCCCGTAAAAGGGGAGTGCCGGCGGCTGAGCGAGCGGTACAACTTCGGATTTGGTGCCATCGAAGACGTATAGCTCACGATCGATGACTCCTACTCGGTGACTTGAGACACGCTCGGCGGCTTCGGGAGCTGGCTGAGGTATCGATCCATCTACCTGATCGGAGAGATCTCCCATCAGGGCGAGGCCTTCGAAAGCGTCCTGCGCGTAGTACACGGCACCGTGGTAAAGCTGGCGCAAGTCTTGCTCGACATAGCCGCGAGTTAGAGCCGCTCCACCGAGAATCACGGGAAAATTCTGCAGGCCCCGCTCGTTCATTTCAAGCAAATTGTCGCGCATCACCAGCGTCGACTTGACGAGGAGCCCACTTAGTCCAATGACTTGGCACTTGTGCTCCGTGGCCTTTTCTAAAATGGTATTGATCGGCTGCTTGATGCCGATATTCACCACTCGGAACCCGTTGTTCGAAAGAATGATATCGACAAGATTCTTGCCGATATCATGCACATCTCCCGCTACGGTCGCGAGCAGAATCGAGCCCTTCTCCGCGCCCTCGCTCTTTTCCATCAGCGGCTCAAGAAATCGCACCGAAGCCTTCATGACCTCCGCACTCTGAAGCACAAACGGAAGCTGCATCTTGCCTGCGCCGAAGAGTTCGCCAACCGTCTTCATGCCATCGAGCAAGATTTCATTGATGATGTCGAGCGGCTTGTAAACCTTGAGCGCAGACTGTAAGTCGCGCTCAAGGTTCTTTTTGATCCCATCGACAATGTGCTTTTTTAGACGTTCTTCTGTCGATAGCCCCTCAAACGGATCGACCGAAGTGTCAACCGCCCGAACGTTTTCGAACCGCGCCATCAATTCGATTAGGGGATCATAAGTGACAGACTTTTCGCCCTGACCATGCTCTGACATTCCCCTACAGGATACCGACAGATACGAGAAGCTCTGGCTCAGCTAAGGGGTAGGAACAATGCTGCACAACTTGACGGACGCCGGAGTCCAAGAACGTAGGCTCGACTTGCTACTCGTTGAACTGAGCGAGGAAGCGCAAGTCGTTCTCAAGAAAGAGCCGAAGATCGTCCACTCCATAAGCCATCATCGGAATTCGCTCCACACCCAGCCCAAATGCAAAACCGGAGTAGCGGCGCGTGTCGATCCCGTAATTCTCGAGAATATTAGGGTGGATCAAGCCAGCCCCTCCAAGCTCCACCCATTTTCCGTTGAAGAGTTTAGGGGTGGAAATCGCGTAGTCCACCCCAGGCTCG
>JAEVZK010000095.1 GCA_023392285.1 Armatimonadota bacterium | reverse complement strand
TTCCGGTTCAGACTCCAGAGCCTGCTCGGCACGAGCAGGCGCCGCAATTTGCGCCGCCTTCTTCGCGGGGTACAGAGAACTGGCGATGACGACGAACAGAACTAAGCCGGTGGCCATGATCGCAGAAGTCGAGCTGAAGTTAAGCGTTAGCGCGGGAAACGCACCGGTTAAGAGGAGAAGTTTAGCGACCCCTTGCGCCGCGAAGTAGCCGAGCACGGCCCCCAACACGCCGTAGACCGCTGATTCAGCGAAGAACAGAGTAGATATGTGAGATGGCGAAAGACCGATCGCGCTGAAGATAGCGATTTCACGCTTGCGCTCATAAACGCTCGCAATCATCGTGTTGAGCACGAACATTGAAGCAATCGCCAGTTGCACGACCACCAACCCCAATCCGGACGTTTTGGACCCCTGCATCACGCTAAATTGCCTCACCTCGGGTCCCTTGGCGCCTGGCACGGTGCCATAAAGGTTCATGCGAAGGCGCGGCATGAGCGAGCTTAGTGCTGAAGCTGACCGCTCGGCAGAATCAAAGGCCACCCCGAGAGTTCTCAATTCACCCCCGAGGCGGAGCGCTGCCTCAGCCGGAATGAAGAAGCAGACGGAAGGGTCGAGCCTCACGAATTGGCGGAAAGCGCGGGTTTGGCTGCGACTGTCACTTTGCGCTTTGCGCGACAATGAGAAGTCGGGCGGCAGAATGCTTTCTCCGTCCAAGTCGGTAATGTTCGCCATCTTCCCAGAGTCATAAATTCCCCTCACCGTGAACGACTCTCCCATATATGAGATGGGATCACCGAGACGAACGCCCAACTTTGATGCAAGGCTTTGCGGCAGGATGGCTTGCTGTTCATCCCCCTCCTCAAACCAATCGCCGGAGATCAGAGCGCGATTGGGCTTTGTCAGGTACCGTTCTGCCGGATCGAGACCTTCGACGGCGCTGACGTCTGCATACTTCCCGTTGGCTGAAATGGTCATGGCGCTGCCTTGCATCATGTCGGGCCCATAGGTGTACACCCGGCGAGAAAGATGCGAGTCCGTCCTGAATTCGTTTGCCAACGCACGGTAACTCGTCAGCTTCAAGCTCTCTAGCCCAGGCTCGCGGAGCAGAAGGCCAGGGTAGGAGGCTTGATTGGGGCTTGGCACCTCACTTAACCGGACTTCGGGGACGACCGAGGTAAAGCTAAGGACGATGAACGTCATCACGGCCAAGGTTAAGGTTGTCAGAACCGTACGGGCTTTGCGCCGACGGAGATTGGAAATCCCGAGGCTGATCGCGGCGGCAGCCACGTTGCCCCGTTTGAGGTCGATCTCGCGAATTCCTGTGCGGTTCTGCTTCACTTCCCGGAGCGCGCTCTCGAATTTGCCCAGGATAAACGCGGCGACGAGCACACTCAACGATCCCATGACAAACCCAATGAAGATCATGAAGGGGCTGCTCACGAGATCAAACGCTGGATGGATGGCCCGCAGCAGCGCGAAGGATGCGATGAATACAAGCACCCCGACTAGCAACTGAGCGCCTAAGGATCGCCGGCCGAACAGCAGTCTCTCGACGAAATAGCTGAAAGGAATCAGCAGGAATGAGTAGAAAATGACTCCATTGACTGCATCATTCGCGGTCTGCTTCAATATCGGATGGATGCGGATTGCCAAAGCCCATGCCGCCCGCGCGTGAGCTTTCTCGCCAGCCCAATCCTTCTGCTCGCGCGCTTCCTCAGCCCGATCCAATTCGGCCAAAGCACTCCGGTGCTGCTCAAGAATTCCGGCTGGAAGCATCCGGTAACGACTGAAGCGATCCACTCGCGATTGATTAAGGACGCATAAATCGCGAGCGGTTAGAGTCGAGATGTCCCCGAGCGACGTACCGTCCAAGAGATATCCAGAGCCCTCGACGTTAGATTGGGTCGAGTTGAGCAGAAGCAACCTTACGGGCTCCGTATCGTTTCCCGCGATCAACTGAATTCTTTGTCCAGGCTTCGTGAAGATAACGCCAGTGTCGTCGACCTCTGTGGCGGAAGTAGCGTCAAAAAAAGAACGCGAAAATCCGTAGCTGTTAGGGCGGCCACCGCCCTCCGGATCGATTACTTGCGTCGACAAGAGCGGAACCAACTCCTGTGGATCAACAAGACCGAAAACGTTTGTGGCCACACAGGGGAAAAGGACCACCGGCGATTGTCGCTCCGAAACCTTTAATTCACCGAGATAAGGATAGACATCAAAACCAAAGACGCCGTCGTCGGGAGCATAGTCGATCTTTCCGGTTCTAGGATCCAAGTGGTAGCCCACTATGACTGTCGGTGGCTTCTCTCTAGTGGCGTAGTCGCTGATCGTTGGAAGGCCGACGAACTCGTACCTCGCCTCGGGTCCTTGCGTAAGCTGCACTTGATTTCCCCTGACCCCCATCAAGCTCTTCTTGCCAAGGATGTTCACGGCCAGAGAGTTGGGAATTCGGGAATCCGGAAGAAGGCTCCTCGTTGGGTCGAATGAAGCAATGTAGCCAGCAGCCCGAGCAAAGCCGCCGATCAGGCTGAGACGGGAAGGGCTCGACGGATTGATCGGGAGCGTGTTCACTCCTAATTTGTCTAAAGGATCATTGAGAAGATGATGAAAGAGCACGTTAAGCACACGTGTCTGGCGGGTCAGCGTCGCAAAGTTGACGCTTGAAAGGCGATCATCGGGCGTGTCGACATGCCTCTTTGAATCGTCGATCGTCGCAAAGG
>JAEVZK010000081.1 GCA_023392285.1 Armatimonadota bacterium | reverse complement strand
ATCATTCGACAGATCAGCGCGAGCGCTGGGCAGATTCTGGGGCGCGAACCGCGGTCGTGCTTGAATAGAGCACTTGCCGAGATCATTCCTCCGCACGGGGAGGGGACCGTCAACCTCGGCGGACGTGACTACGAGGAAACGCGGCACAGCTCGCCTGAGGGCACGATTTACGAGTTCGAGCCAGTAGGGGGACCCGATGCCAGCACGATCTATAGCACGCTGAGCGATTCGGTCAATGCGTTCCGAAGCAGCATTGGGATCCGAGATCTAGCCGAGACGGTCGCCTCCCACATCCGAAACCTGTGTGGCTTCGATCGAGTGATGGTGTATCGGTTCTTGGCGGATGAGACGGGAACCGTCGTCGCAGAAGCCAAAGCTGATCACCTACATTCGTATGAGGGTCAGCACTTCCCCGCTTCCGATATCCCCAACCAGGCACGCGCGCTTTACGTTCGCAATTGGACGCGGCTTGTCGCAGACGTTAATTACACTCCTTCACCAATTCTTTCAACGGGTGAGAACAAGCCGCTCGATCTAAGCGACTGCAGCCTTCGAAGCGTTTCGCCGATCCATGTCCAATACTTGAAGAACATGGGGGTCCGGTCTTCCATGTCGATCAGCTTGGTTAAAGATGACAAGCTCTGGGGTTTGATCGCCTGTCACCACATGTCGCCTTGGTATGGCTCCAAGAAGCTGCGAGAGTCATGTGAGCTGATCGGCCAGATTGTCTCGCTGCAGATCGGATCGCTAGAGCACAAGCAGAACGAGAACTTCTATCGTCGTGGCCGCGCAATTCTGAAGGATCTCGGACGAGGAATGTCGGATGCGGAGAGCGCGGGCACGGGGCTCGTCTCTCGGGGGATGGAGCTTCTGGACCTCGTGAATGCAACTGGCGCAGCGGTGATCGAGGATGGCAAGTGCCACCTCATCGGGGCTACTCCAAGCACGGAAGAGATCCAGCGAATCGTTCGCTGGATCGGTGACAAGTGTTGGAAAACACCCTTTGCGGTGAACTCGCTGTCAAGTCTTTTCCCGGAAGCTCAGCGCTACACCTCGTCTGCATCCGGGCTGCTCGCAATCTGTCATTCACGTGCGCAGTCGAACCATGTGATCTGGTTCCGGCCGGAACTCGTTCAAACGGTCACTTGGGCAGGAAATCCCGATAAAGCAGTAACTAGCTCGGACGCTGGCCGTGGCCTGGAGCCGCGCAGCTCCTTCGAAGCTTGGCAGGAAACAGTGCGCAATCAATGCAAGCCTTGGAGCGAGGCTGAGATCAGCGTCGCAGCCGATCTGCGAATCCTCATTCTCGAAGCGGAGCTTACGAGCCTCAACACACAACTGGAGCGCCGAGTCGACGAGCGCACCAGCGCGCTACAAAGGGCGGTCGATGAGCTGAATGGCTTCACCTACTCCGTATCGCACGACCTCCGCACACCTCTTCGCGGCATGGTTGGCAACAGCCGAATCATTCTTGAAGAGTACGGTGAAGAGGTTTCGCGCCCGATTCGAGAGCGGCTGCTCAGCATCGAATCGAACGCACTAAAGATGGCCAACCTAGTCGACGATCTGCTGCGATTCGCCAGGCTAGGCCGACAAGACTTGCGCAAACAGCAAACCAATCTGAGCCGCCTTGCCCGCGTGTGTGCCGAACGGCTGGAATCTCATAGTTGGCCCTGCGAGAAGCTTGATGTCGAAATCGAGGAGGGCATGAGCGGTAAGGTCGATCCGAACCTGATGGAGATGGTCTACACCATCTTGATTGAGAACGGCTGTAAGTACCGCACTGCGGATCAAGACCCGCAGGTGAGGATTGGCAAAGACGTTCAGGACGGCGTAGAGGTTTTCTTTGTGAAGAACCGCGGCATCGGCTTCGAGATGCAGTACGCCGAGCGGGTTTTCCGGCCTTTCGAGCGGCTTCACCGCGATGGCGAATACCCGGGCACGGGCATCGGGCTGGCCAATGCAAAGCGCATCATCGAGCGCCACGGCGGGCGAATTTGGGCGGAAGGCCGCCCCGGCGAGGGTGCGACCTTCTACTTTACGATTTAACTATGCGAACTTCCGAACGGCGGCGACGATGTCGTTCTCGTTCGGAATTGCCTGCAACTCGAGCACGCGGTTGTACGGCATCGGCACGTTCAAGCCGCCGACGCGTCCGACCGGGGCATCCAGGTCGTCGAAGCAATCCTCTCCGATGCGTGCCGCAATTTCCGCGCCGAAGCCGCCACTCTTCCAATCCTCATATACCACCACCGCCCGATGCGTTTTGCGTACCGAGTTGTAGATTGTCTCGGTGTCGAGGGGAAGCAGGGAGCGTACGTCGACCACCTCGCAGTGGATTCCGTCCTTCTCCAAGATCTCTGCAGCCGCTAACGAGGTGTGCATCATGCGAGAGTAAGCGATCAGCGACACATCCGCGCCTTCGCGCATGACCTTCGCCTGCCCGAAGGGAACGGTGAAATCCGGATCATCGGGAATGTCGCCTTTGATGCCGTAAACGGTCGGATTCTCGTGGAAGATGACGGGATTGTTGTCTCGCACGGCCGTCTTCAACATCCCATAAACGTCAGCTGGAGTTGCCGGACATACGACCTTAAGTCCAGGAACGTGGGCGTACCAGCCCTCGAGCGAGTGCGAGTGCTGGGCAGAAAGTTGTTTCGCCGCGCCCCCCGGTCCGCGAATGACCAGAGGACAAGTAATCTGACCATTCGTCATATAGTGGATCTTGGCGGCGTGGTTGATGATCTGATCCAGCGCGAGGATAGAGAAGGACATCGTCATCATCTCGACAATCGGCCGCAAGCCGGCCATCGCCGCGCCAATCGCGATGCCGGTGAAACCCGGTTCGGTGATCGGCGTGTCGAGACAGCGCTTCATGCCGTACTTCGGAAAGAGCCCCTTCGTGACCTTGAACGTTCCCTCATAGCGGCCAATATCCTCACCCATGATGAACACGTCGTCATCACGCTCGATCTCGTCGCTGATTGCTTGGCGAAGGGCGTCGCGATAAGTCATGGTAGGCATTAGAGAGCACCTCCGGTGCTAGGAAGGAGGATGGTGAATGGTGAGTGGTGAATGGTTCTGCATCCGTTCACTGAAATCTGGTGACTGTCGACTGACGACTGGCGGTGCCCCATTAGTGTCCCTTCTCCGTGTCCATGTCGGTGTAGACGTTGTCGTAAACCTCGTCCGGCTCGGGATCCGGAGACTGTAGCGCGGCCTCGTAGATCTTGTCCACCTCGGCGATGATGTCGGCCTCGATCGCCTCCATCTTCTCCTTCGTCATCACATTTCGCTCCAGCAACACTGTTTCCAGCTTCTTGATCGGATCCTGTGCGTTGTACTGCGTTTCCTCTTCCTTCGTGCGGTAGAGCTGGCGATCATTGTCCGCCGCGCCGTGCCCCGCATAGCGGTAGCACATCACTTCGACGAAGTAAGGTTTCTTGTTTTCCCGAACCCAGTCGACGATGCGCTGAGCATCCTTTTTCATCTGCAGCACATCCATGCCGTCCAGCCGCTCACTCTTGATGTCGAAGGCAAGTCCGCGCTTCCACATCTCGGTGTCCGCCGCGTGGTACTCCAGTCGGGTTCCCATGGCGAACATGTTGTTCTCGATGATGTAGATGCACGGGAGATCCCACAGGCCGGCCATGTTGAGGCTCTCGAAGACCACGCCGGCGTTCGCCGCGCCATCACCCATGAAGTTCAAGGTCACCTTGTCGTCGCCACGATACCAGCTCGAAAACGCGAGGCCGGTGCCGAGCGGCACATGCCCGCCGACAATCCCCCACCCGCCGTAAAGTCCATGTTCCTTGGAATAAAGGTGCATCGATCCACCTTTTCCGCGGGATGTGCCGCCGCTTCGACCCATAATTTCGGCCATGACCGCGACCGGATCCACACCGAGCAAAATCGCGTGCGGGTGATCGCGATAGGCAGTAATCAGATAATCCTCACCCTTGCGGATCGAGTTGATCCAGCCCACCGCCAGCGCTTCCATGCCGATGTAGGTGTGCATGTAGCCGAACGCGTTACCGGATCGGTAGGCAAAATTGCATTTCTCCTCGAAGTGGCGGAGAAACACCATCTCGCGATAATATTGCTCAAGTTCTGCAGGGGTTTCAGTGACGTCTTTGGTGGCTTGTTTGGCCAAGAGAAAGCTCCTCGCGCGTCGCGCTTTGACTCGTCCTGCGCCGTTGAAGGAACTGAGGCGTTCCTTCTAGTTTACCGCGCATGCGGCGCTCTCTAGTTAGGATGCCCTGCCACGCTCCATGGCGGGTGGCGAACACTTTAAAATGCCTCAAGACGGCGGTAGCCGAGGCTCTGGTGAGTTGCAGCCCAAGTCTTGAGGCTATCCGCCGCACGCACGTAATCGATGCCAGATGTCTCCGACACCAATCCTGACAAATATCCTCGAGCGCTCGACCAGCGATAGTCCTCTTCGGTCTCAACATATCCGGCTCGCACCGGATTCTGATGAATATAAGCCACCTTCTGCTGCAACATCTCCTCGCTCTCAATGACGATGCTGCGAAAGGAGCGTTGCCAGAACGTGTTGCCGTTGAGTCCCCTTTGCTCATCAAACATTGCGGTCTCAGCAGGCGTGAGGAGCTTTAGAATTTCCCGTGACGTGTTCGGCTTGAAGAGCTTCATAAAGGCTGAAATTGAATCATCCGGCGCTGGACGGAGGAGAAGGTGCAGGTGGTGGGGCATCACAACATAGCCATAAAGCACCGCCTTTTGCAATCGGCACTCCCGCAGCAGATGGAATACCATCGCATCCCGCACTTGCTCTCGGTGGAATGCATGAATGAAGTCGAGCACCGTGGTGGTGACGAAAACCGGCACTCCAGCTTGCTTGGGATTGCGGTAATGCCGATACCGAGCCATTCAAACATTATGAGCAGGTTTGATATGCCTCAAGACTTGGGCAGGCGTCGTTCAAATTTCAGCCTTTGCCCGTCTTGAGGCTTGGACAAGCGGATTGATATGCCTCAAGACGGGGCAGCCAGGGACTCGTGCGAACTGCAGCCCAAGTCTTGAGGCCTAAAGCGGCGAGCCCTATCCCTTCTTCTTGCCGCCGATATAACGGGCGAACACGTGGGTTACGGGCGCATACTCGTTCTCGAGCACGAGGCGGAATGGCGCGTCACGATCGAAATTGGCATAGACGAAGCAACTCTTATATCCGTCAGTCATGAGGCCAGGCGAGCCGGGCTTTAGCACCCAGGCGCTGCCATCCTCCAGATAAACCATGGCGTTGCGAGGGTCGACAACTGTCACCTTCATCGGAACGCCCAGCGAATCGTAAGGTAAGCCTGCTTGGTAGGTGCCATCGAGTTTCGCCTCAAGCACGTCGATTCGGGCATCGAGCGCGATCACCTGCTTCTCCAATATCACGACTCGATCGTTAATGTCCGGCTTTCCGGTCTGCTGACCGAAAGCAAGCGCCAAGACTCCGACTGCGATGACAAGCGATGTGGTCGATCGAAAATTCACAACTTGAGAGACGAGCGATGGAAAGATTTGTATCGTCTTATATAGATCCTGCTTGTGCGGCTTCCGCATCGCAAGCCATAATCAGCTATGTCCAAAGACATCCGCCGCATCGTCGCGACCGACTGCGGATCTACGACCACCAAAGCCATTTTGATCGAGCAGAACGCGAAGGGCGAGTACCGCCTCGTTGCTCGTGGTGAAGCTCCGACGACTGTCGAGCGACCCTTTGAAGATGTAACCATTGGCGTCTTGAATTCAGTTACAGAGCTGGAGGAAATTACGGAAACCAGCGTGCCCGACGGCTATGAGAAAGGCCGGCGCAAACTGTTGAAGGGAGATCAAGTCTGGCGGTTGGAAAAGGAAGGGAAAACCAGCGACAAGCGAAGTGTAGACAACGAAGCTTCGGACATGTATGTCAGCACGAGTTCCGCGGGCGGTGGCCTGCAGATGATGGTTGCCGGTGTCGTCAAGGCGATGTCGGCGGAATCCGCAGAAAGAGCCGCCTTGGGCGCTGGAGCAATCCTGATGGACACGCTCGCGGTGGATGATGGTCGCAAAGACTATCAAAAGGTGGAACGGCTTCGCCAGCTCCGACCCGACATCATCTTGATGTCGGGCGGAACCGACGGCGGGACAACCTCGCACCTCAAGGAAATGGCCGAAGTCATCCGGCGCGCCGATCCGAAGCCTCGTTTTGGAGACATGAAACTTCCGATTATCTACGCGGGCAATAAGGATGCGCGAAGCGACGTGAACTCGGTCTTGGGTGAAGGCATCGAGATGCATGCTGTTGATAACCTGCGTCCGACTCTGGACAAGGAAAATTTGGGGCCCGCTCGTGAGGAGATTCACGAGATGTTCCTGCAGCATGTCATGCAGCAGGCACCGGGATACTCAAAGCTGCTCGAATGGGCTAGCGAAGAGGTCATGGCGACTCCGAACGCGGTGGGCAAGCTGCTCAAAGAGTATGCGCAGAATGAAGGTATCAATCTGCTTGGCGTGGACATCGGAGGCGCGACCACGGACGTATTCTCGGTGTTCAAGGCTCCGGATGGCGAGCGCATCTATAACCGTACGGTTAGCGCTAACCTCGGAATGAGCTACTCGATTTGTAACGTGCTCAAAGAGGCGGGCGCGGAGAATATCGCGCGCTGGCTGCCCTTCGAAATCGATCCGGCGGAAGTTCGCAATCGTCTTCGCAACAAAATGATTCGTCCAACAACGATTCCTCAAACTTAC
The DNA here is from genome assembly GCA_023392285.1 of Armatimonadota bacterium. Classification (GTDB taxonomy): domain Bacteria; phylum Armatimonadota; class Fimbriimonadia; order Fimbriimonadales; family Fimbriimonadaceae; genus JAEVZK01. Next base: position 48,395 of record JAEVZK010000081.1, on the reverse strand, counting down.
GAAGATCTTCTTATCGAGCATGCGGTCTCGCGCGAAGCGCTGCGTCTGGCTTTCCTGCATCACAAATCACTCGCTCGCGGACTGATGGGCGTTCAGCAGCAGCGAAGCATTGGTGATGTCTTCAATCAGGGAGGCGGAGGCAGCACGCTCGTGAACATGATGGAGCTCGATATGATCATCGGCTCTGGCGGTGTTCTCTCACACGCTCCCAAGCGTGCGCAGTCCGCCCTGATGATGATGGATGCCTACCAGCCGGAGGGCATTACGATGCTGACGGTGGACTCGATTTTCATGATGCCGCATCTCGGCGTCCTTTCCGAGCATCACTACGAGGCGGCAAGAGAGGTGTTCGAGCGGGACTGCATCGTCCGCATCGGAACGTTAGTCGCCCCGGTTGGTCTAGGCAAGGATGGCGAGCCTTGCGTGACGATCAAGGGCAACGGCATCGACGTGAGCGTTCCCTTCGGCGAGATTCGTGTCATCCCGATCAACACCGATCAGACGAAAGAGTTGGTCGTCGAGCCCGCAAAGACGTTTGACGTCGGCGGCGGAATGGGGAAGACGGTCACGGCGCGACTTTTCGACGACATGAAGGGCAAGCGAGACAGCACGACCAACCTTATCGATGGGCAAGTCGGCATTATCGTGGATACGCGGGGGCGTCCCTTTAATCTTGACTTGAATTCACCCGATCGTATCAAGAAGCTTCGCTCTTATCTCGAAGCGCTGAGTCTTCCCTTGCCCTAGTAAGATCTGCCACCTGAGTTCGACGCTCAGGTGGCAAGAAGGCTCTCGGTCGCCTTGCTCCCGTGATGGTCGTGCACATTACCAGCCATACTTCATGCGTGGAATCGCGCCTTCCCTTGCCTGCCCCCATTTGTGCGTGCGCGAGAAAGTGGGGGTGCCCATGAATGACCTGAAGCTACGGGCGGAAATTTGCGAAGTCGGACGCCGGCTCTGGGCAAAGAACCTGATTGGTGCCACGGAAGGAAATATTTCTGTCCGACTGAGTTCGCAGAGGATCCTTTGCACACCAAGCGGCTTGAGCAAAGGCCATATGCAGCCTAGAGATCTCGTCGTCATCGACAACGCCGGAAATCCCGTGGGGGACGGTGTCCCAAGCTCCGAAATCAAGCTTCATCTGCGCATTCTTCAGGATCGAAAGGACTGTCAAGCCGTCATCCACGCCCACCCTCCAATCGCAACCGCGTTCACCCTCGCAGGCGAAGACATACCCGACGACGTTCTGCCGGAATCCATGTACGTGCTCGGCAGCGTCGCCACCGTCAACTTCAGCCTGCCCGGCACGCACGAGGTTCCGGATAATCTCGTCCCCCTGATCCCCGATCATAAGACTTTTCTGTTGAGTCACCACGGAGCCGCCACGATGGGCAAGGATGTTTGGGATGCACTCTATCGGATGGAAACGCTTGAGCGGGTGGCCCAAATGCTCATGATTTCGAAGCTGCTAGGCAAAACGATTCCCATGCCCCCTTATGCGTTCGATGCTCTGATGAGCAAGCTGAATGGGTCTCTTTAGTCTTCGGTCCTAGGCGGTCAGTCCTAGGCCATTGCAGTTCTGTTGCAGCCCTGCCAATCTCTTCGGTGGAGAAATTTCACGATGAACGAGAAAATTACATGGATGGTCATTGCCATTGGATTGGCTACCGCGAGTGCGACCGCTTGCCCGAATTGCAAGAAAGGTTATGTGTTCGGTACCCCCGTTGCCGTCGGAAACGGCATGGCGTTTACCTGGGCAAAGTTCGATAAGAAGACGAAGAAGCCGGAATCGATCGGCATTACGCTTACTGAGAGCGCCCTGGAAGGCTTGCCCAGTGTCGAGGACATCAAGGACGCGATGCCGATGGAATCATGGAAGCTGGAACTCCCGAAGGAGGTTCGCAATTACCCGTTCGATCACGTTGAGATGGAATGGAATCCGGTAGGACATCCTCCTGCACCTCTTTACGATAAGCCTCACTTCGACTTTCACTTTTTCACGATCTCGAAAGAAACCGTGAGCGGTATCACGGCTACTGGCGCTGACCTCGCGCGCTGCCAAAAGAAGCCAGCCCCACAATTCGTTCCGGCCGGATTTTTCTTGCCGCCAGATACGATTGTTCCCAATATGGGGGCGCACTGGATTAGTCCCGCCCTCGCTCCCGAACTCGGCGGAAAGCCATTCACCTCGACAATGTTGTTCGGCACCTACAACGGCAAAACCGCTTTTTGGGAGCCCATGGTCACGAAAGCCTTTCTGGATTCGAAGCCGGATTTTTCTCAGAATCTCCCGGTGGCGAAAGCTTACGAGCTGAGCGGCTACTATCCCGGTTCGTACAGCATCACCTACAATGCTGCGAGAAAGGAAATCACGATCGCATTGGACAACCTGAAGTTTGCGGAAGCTGCGAAACCCGTGGCGACTAAGAAGAAAAAGGCGCGATAATCTGCTCGCTCCAAGCGTCGAATCTCTGGGCGTACAAACGCCTGGAGGTACGCTCAAAAAATGTCTCTACTTGCGGCCGCCGTTTCGGTGGCTTTATTTTTTCAAGGGTCCAAGGTCCAAATCACCGATCTGACGACTGGAACTGGCGCGGAAGCCAAACCGAACGATATCGTCACTGTCGAATATGTGGGCACGTTGCCAGATGGCAAACAGTTCGATAGCAGCAAAGGCAAGGCTCCGTTTGTGTTTACCATCGGTGCCGGGCAGGTCATCAAGGGCTGGGAAGAAGGATTCACCGGGATGAAGGTCGGCGGAAAGCGAAAGTTGGTCATCCCTCCCGATCTGGCTTATGGCGATAGCCAAGTTGGGGAAATTCCTGCCAAATCCACTCTAACTTTCGAAGTCGATCTTCTTAAAGTCGAGCACCCTGGCGATAAGGAGGATTTAAAGGTGGAGCGCATCGCCGAAGGGAAAGGCCCGAGCGCGGTTGCCGGGGATCTTGTTGACGTCAATTACCGAGGAACGTTCTTGAACGGTGTGGTTTTCGATGAGAGCTACACTCGACAGACTCCGATTCCTGTGATTGTTGGCAGAACCAAGCTGATTCAAGGTTTTACCGAAGGGTTGAAGGACATCAAAGCGGGAGAGAAGCGTAAAATTACGATTCCGCCGAACATGGGTTACGGAGATGTGCCGGCTGGCCCAATTCCGGCTCATTCCACACTGATTTTCGAGATCGAAGCTGTCGGCATCAAGACCAAGGCCGAACTCGCAGAACAACGAAAGAAGGATATTAAATTGCTCAAGATAGAAGACACGGTCAAAGGAACGGGTCCCGAAGCCAAAGATGGAGACACCGTCCACGTTCATTACACCGGTAAGTTCCCCGATGGGAAGAAGTTCGACAGCAGCTTGGATCGAGGCCAGCCCCTGACCGTTACCTTGGGCTCAGGTCAGGTGATCAAAGGCTTTGATCTTGGAATTTCGGGCATGAAAGTAGGAGGCAAGCGGACCGTGACCATTCCCGCTGATCTCGGCTATGGTGCAAAAGGCGCGGGAGGCGTAATCCCGCCGAACGCTACGCTTGTTTTTGAGCTGGAATTAGTCTCGATCGACAAGAAATAGCGACGTCATCATCTACGTTGCCAAGTGGGAGTGTGCTTGCTAGCTAATGGCGGCACCTCCCATAGGGTTCACTTTCGCCCCAACTCACTCGCTATGAGAAGCCTCGGGCCGATAAGCTCACCCAAACTTCATAACTTTGGCGTCCAAATAGTGTGACCAACTCTAAGGTCTGAACCGTATACCCACAGGAGGTTCAAATGAAAAACACATTTGGAACAGTTTTAACCGGACTCGCATTGACCGCGTTGACGTTTGCACCGATTTCCGCGTCTGCGCAACGAGGACCAGGTAGGCACGATCAAGGCAAACATGACCGTAACTCGAAGCCGAAGCCACCAAAGAATCGCAAAGATAATAAAGGGTGGGACAAGGATCGGAGACACGACGATCGTCGCCAGCAAGACGACAGGCGTAGATTCGAAGAAGACCGCGCCCGCCAGGAACGCTTGCGAAGGGACATGGAGTCCAGACGCGAAGCAGACCGCAGACGCCAACGTCAAATCTATGAAGCCGATATAAGGCACCAGAACCCGAATTTCTATCGCGGATCGAGCACCCAACGTGAAATAGACCGACGACAGCAAACCAAGAATGAGTGGCGCAACCTCGCTATCGGCGCGGGCCTCGTTGGAGTTCTCGGACTGCTAAAGAAGGACAACACCCTCACCTTCGCAGGAGCCGCCGGGGCGCTGTACTCGCTTTATCGCTACGAGCAAGATCGCAAGAGCCAGAGTTCACTGCAGCGAGGAAGGGCTTACTTCTTCAGTCAGCCTTATTTCTACCGAGATGGACACCGGTACGATCGGAGGACCGTCACCAAGAACGGCCAACGCTACTATCAGTTCATCAGGCACTAAGAGGTGCTGCCAACGGGTGAGGCTCCGGCCTCACTCTGGCGCGCCGATGGCCGAATCGCCTGCTCCGTTTCGGCATCGAAGAGGTGTAGCGCATCGAGGTTGATGAGAAACTCGGCCTCGTCCCCTTCCCGGATCGCAGTTCCAGTATCGATCGTTGCGATGATGTTATGCTCACCCACCTTTAGGTAGGCCACATATTCCGGCCCGAGCGGCTCCAGTACCTCGACCCGAGCCTTGAACGGGTGCGAATTACTCGAATCCAGGGAGCCTGGCAGTTCTTTATCAAAAATCATTTCTGGCCGGATGCCGAGAATCACCGGCTCATTCTTCTTTGCTCGTGCGGGATGGCCCTCGTTGAGCGGCAGCTTCAGCGGCCCTGCGTCAACAAATCCATCGAGAATTTTAGCATCAATAAAGTTCATCGGAGGAGAGCCGATGAAGCCAGCGACAAATTTGTTTGCGGGAAAGTTGTAGACAGTTTCTGGCACATCGCACTGCTGGAGCTTGCCATCACGCATGATAGCCATTCTTTGCCCCATCGTCATGGCTTCCACCTGATCATGGGTCACGTAAATCGTCGTGATCCCAAGCGCACGATGTAGACGGATCAGCTCGGCCCGCGTCTGGATACGAAGTTTCGCATCGAGGTTAGACAATGGCTCATCCATCAGGAAGACTTTGGGCTTGCGGACGATGGCGCGCGCCAGCGCCACCCGCTGTCGCTGGCCGCCGGAGAGTTCCTTGGGCCGACGTCCAAGATAGCGGTCGATATCCAGCATCTTCGCCACTTCTTTGACTCGAACATCGATGTCCGCTCGGATCTTTTGAGCTTCGCTCCAGTGCGTGATTTGCCAGAAAAAGCTCTTCAGCTCGCGCAGTCGAAGCCCGAATGCGATGTTATCGTACACGTTCATGTGCGGATACAGCGCGTAATTCTGAAACACCATCGCAATATCGCGATCTTTCGGGGGCACATCGTTCACCCGTCGGTCACCAATCATGATGTCGCCCGAACTCGCTTCTTCTAGCCCGGCAACCATCCGCAACGCGGTAGTTTTGCCGCATCCAGACGGTCCGACGAGGACCATAAACTCCTTGTCCTTAATCTCGAGATTGAGTTGATCGACAGCGTGGACATCTTTGCCGAAGATCTTGGATATGTCGTTGAAAGTAACTCCCGCCAATTAAGAAAACTCCCGAAGCGTCAAGCCATTATACGCGGTCAAGCGTCCAATCAGGTTAGCGAGACGGGCAAATGTTCAGCTCCGGTCCAGGACCGAACCGGAGCTTGGGAGACGAATCGAATCAACGATCTAAGTCACCGGCCGATTGGATACCACCGCGGACTGCCATCGCCGTTTCGCAGAAGAATCACGTTCCCGCCGCGGTAGACGTTCGTTGCATACACGATCGGTGAGCCGGGCAACCCGTTACCCGTCTGTACGGGCACCGCATTGGTGTTGTAGGTGTAGATTCGGATGTTGTCTCCGAGAGCGACTTGCATATCTTGACGCTTGAGGTACCAGTCCGGAGCGAGCGCAACCATCACATCGCCTTCGTCGGTGCGAAGGGTTAGGGTTTCAACCAGACCGGCTGTTCCATCCTGGAACGTTCCGAATCGAATAATTTGCCCTGCGAGAACACGGGTGTCGACATTTGAAGGCTCAACATAACTGGAGCCTGCCACCGCATCCCAATAAGGTCGGCCATCTGGAGCTCGAAGCGTCAGCACTTCCTTGCCTTTTTCCTTGACGATCATTTCCGCGATAATAATGCCGCGCCCATCGACCAGCACCTTCGACCCTGTCACCTGGACTCGATCCTTCATCTTGATTCGGGTTTTCTGGTTGTTCACGAACCATTCGGGGCCCACATCGACAATGGCGGTGCCTCCATTTTGAGCTTTCACGACATAGGTGACCACATTGCCAACTCCGTTCATCGGAGGTGCGGATTGTATTCCCGTGACCACGCCCTTGAAGGTCTTTACGGTCTTCGTAGAATAAAGCCGGTTGTAAGACGAATCAGCATTGAGACCGGCATTGCCGTTGACAATGACCTCTTGCCCGATGGCGATGGCGGATACGACAACCAGCAGAAGTGTTGCGAGCTTTCTCATCTAAATCTCCTACCAAATTGGACGAGCAAACTCGAAATTTGATCGGATCAACCCGCGCTGTTTAGAGTTGAACTGCCCAAGCCTGCTGCAGCTGGGCATAGGGTAGCGATTTTGCGTGGAAATCACCAAAGAGGGTGTTGTACCGATATTCTTTGAGCAGATTGAAGTAAGTATTGGGATCATCGCTGGGCGCAAGGGCTCGCGAACTTCCGTGCCAGTGCCCGGCCCCGTCGAATAGAACATTCACGGAGGCTGGCAGCATAAATCCGGTTTGGGTAAAGGCACGAAAAGCGATCTCTGTTCGGAAGAAATAACTCGACTGATACACGCTGTACATCGATGGTGCGGTCTGGAATTGCACCGGATAGTGATTGTCGAGCATCTGAGTCCCCGTGTCACTTGGGCAGTGAAAAACATCCTTGCTCTTGAGGTACTGCTGGAGCACCTCGCTCAGCAGGGGCATGTGCGGTATTTCAGCTTGGAAGTCGGGAGAAGCCGCCCAGATTTCGGGGGCGTAACGATCCGACGCATCGATCGCATGTGGAAACACATCATCGTAATCGTTCATGTACGTGACGATCGAAAGCCCAATTTGATGAAGGTTTTGAAGGCATGCGGTCTTCTTCGCTGCTGCTTTGGCCCTTGCAAAAACGGGAAACAGAATGGCAGCCAGGATCGCAATGATTGCGATAACTACCAAAAGCTCGATCAGCGTGAACGCTCGCTTCATGGCTATATGATATAGGAGACGCGGGAAATTGAGCCCTGAAATTAGGTCTCGATTTATAAAATGATGCATCTGCAGTCGCTGCCACCACGGCAGCTCTTTCATTCGGCAAGCTAGACAGAGCCTCCTAGAGTTTGGTAGGCACCTCACCCCACAGTGATGGGCGAACAGCAAATATTTTGGTGCTCCGAACGGGTAAAATACTGATTCGCGTGAGCCATCTCGCGCCTTCTTGTCGTGCTTTGGTCTCGACATCTGCAGAGGAATCCCCACTTGGCAAAAACAATTGAAATCAAGCCGGAAGAGCAGTTCGCACGTTCTTACGTCGATCGCCTCATTCTCGAAAAGCTGACCATCATGGAGTCGGCAGTGAAACTCGGTGAACTTGCCGATAAGCTCTCCAACGAGGGAATTGGACTCGCCACGGTTCGCTCCCTGCTCGCTTCCAACCCAGAGCGATTTGCTTACCACGAGCGCCGCTGGATCCCAGCCGCTCGGCTGAGCGGATCGGGACGGCCATTTGCCCAAGCGATGGAAGTCGTGATCGACGCATATAACGGTCCGATGCCGGTTGAACTGGTGGTGCAGGAGATGTGCCGCATCCGTAGAGCCGACGAGAGCACCGTCCGTCCACTCGTGGAGCGCCTTGCGACGAACGATTCCTCCTTCGTAATTGCCAATGACCTGATCTCCCTGACGAAATGGGGGTTTGTGGCAACGGATGAGAATTTCGATCGCGCCTTGGCGACCAACGGGGTCAACGCGGCAGAGGTCGAGGAAGTCTTTAACAAGCTCGGCTCTGACTTTGATTTTCGAGCTCCCGATGCAGTGGAAAAGGCGGTCAAAGCGACTGCGCCGGTCAATTTGAAGGTCCTTGGTGCGGCGTTTTGGAAAGGGATGAACAGCGATGATCCTCGATCCATCCTTATCTTCAACACGCGAGACTTTTACACTCAGGCGATTCGGGTGGATGGCTACATCTATGCTCCCGATGGCAAGATCTATCCGGCAGCTGATGCGAAGAAGTGGGTGAATATCGCCGTCAAACTGGCTGACCGCCTGGCTCCGCAGGTCGACGTTGACGACGCTGCCCCAATCGAAATCAAGCCTGATGATGCAAAACTGATGGCCGCCAAGATCGCCGCCGCTGCGGGTTCGGTCACGGCCACGAAGCTGCTCGAAGAAAATTACGAGATTACGCCCAGCAACAAGACCTTCCCAGATGATATGGCCAACCTGATGGCCGCGCTGAAGTCCAGTAATAACATTGTTTGGGTCGGCGGCGATCGATTCCAGAAGCTTGGAATGGAGCCGGACTTCATCAACGAAGTTCCCGAGCCATTCCAATTCGTGGAAACGACTCAGGTGGACGAGAACGGCGACCTGATCGACGTCGAACTGACTGACGATGGTCTCAGTTCTTCGCTCCGCAAGTTGCTGTCACACCCGCTTGCCACCGACGTTCTCGACGAAGATATTCTGCCCGCGCCTAAAAATATGCCGGAGCAGCTTCGGCTGGTGCTCAAGTCGATTCACCGCGAATTGGGCACTTTCCCGCTTGCTCAGATTCCTACAGGATGGCTCGACCAAGAACCCAAGATTCAGGAAGCGATTTTCGTCGATCCTTCAGGTCGAGAGTTGCAGGTCTGGATCAATACGGAAGCAAGACTCATGTACAACCTGTTCGACTGGTGGTTCGAACAGCCGGTGGAAAGCGGTGCCGTCTTTACCCTCACGAAGACCAGCAAGCCGAACGTGTTTGACTTTGAATGGATGGATCAGCCGGACCCGATCGTCTATATCTCCAGTCAACGAATCGAGGAACTCCGCGAGCTCGGAACTCGCGCCGAGGGCATGACCACTCTTGAAATTCTTCAGGAAGTCATGGGGCACTGGCCAAAGGGAGCGGATTACCTTACGATCCTGGCCGAGGTTAACGTCGTGCGCCGATCCAGTCGTCGTTTAGTGGCTTCCCTACTCTCGAGCTATCAATGCTTCTATCAGCGATCCGGATCGCCTGTCTGGCACTTCGACGCGAAGAAGGTTGAGCTTGGGTTCGATAAAACAAAGAGGAAGTTCGTAAAGAAGTAAACCGAAGGGGAGGGGCGGGTCAGTCTGCTCCCCTCTTTGAAAAGAGAGGTATAATCCTTCACCTAACCAATTTAAGCTATGGCAAACAAGAAATCGAGCAAGAAAGATTTGCGCAGAACCGCGAAGCGTACGGTTCGCAACAAGACGACCAAGACCGCGCTGAAGACCTACGTCAAGAAGGCCAAAGTGGCAGCCGCTGGCGAGGATCAGCAGTCAGCCACCGCAGCCTTGAGCCTCGCGCAGAAGATGCTCGATAAAGCTGCTCAAAGAGGCATCATCCATAAGAATCAGGCCGCCCGCAGGATGAGTCGCGTAGCTAAAGCCGCTAACAAAGCCGCCGCTGCCGAATCAGCTTAAAACGGATCAGTCTAGAATTGGTGAGGCTCTGGCAATTTGCCAGAGCCTCATTGTTTTTATACCGGTCGCTGCTGTTGCTGTTGTTGAGGAATCGCCTCGATTACGACCGCAGTGCCATAGCAAACCATTTCCGTGATCCCCTGAGCGATCTCGGTCGCGTCGTAGCGAGTGGCAATGACCGCGTTAGCTCCGAGCGCCACTGCATGTTGGATCATCAGTTCGTATGCTTCCTTACGAGAGGCTTCCGCCAACTCGGTGTAAAGGGTGATGTTGCCGCCAGCAAGGCTCTGGAGGCTTGCGCCGATATTTCCAAAAACGGATCGGCTGCGTACGGTGATACCGCGAACGAGGCCAAGACCTCTTACCACTCGACAGCCGTCAAAACCGGGGGCTGTCGTTACCCAAGCATGAATGTCGTTCACGCGAGGGATATTACATCATCTGAGTCGGCATTGGAAGGCAATCCCATGTCAAAATGAAGTGAAAAGCCTAGGAGGGCAAATGCCAGCTTTTCGTGAAGGTCTTAGCTTCGACGATGTTCTTTTAATTCCTCAACGCACCCACGTCTTACCAAGCGAGGTGAATACCTCCACGACTTTCTTGCACGGAATCGAGCTTAGAATCCCGATCGCTTCCGCCCCCATGGACACCGTCACGGACGCAAGGCTTGCGATCGCCATTGCGCGAGAAGGTGGCGTCGGCGTCATTCACCGAAACATGACGATCGAGCAGCAAGCCGAAGAAGTGGATCGCGTCAAAAGGTCCGAGTCAGGCGTCATCACCAATCCCATCAAGCTTGAGCCTAGCGCGTCGATCAAAGACGCCATTGATCTGATGGACCGATTTCATATCAGTGGTGTCCCGATTGTTGACACAACTGGCCTGCTCGTCGGAATTCTCACCAACCGCGATATTCGGTTCGAAAGCGAGTTCACCAAACCGATTAACAGCAGGATGACCAGCACAAATTTGGTCACTGCGCCAGTTGGCACGACACTCGACCAAGCAGAAGCAATTCTCGCCGACCACCGGATCGAGAAGCTGCCGATCGTCGATAAAGACGGGCGGCTACAGGGTCTGATCACGATCAAAGACATCCAAAAGGTCAAGCGGCACCCACTTGCGACGAAGGACGAGAAGGGTCGCCTTTGTGCCGGAGCGGCCATCGGAGCGCTCCGTGAGCCCTATGAACGGTCGAAAGCTCTGCTGGAAGCAGGTGTGGATTTCGTCGTCATCGATGCCGCTCACGGGCACAGCCGTGGCGTGATGGACTGCCTCGCCATGCTCAAGAAGCGGCTTCCCGACCTTAAGGTGATCGCCGGAAACGTCGCCACCAAGGAAGCCGTCAGGGATTTGCACGGCCTGGGAGCGGATGGCCTCAGGGTTGGGATTGGCGCAGGCTCTATCTGCACGACCCGAGTGGTCGCGGGCGTCGGCGTACCCCAATTTCAAGCCGTCCTCGAATGCTGTGAAGAGGCTAATCGACTCGGAATTCCCACGATCGCCGATGGCGGAATCCGTTCCAGCGGCGACGTCGTTAAATGCCTCGCGGCCGGAGCATCCTCGGTGATGATGGGCAATATGTTCGCGGGTTGCGAAGAGAGCCCTGGCGAGATCGAAATTTATCGAAACCGCGCTTACAAGGTGTACCGCGGCATGGGCTCTATGGGTGCGCTCAAGCAAGGCTCCAGCGATCGGTATATGCAGGTCAAAGAGGCTGGCGGAGTCATCGTTCCTGAAGGGGTCGAGGGACGAGTGCCTTACAAAGGCCCGATCAGCGAGACGATGAACCAGCTCATTGGCGGCCTCCGATCCGGCATGGGCTATGTCGGGGCGAACACCCTTGAAGAACTTCGCGAGACGGCTCAGTTCCTCAAAATCACCAACGCCGGACTTCGTGAAAGCCACCCCCACGACATCAGCATCACCAAAGAGCCACCCAATTACAGCTCCCCTTGGGCCGGAAGCGACTCCGAATAAGCCACGGATCCGCCGCGAGTTCGCAACCGATTTGGACTGCGGTGACTTGTCACCGCTTTGTCCCGCCGGAGCTTGCTCCGGCTCTGCGAGTTTCGCCTCGTCATCCCGAGTTCGAGCCGACCTTCGGCTCGAAAGAGGGATCTGATTGGCGTTGGTTCTTGCTCATTAAGTAGCTGCTGGGTGTGACCGCTATCTCGCTCCCCAAGCAATTCACCTCTCCAGTCAGGTTCCTCGACGCGCTAGGGCTTGCTCGGAATGACGAACAATCCGCACCAGGTTTCTCGTACATCCTGGGCCTTGCTCGGCATAACAAACTGCCCGTCATCCGGGGGCGCATAACAACGTCGTCGAGTGGCCGTTCGCAACTCAATCCCCGATAATGCGTTGAAAAATAGGAAACGATTAAGGGAAACACACATGAGAAAAGAAGTCTTGGTGGCGGGCATGTCGGTGGCGATCGCTGGCGCGGCGATGGCTCAAGTTCCAGGCCTGGGCGGGATTCGGGTGCGCGCGGGTTATGGCTGGAGTGGGTCGATCGACAGCGTGAGTGGCTCCAGAAAATTGGCGGGCCCAGAGTTGGGATTTGATTTTCCTCTCACGCAGCTCCCGTTGGTCACCATCGCGTTCACCGGAGACGTTCTCCTAGGTGGCCAGCTGAGTCACGGCAGCGATTTGGATGGCTATGTCTATCGCTTCATGCTCACTGGACGAGCTTCGGTGCCGGCATCAAAGTTTGAGATCTTTGGCGGCGTCGGATATGCCACCGCCCAAGCTCGGAATCACGAGTTCGGATCGATAAACGGTTTTGTGTCGCAGCTTGGCGTAGCGATCCCCCTCACGAGTGGGCTTTCAACCTTTTCTCCGTCGCTAGAGATTGCGGGGAGCCTGGCTTCGAAGTCAGGGTTGAGCGGCTACAGCGTCAGTCTCGCCGTGCGATTTTAGATTCGCAGTTTCATCGGTTCGATTCGAACCGATTTCATCTTGCGCAGCTCGTCGGCAAACCAGTTGAGGAGCTGCCAATAATCCCCTTCCCTATCCAAACCTTGCCAAAAGTGTTCACTGTCCGCAGTGAGGATGACGTAGTGGCCAAACATGTAACGGGCGACGCGCTTAGTGATCAGCTTTGAGTTCATCATCAGCGCGACTTCCTCAAGAAATCCGCCGAAATTTCGCCGATCTTGGATGGGCACGTTACGCAGTCCGACATCATCTGTGGTGATCAGGCGCAGAATCTCTTGAAAGCTTGGGGTTTCCAGGAATCGGCGGCGCATTTGAATGAAATACTCCACCCGACGTAAGTTGGACTGTCGCGCATACTCGACGACGCCAGTAAAAAAGGTCGTGAGGGCGACAATGCCGCCCGCAATGATCGCAATATCCTTGGTGTAGTCGAGGGTCACGTGCGCCTAATCGACGACTTCCACTTCGACCTTCGGAACGAGCCCAGCTTCAGCGCCCTTTTTCAGGAGGAGCTTGATGGCCGCGACGCCTTCTTCGCCCATATCGAGAGTGCGTTCGTTCACGTACATACCTACAAACTCGTCGCTCGTCGAAACGTCCATGCCGCGAGCGAACTGGAGGGCATAATCGAGAGCCTTAGCGCGGTTGGTAAGGCCGGCGGTGATGCTTTCCCGCATGCAGCGACTGACATCTTGGACGACTTCCTCTCCGAGATCCTTTCGCACCACGTTGACGCCCAACGGCAGCGGCAATCCAGTGAGTTGCTTCCACCAAACACCCAGATCGACGATCAATTCAAGACCTTCTTCCTTGTAGGTGAGTTGGCCCTCGTGGATGATGAGGCCAGCTTCGAACTTCCCTGCTTTAACTTGGGGAATGATCTCGTCGAACGGAACGACCTCGAATCGGGGGCGCACTCCGTGGCCATAGGTCTCTTCAAACCATAGGCAAAGTTCCAGATATGCTGAGGTTAGCTTGCCGGGAACAGCGATCGTGAGGTCTTTCAACTCCTCTACGGGAATGTGACGCACGGCGACGACCATTGGGCCATAGTCGTCTCCAAAGGAACCGCCGTGTCGAAGGAGCGCGTACTTGTCGGCCACGTATGCGAACGCGTGGACGGAGACTGCGGTCGATTCGAGCTTCCCTTCCATAGCCCACTCGTTGAGGGTCTGGATATCCTTGAGGATGTGCTCGAATTCGTATTTTGATTCGACTTGGCCATTGGCGAGTCCCCAAAACATAAACGCATCATCGGAGTCTGGACTGTGGCCCAATCGGATCTTCATGAGGGTAAAGATTACCTTTTGCCAGCTTAGAAAAAATGTTGGTGCGACTGCGCGATATATCGGATATATTAGATGGAATTATTTTGCAGCATTTGCTGCGGGGATGGAGAGGATTATGAAGAGCATTCGACTGAAGCGAAGCGTCGTGTTAGTGGCGCTGGCATCTTGCGTAGGCTTAGCTGGGGCGCAGACTACGGTTTGGCTGAACTGGGCCAATGCGGACTCTCAGATGGACTTGGCTTGGCAAGGCGCGGGCTATGGATCGGGGCAAGGCTTGACCTCGTCGGAGCGCCAGCAGATTCGGGACAACGTCCTCGCCGGACTGCAGAGCGTCTACGCGGGTTTTCTCACGACCTTCACCACGACCCAGCCCATCTCCGGTGACTATCACCGGCTGACTTACGGCAACACCACGTCGAGCTCGGGTCTCTACGGACAGGCTGATCGAGTCGACTGGCGCAACGGCTTCAAGAATGACAATGCCGACATTTACGTCCGAAATTTCGATGATCAGATCAATGCTGGTTCGTTCTCTCGAGCTACTAATCTGACGAGACTGGCAACGGGTCTATACGGCACGAGCGCACACGAACTCGGACACAATCTCGGTCTTCAACACTACGACGATTACGGCGATCCTGGCATCACCCCTGCGAATTACTCGAACACGGGCGGGATCCAAAACACGCACATCATGGCCACTGGCCAAACTGGTCTCACGACCACGCAGCGCGCCACTCCGCGCAGCTTTGGTCAACTTGAGAAGGTAAAGCTGGAATACGCATCGGGAGTTGCTCCATCGTTAGGCTTGACCGTTAATGAGACAAACGGAACTCATAACACACAAGGCACCGCGCAGACGTTGAACGGCCAATTTTTGCCGATTTCAGCGATCAATGCCGTAAACATCGCCGGTGGCATCGGTGCCTCTGGCCAGCAAGACTGGTACGCCGTTCAGATGACTGCGGGCTCGCTCCTAACAGCGAACATCATGGCCAACGTGGTAGGAATCAGTTCGCTGGATTCGGTGCTGACCATGTTCAACAGCAGCGGCACCCAAATGGCAACCAACGATGACATCAGTTTCAGCGGAAACTCGATCTTCGCAGGTGGAGGATACAGCAATGACTCGCTGCTCCTCAACATTCCGGTGAACACGGCGGGCACCTACTATATCCGAGTGAACGGTATTGGCAGCTCGACCGGCAACTACAACCTCTTGCTTACGGGAATGGCGACCGTGCCGGAACCTGCTACGTTGATTACTCTCGGTATTGCGGCGCTGGGCCTCATTCGGCGGCGGACGAAGAAGTAAGCGCCAACTGGCGAAGCGCATGGTCGGCCAACACGAGCGCGACCATCGCTTCGACCATGGGTACTGCTCGCGGAAGCACGCAAGGATCGTGACGTCCACGCCCGCTGATCGTCGTATTCTCGTGATTTCGATTCACCGTGTCTTGAGAGGACATGATGGTGGCCGTCGGCTTGAAAGCCGCCCTCATGGTAATCGGCATGCCGTTGGAAATTCCGCCCTGAATGCCCCCGCTTAGATTCGTCGGGGTATAAACCCGCTTGTCGTCGGTCGCCCGGAACGGGTCATTGTGCTGGCTGCCACGCATCGTCACGCCGCGAAACCCGCTTCCAACTTCAAAACCTTTGCAGGCTGGCAGAGACATCACCGCCTTCGCCAAATCCGCCTCTAGCTTGTCGAATACCGGTTCTCCCCATCCAGACGGAACCCCGCGAGCAACGCACCCGATTACTCCTCCCAGCGAATCGCCTTCCTTTCGAACGGTTTCGATCAAGTCAATCATGCGGGCCGCTGCATTGGGATCGGGACAGCGAACAATATTCGACTCTACGGCTGCTAGAGTGATCTCGGAAGGATCGATCTCTGCGTTTACTTCTCCGACTTGCTCGACGTAGGCGATGACCTCCACGTCCCACCTTCGGAGAAGCGCCTTCGCAATGGCCCCCGCCGCAACTCTTCCAATGGTTTCGCGCGCCGACGCTCGTCCACCGCCCGAAACATCTCGAATTCCGTACTTTTGATCGTAGGTGAAGTCCGCATGAGAAGGCCGATATTTTTCTTTCAGCTCATCATAATCACGCGATCGAGCGTCTTCGTTCTTCACCAGCAAAGAGATGGGCGTTCCGAGCGTCCTACCGTCTTGAACTCCGCTCAGGATCTGAACGGAATCCGATTCCTTTCGCTGAGTGACGATCTTCGATTGCCCAGGACGACGGCGGTCAAGTTCAAATTGAATCTCCTCCCGAGAAATCGAGAGATTGGGAGGGCATCCGTCCACAACAACTCCGACCCCTCCCCCGTGAGATTCCCCCCAAGTTGAGATTCGGAAGAGAGTTCCAAAATTACTGGACACAGCAGGAATTCTATCCGAACCCAAATCTGTCTCTTCTCACGAGGGTTATGAAAACAGAAAGAATTGTGCGTTGTCAACTCACTGGGAAAGAGCTTCCGATGGATGAAGTAATTCCCGCGGATCTGGTGCGAGATTCACTTCTTAAGGAATGTAAGAAACTTTGCAAAGAGTGGGACCCGAATGGGTACGTCTCGCTCGATGAGCTCAATCGTCTGCGCATGGAACATGTTGAAGCGCTTCTCGTCCACGATGCCTCCGAAGTGCACTCGCTGAACCGCGACGTGGCAAAGAGTTTGCGCGATCAGGAAATTCTCACCCAAAACGTCGATCAGATGTTCGAAAAGCAGCTCACGTTTGGCGAGAGACTTTCTGACAAAATCGCTGCGTTCGGAGGTAGTTGGCCATTCATTATCTCTTTTCTCCTCTTTCTCCTCTTTTGGATCGGAGTGAACCTTGTTCTCAGAAACCACGCGTTTGACGCTTATCCGTTTATCTTCTTAAATCTAGTTCTTTCGTGCATCGCAGCCCTTCAAGCGCCAGTGATCATGATGAGCCAAAACCGGCAGGAAGAACGCGACCGGGCGAGAGGGGAAAACGACTACAAAATCAATCTTAAGGCTGAGTTAGAGATTCACCATCTACACGAGAAGCTGGATAAACTCGTTCAAGATCAATGGAAACACCTCCTCGAGATTCAGCAAATGCAGATGGACATGATCGAGGAGATGAGCCGGAAGAAAGCCTAAGGGGCGTTCTTCCGAACTACTTCTACGATCGGCGGGTGATGGACTACAATTTCGGTCCTGCCCATCCGCTGCTTCCTGAACGACTCCAGCGCCTGAGCACGATATTAACTGCACTCCGGGTTTTCGATCCCATTGATCCGGGGCCGGGCAACGTGGAGGACGTTCTGCGCGTGCATGCGGAAGACTATGTGGACGCGATACGCAAGTACAGCGAAATTCCGCGTAAGGAGTATATGGACGAGCAGTTCGAAGAGGCATACAGCTTTGGGTTCGGCACGCTCGACGTCCCAGCTTTTCCGGCAATGTACACTGCCTCGCTTGCCTACTGTGCAGGGACGGCTGCCGCAGCGCGGTGCGTAGCTTCCGGAGAAGCGCTGGCTTACAGCATCGGCGGCGGACTCCATCACGCGCTTCGGAGCAAGGCGGCGGGCTTTTGTATCTTCAATGACTGCGCCATCGCGTGCGACATCTTGCTGGAAAAGTACGACCGCGTAGCGTATGTGGACATCGACGTGCATCACGGGGATGGCGTTCAGTGGATGTACTACGATGACCCTCGGGTGCTTACCTGCTCGATCCATGAGGATCCACGATCGCTTTGGCCAGGCACCGGTGCCGTGGACGAATCGGGAGCGGATTTCACCTCTCTGAACGTACCGATCTTGGATCGGACGACTGGCGACGTCTGGCTCGAGACGTTTCGGAACACGATCATTCCGGCCCTAGAGCTTTTCAACCCGGGAGCGATTGTGCTTCAGATGGGAGCAGACAGCCATTACCTGGACCCACTGGCGCACCTCCGTAATGATGCGGCGAACTGGCTTGGAGCGGTCGAGAGCGTTCGCGATCTAAATATTCCAATCGTGGCGCTCGGTGGTGGTGGCTATGACATTACGACTGTGCCCCGAATGTGGGCGGCGGCATGTCTGGCGCTTAACCGCCAAGAGGTCCCTCGGTACGTTCCTGAGCCGATGGCGAGCAAGTGGAAAACTCCAACGTTTCTCGATGAAAATATGACGGAACAGGCGAACGTGGGCAGGAGCTACGCCAAGCTGGTGACCGAGTACATCGGGGATCACCATTTGAAGCACCTAAACCGAAGCGCCGGCTAGCACGTATCTAACGGTTATGGCTCACATTGGCGACTTTCAAATGCCGGAGATCGATCCGAAAGCGGCTCGGCGCATGGTGCGTGTGGGGGGCCTCATCGTTGGACTGCTGGTTTTCATTGCCGTTCTCTTCGCACTGATTCAGCCGTACGTCGACTTCCTATGGTTCTCGGAAGACGTGCGCCAGCCTCAGGTGTTCGTCAAAGGCTATCAGACACGAGGCCTGCTGTTCGTGCCGGCATTCTTTGCTTCTTGGGCTCTTCTCTATTTCTCCCTTGCCAAAGCCTTGAAAATCAGCCTTATCTATTTGGAGAAGCCAAGCTCAGGCGGGCAACTGATTGTCTCGAATGCGATCCACTTCATCCAAAATCGGGGACTCACTCTTGTGCGGGTCGCCTCACCCATTTTCGCGTTTTTCAGTGGCGAAGCGTTTTCCAATGAGTGGTTGACCTTTCTCGCGGCTCGACACTCCCACGCCTTTGGAAAGACAGATCCGATGTTCCACCTCGATCTTTCCTTCTTCGTGTTCACGCTGCCGTGGTACCGAGCGATCGCCAACTACCTGTTTGGTTTGTTTTTCCTCGTAACTCTTCTCACCATTGGTTTGTACATCCTCCTGCAGAGTTTGGCGGCCATCGGAAAGATCGAACTTGGACGCCCGCAGATGAGGTCCCATATTGCGGTCCTGATCGGCATCACTGCCCTTGCGTTTGGATCGGTGCTTTACCTCAAGACCTACCAGTACGGCCTTGTCGATGGACAGCAGTTTACGGGGGCGGGTTACGCGGCAAGCGTGGCGATGAACATGCAGAAAGTCACTGCCATTCTCGTTGGGTTGGCCGCATTGGCAGCACTTGCTCTCTGCCGCGTTCCGCGGATCATCGTTTGGCTAGGCCGAACCGCTGCCGCTGTCGCCGTTTTAGGAATTTTAGGCGTGGTGGTCGTTCCGGAGCTGATCCAGCGGGTCTCGGTAGAACCTAACAAGCTGCGAGTAGAAGGTCCTTTCGCGAACCGTGCCATTGAAATGACTCGTTATGCCTTCGGGCTCGATTCGATCGAAGTTCGTGACATGCCAGTCCAGCAAACCCCGACCCGAGAAGAAATCGCAAAGTCGCAGGTCACGCTGGAAAATATGCGCCTTTGGGATCCCGAAATCGTCCGATCTTCGATTGAAGTGCTTCAGGGTTTGAAGCCCTACTACTCCTTCAATGATGTCGATATCGATCGCTACATGGTCGACGGGAAACAAAAAATGGTCATGCTCGCCCCGCGTGATCTGAGGCTGGACGGGCTGAGCGACACCGCCCGCACGTGGCTCAATGAGAAGCTGCAGTACACCCACGGATTTGGAGTGGTGATGACTTCGGTGAATTCGGCGTCACCCGATGGAGAACCGACGTTCTTAATCCGAGATATTCCGCCTGTCGCCAACCATGCTCCTGCATTGACGGAACCCAGAATCTACTTTACCGATGATCGTAAGATCACCGGCAGCGAGAATGCTTACGTGCTGGTTCGCTCAAATCAGCCGGAGTTCGACTATCCCGCACAGGCCGGGGAGAAAACGAACACCTGGACTGGAGACGGCGGCATCTCGATCGGCGGATTCTTTCGACGGCTGGCGATCAGCATCACATTGGGCGATGGCAATCTGCTCGTGAGTAACAACATCAGTGCCCAAACGAGACTCCTGCTTCACCGGGGCGTCGTTGACCGCTGCCATAAGCTTTTCCCATTTCTAAAGCTGGACAACGATCCTTATATCGTCCTGCTCAATGGAAAAATCTACTGGATTCAAGACGCATACACCACCACTGACCAGCTGCCCTACAGCGCGAGAGTCGGCGATGGCTATTCACAGCTCAACTACATCCGAAATCCCGTCAAGATTGTCATCGACGCGTATTCGGGTGACACAAAGGCTTACCTGATTGAGCCGGACGAGCCGATCGCCGCAACCTATGCTGCGATTTATCCAGGCTTGCTCAGGCCCGTTGCCGAACTACCGGCTGGGTTGCGAGACCATTTTCGCTATCCGGAAGATATGTTTCAACTTCAAGCGGCAGCCTTGACTCAGTATCACGTCACCGATTCGACCACTTTCTTGAACAACAATGATGCCTGGTCGCTTCCTCAGCAAATTGGCGCAGGCGGTCAGGAGGCCTCAGTTCCCCCATACTACGTTCAGATGCGCCTTCCTCAAGAGGAAAAGGACGGCTTCGTTCTGATGCTGCCCTTTACTCCGCGTGAGAAGCCGAACATGAGCGGCTGGCTTGCCGCCCACTGTGACACCGACCGCTACGGCGAGCTCGTGCTGTACAACTTCTCCAAGGGAGCGAACGTAGCTGGCTCGGAGCAGATGGAGACAACCATCAACAGCGATCCGAAGGTTAACGCGGCCAAACTGCAGCTTCGTGGCGGCGGCCAAACCGACGTATTGATCGGGAACTTGCTGGTGATTCCTTTCGGGAACAGCGTCATGTACGCGGAGTCTCTGTTCCCGACGAGCCGAACCTCGAATTTGCAGGCGATGCCTCGACTTAAGAAAGTGGTGCTTGCCCTCAATGGCCGTGTGGAAATTGGAGACACCTACTCCGAGGCGCTTAAGAACTTGTTCGGAGATGGGGAGGGAGCCGTTGTCGCTCCAAAGACGGGCGGCGACAACACCCAACCGGCTCCAGAGATAAATCCCGATACGAAAACTTACCTGCCGGGCATTCGCAAAGCTCTTGAACTTATGGATCAAGCCGATGCGGCACTTAAGCAGGGAGATTGGGCCAAATACGGGGCCCTGCAGAAGGAAGCACGGGCCAAGCTGCGCGAGCTCGCCAAATAGGTTCAGCTCGCCAGCTTGTACTTCCGAGCTTCCGAGTAGCCTGTGACGATGTTACGGCCTCGCGATTTGGAGACATAGAGCGCAGCGTCGGCTTGGCCAACGATTTTTGAGGCGCTCAGCTTCTCGCCGCAAAGGGTCGCGAATCCAACGCTGACAGTGACGCCTCGTTCGGGCCACGGAGTCGCTGCGACCTGGGTGCGAATGCGTTCTGAGAGTTCGCTCGCCTTTTCGCTGTCGAAGTTGGGACAAACGAGAGCATATTCTTCCCCTCCGTATCGGGCCGTCAAGCATCCCAGGGGGCAGCAAGTTCTAAGGATCGAGGCAATCTTTCTTAGCACGATATCGCCCGAAGGATGCCCGTAAGTGTCGTTGTACAGCTTGAAATGATCCACATCCAAAATCACAACGGAAAGTGGGTGATTCTGCTCGATAGCCCGTTCCACTTCCCTCGAGAGCTCTTCTTGGAAGTATCGGTGATTGGCGATCTCGGTAAGGCCGTCTTGGTACGCTAATGCCTCCAACTTGTGATTGGCCTCTTCGAGAGCTCCGGTTTGGATTTGCAGAGCCAAATTGGCATCCTGAATTTCCAGCACTTGAAGTTCGAGTTGATCATCCAGTCTCTTTCGGTCGGTGATGTCGACAAGATTCACAAGGATCTGTCGCGGACGACCATTCTCTCGCTTGAAGACCACATCGCGGGAAAATATCCAGCGAACTTCTCCTGACGAATTGATGAAACGGATTTCTGTCTCACACACTTCGCCGTCGCCCAGATGCTTGCATCGCTGTAACCGGTTGAAGTGGACATCCAAATCCTCTGGGTGGATGAGCTTTGGAAGAGGATCCTCGCCGATTTCTGCAGGATCTGCTGCAAAGCCTAAGGAAGCCAAGAAGCAGCGATTACAGTACAAGATGGATTTCGTCTCAAGATCGTACGTGTAAAAGAACGTTGGACTGTTCTGCGCAACGGATTCAATGAACTGCTGCTTCTCCAGCAGGGCTTCATCTCGCGCTCTTCGCTCCGTGATGTCTTGGCCGATCATCAGGTAACCGACGGTTTTGCCATGGCCGTCCCGGATGGACTCAAATTCCAACTGGCAAAATCTGGGCTCTCCGTCTCGCAGAAATGATAAGACCCTGCTCTTCGCTTGCCCGATAGATGAATCCGGGAAGCGCAGCCAGAGGTTCTCCCCGCGTTTCAGTCCCAATCCGGAGCGAGCAGACTCATTGATGTCGATGATCGTTCCAGACGCGTCGGAGGCTGCGATCATCACATCCCCCCGATCGAGTAATCGGAACGTCTGCCGATCCGCCTCCACCTGCCGCGACAACGACGCGACCTGCTGAAACATGCGGCGTAAGAAATAAGCTCCCCATGAGAGCGTGGCAAGGCTCATCCAAAACGCAAAAGTGGGAGCAAAAAGGCCGGTCGCCACCAGCAAAGCCACACTGAGCGCGACGATTGCGCTTACCATTAAACCGTCGCTTGTCCGCATATCCCATCTTTAATGTCGGGTGACCGGCTTAAGGACCCACACGATTGGGGGATAAACCTGGCAAAAGTTATGGCAGCGTTGAGCGCCCGGCGGGAAGCGCTCGAACTTCTTGGCGGAGGTCCGCTACTTCCCTTCTCAGGGCACGTATTTCCGCAACCAGTTCTTTCTCAGCTTCACCGCTGCCGTGCAAAATAGACGCCATTCTGCGCTGATGTTGCGTGAAGAGCGCCACCACCGGGACCACGACAAAGAGCCCAAACGCGATGATTGCCGAAGAGGCAACAATCAGATTCGTCGCAAACATAATGCAAGTGTAAGGCCGATTGAACAAGGCGTAGGTCTTCAGGTACCGCCAAGGTATAATTTCTTTCGCAAATACTACACACGAGATCGGCTGCGCGTCCGGGTCCCCTTTGGGGCGTTCGCGAGACTTGGCCGCCTCGGAGGAAAAACCTGGAGAAACATGGCAGCAGCACCACTTAGCATGAAGGAACTGCTCGAGTCCGGCGTCCATTTTGGACACCAGACTCGACGATGGAACCCCAAGATGAAGCCGTATATTTACGGCGCTCGCAACGGCATCTACATTATTGATCTTCACCAGACGATCAAAATGTTCGAGGATGCCCTGAACTACATCCACAAGGTCGTTGAGGATGGCGGCACGGTTCTTTTCGTGGGCACCAAGAAGCAAGCTCAAGCTGCGATCAAGGAAGCAGCACAGCGAAGCGGCCAATACTGGATCAGCGAGCGATGGCTCGGCGGGCTTCTGACGAACTGGAAGACGATCCAACTTCGCGTGAATCGCCTGAAAGAACTTGATCGCATGGAGTCAGAGGGTTACCTCGACCGCTTGCCGAAGAAGGAAGCTCTCATGCGCCGCAAGGAGCGAGACGAGCTGAACCGATTTTTGGAAGGCATTCGCAATATGCACGCGATGCCCACCATCATGTTCATCATCGATCTCAACAAGGAGTCAATCGCAGTCGCGGAGGCTCGTAAGCTTGGTATTCCAATTGTGGCCGTCGTCGATACAAACTGCGATCCTTCCATGGCGGACGTGATCATTCCGGGTAACGATGACGCGATCCGCGCGATCCGATTGGTCACCCAGAAAGTCAGCGACACAATTCTCGAAGCACGTCCTCTCGACGAATCGATGACCGAGGGAACGATCAGTGAATCTGGCGATCTTGGCGACGAAGAAGATGGTTCATCGCAATACATCGACGAAGAGCTTCGCAAGGCATTCGGCGCGGACGCAGACGAGGAATAGTTCGGTCCACCTTTTTTAGAAGGGCGACCGAACCAATCGGTCGCCCTTTTTCAACGTATGCCGATCGCATCGGCACCTAACAACAAAACGAAATCAAGAGGAAAACACAATGGCAGAATTTAGTGCAAAGGAAGTGATGAAGCTCCGACAGGAGACCGACGCTCCTGTAAACGAGTGCAAGCAGGCGCTCATCGAAGCCGACGGAGACATGGCTCGAGCGAAAGAAATCCTTCGCGAAAAGGGTAAGGCAGTCGCTGGCAAAAAGGCTGGACGAGCAACCGGAGCGGCAAAAGTCGCCATCGCCAGCGAAGGCGACAAGGTCGCGGGCGTGGTTCTAGAGAGCGAAACCGACTTCGTAACCAAAAACGAAGGATTTGGTGAAATCGTGCAGAACGCTGCGGATGCGTTGCTAAAGGATGCTAACGCGGATCTAAGTCAATTTGCCGCTGAGGCGGTGGCCAAGTTCCGAGAAAACGCACAGGTCGGCAAAACCTTCCGAAGCGAAGGTGGCGGCACCGTGGCAACATACATTCACCACGATGGTTCCAAGGGGGCAATCGTCGTGGGAAGTGGCGATCCCGAGGCGCTCAGGCAAGTTGCGATTCAGATCGTCGCGTTTCCGGACACGCAGGTTGTTTCTAAGGACCAACTCTCCCAAGAGTTTCTCGACAAGGAGCTCGAAGTCGAGACCAAGCGAGCGATCGATGAGGGCAAGCCCGAGAACATCGCCAAGAACATCGCTCAGGGCCGGGTCAACAAAGAAACCGTCAAGCGAGTCGTGCTGAACGAGCAAGGCTACTACAAGGATCCGAACCAAACGGTTGCCCAGTTTCTGAAAGAGAACGGCAACTCCACGGTGAAGGAGTTCGCGTTGCTCGCTGGCGGACAAGGCTCCGAAGAGTAGCTTCAATCCTCGACGCGGTGCACATAGAGCCCACATCTTGGATGGGGCTCGTAAGTGCACCGCTTCTCTACTTTCGCGCCCACCGTTTCCGAGACGAGAGAAACGATCGTCGAACAGGCGGCAGGACACTTCTCGACGACTGACCTGAGCGGACACTCGCGTCCAGTGATCATGACTCCCGCATCATCCTCGGTCGAGGCGAGTTCCGCCCCCATTTCCGTCAAGATCTCCGCCGCTTTCGACAGCCGATCCCTGAATCCTCCTTCTCCTAGCTGTGATGCCGCCTTGCCCGTTTTTTCGAACAACTCCTCCAATTCAATTGCCGAGAGTGACAGGGAGAGGGGCTCGGCAAGAGCAGAAAAGAAGGTCTTGTAAGCATCGGCGGAGGGGGCCGCGAGCCCGAAGAGCTGATGGGGCTTCCGAACTCCTTTCCTGGGAGGGAGCCGCTTAACGATCCCGATCTCCACCATGGTGTTTAGGTGAACCCTCACTCCGTTGAGGGTTTGGCCAAGCTCAGATGCCACCTCCGCAACTGTGGAAGCACCTCGCAGCTCAAGCACACGAATAATGGCTTGGTGAGCTGGACGAAGGAGTTTGCTGGATTTCATTTCTAAATAACACACGTTTCTGTGTGTTTTATGGTTTAATAATTGTGGCGCATTTGTTAAGACGCCAAATGAGGAGATTAGATGAAAGTCGCTATTGCATGTTTCGCCCTATCCTTGGCCGGCTTCGCTGCCGCCCAAGGCATGAAAATGGATATGTCGCGCTACGGCGGACCAGCTTACACCGGAGCGCCCGCGCTTACAGTCACATCCGCCTTTATCTCCGCAGGCGGAGGAGTTGGTCACTTCTCGTCGGCGAAAGCGCTTACATCGATGCTCGGCGCTTCCACCGTAAACGCTGAAGTCGCAAAGCTCTCAAAGCAGTACGGGAAGGCGCGCGTCGGCAAGTGGCTCGCGATCTTTGACTATGCCGTGGCTGACGCCGTGAAAATCGCCACCGCCGCCAAAGTCGCACTACCATCCCCCACTCTCAAAGGTACAGAACTGATGACGACGATGATCAAGGCCGCAATGGACAAGGACGGCACGGTGTACGTCGAGTTGCTCCTCGACAAGGCGCTGACCCATGGCATCCACGAAACGGTCATGAACGACATCGATAAGAAGTTCAGTCCGAAAGATGATCTCGATTTTCACCGGATCACAAACCAGGCGCTGTTCGATGTTGCGAAGGCGTTGAAGATTAAGGACGCCAAACTCGCCAAGCTCCACTAGAGCAAAGGATGAAAATGAAGGCCATTCTGTTTTGCGGCTGCCTCGTATTCCCGCTATCCCTCTGCCTTAGTTTTGCCGGCGGAAAGACCCTTAAGTATAAAGATGTCAAGCCAATCTTTGCCAAATCTTGCCTTCCGTGTCACAGCGGAAGCAAACCGGCACATGGACTGAACCTCACAACCTACCAAAGCATCCTCAAAGGGGACGGCGAAGGGCCGGTTATCAAGAAGAAGTCTTCACGTAAGAGTCGCTTAGCCCGGGTTCTGCATGGATCACCCCAGCTCATGCCACCTGGCGGAGAGCTGCCGCCAGCATCGATTCAAAAGATCGAACGCTGGATCGATGCCGGTGCGCTTGAGAAGTAGGTTTGTGCCTACCTGGTAGTATTTGCATGGATAGCTCGCGGACGCGGGCTATCTTTTTGGATGGGGCGACACATGGCGGCATTGAGTGAAAGAAAGGTTCTCGGTCGTGTTCTGATTAAACTGAGCGGCGAAGCTCTCGCGGGAGAAATTGGCTTTGGCCTCGATCCCGAAGTTCTCAATTATATTGCCAAAGAAATTGCTCTCGTGCATTCCACCGGCACCCAAGTAGCCCTCGTGGTGGGAGGAGGGAACTTCATTCGTGGCGAAGTGTTCTCTGCCGAAGGAGGCATCGACCGCACGGTGGCCGATCAGATGGGAATGCTTGGCACACTCATGAATGCCCTCGCTTTGCAGGGTGCCATCGAGAAAGCAGGGGTCCAGACTCGCGTCCAGAGCGCCATCAACGTTCATCAGGTCAGCGAATCTTTCATTCGCCGTCGGGCTGTCCGCCACTTGGAAAAAGGCCGGGTGGTCGTCTTTGCTGCCGGTACCGGCAATCCATTTTTCACCACCGACACGGCCGCTGTGCTTCGCGCCTTGGAAATCGAAGCTCAAGCCCTGATCAAGGCGACGAAGGTGGATGGCATATACGACAAGGATCCCCGCAAGTTCGAAAATGCCGTCCGGTACAGCACGGTGACTTACGACGAAGCGATTCAGAAGCGGCTGGGAGTGATGGATCAGACTGCGTTCACGATGTGCCGCGAGCACAACCTGCCGGTAGTCGTCCTCGCGTTCAACGAAGCCGGAGCTCTCCACCGGGCGGTGATCGGCGAAGACGAAGGCACATTGGTTGGAGGCTGACCTCTAACTTCGTTCGCCGAGTTCCCCAAGCCTGTTGCTGAGCCATGATGCCATAATCGGAGCATGTCCGTAGATTCCATTCTCAAAGATGCCGAGCATCGAATGAAAGCGGCCATCGATTCGATGGTGCACGACTTCAGCAGCTATAGGACCGGCAGAGCCTCGCCAGCCGTTCTTGAGCGAGTGCACGTCGACTATTACGGGGTGGAAACGCCGATCAACCAAGTGGCAAACGTAAGTGTGCCTGAACCTCGCCAACTCCTCATTCAGCCATACGAGAAAAGCATGGTAGCCACCATAGAACGGGCAATTATGAAGAGCGACTTGGGGATCAATCCGACCAATGATGGAACCGGCATTCGCCTGAACTTCCCCCAGATGACCGAAGAGCGCCGAAAGGACATGGTGAAGCAAGTTCACGCTCGTACTGAACAGGGGCGAATCGCGATTCGCAATGTTCGGCGAGATGCAATCGATCATCTGAAAACGATGCAGAAGAACAAGGAGATCAGCGAGGACGACCTGAAAGGACAGGAAGCGCGCGTGCAGAAGCTGACCGACAACTTCGTCCACCAAGCGGATGATATTGGCAAGAAGAAAGAAGAAGAGTTGATGCAGATCTAGTCCTCATATTGATTTGAATATCCTCGCCCCAATCACAACTCGGAGGATTCTCCCATTCGGAGAAGATGGAACGCTCGATTCGGCTGCCTATGATCGGCAAATCGAGCGTTACTCTTAAGACAAATGCCCGCACACATGCCAGCCTCTCGCTCCAGCAAAGAACGCAGCGCGATCGCCGAGCGGGCACTTTCACTAGGCATCGATCTCAACGCTCTTCCCACTCATGTGGCAATCATCATGGATGGAAACGGCCGTTGGGCTCGAAAGAAAGGATTGGCTCGCTTGCTGGGTCACCGGGAAGGATATAAAACCTTGAGAGGGGTTCTACTGAACGCGAGTGAACTGGGTATTCGCTATCTCACAGTGTATGCCTTTTCAGCCGAAAACTGGCGTCGTCCAGAAGAGGAAGTGAAAGGGCTGATGAAGCTCATCGAACAGGCGGCTCGGGATGAGCTTCGATTGATGCACAAGAACAACGTCCGAGTAAAGGTCGCAGGAAGAACCGATGACGTCCCGCAAGGTCTGCGTAGCGCCCTCGCCAACGGCACCGAGACAACCAAGGACAATACCGGCATCACGTTCACGCTGGCCATTAACTACGGTGGCCGCGCGGAGATTGTCGATGCCGTCAAGCGGATCGTCGGACAAGGGATCCCTTCGGAACAGATCGACGAAGCGACCATTTCCGCCAATCTTTACAATCCCGATCAACCCGATCCGGATTTGATGATACGGACCGCCGGAGAAATGCGGTGGAGCAATTTCCTCATCTACCAAGCCGCCTATACGGAATTGTACGTCACCAACAAGACATGGCCCGAGTTCGGTGAGCAGGAACTGCTGGATGCAGTGCACACCTACCAGCAGCGAACTCGCAAATTCGGCGCCGTTGTGGAATGATCGGGCACCTCTGATCGTTTATACTGGAGAAGAGGTCTGGGCGACTGCCCGGCAAAGAAGAAATGATTTTAACCACAATTGCAGCTCTCGTCGTCGGAGTGCAAGGCGTGAAGCCTGGCCCCACCTACTGCCCTTCGACTCTCGAAGAAGTGGAAAAGCCTGCGGTAACCATGTCCTATGCAGGCGCACTTTACAGCACGTGCTGCGGCGGCTGTGATAAGCCGTTCCTTAAGGATCCCAAGTCTTCAATCGCCAAGGCGATCAAAGAAAAGAAAACGATTGGAGTCTTTCAGTACGACCCGGTCAGCGGTGCTCGAATAGATCAGAAAGATGCAAAGGCGTTCGAGGACTACAAGTCAGTGCGGTATTTCTTCGCCTCCACCAAGGAAAAGGCGGCTTTCGAGGCTAAGCCTTCAGCTTACGTCGCCGATGTGAAGGCGGAAAGCTACCTGTGCCCAGTCACCAAAGAAGCCACAAGCGCGAAGGAAGCCGCCGGTTTCGGCGACTATAACGGAACCCGTTATTTCCTGTGCTGCGGCGGATGCATCGCCTCCTTCAGAAAGGATCCGGCGAAGTACGTTGGCGCGGCCAAATCTGCCGTCAAGCCTCTTGCTGCCGTCGTTTATAGCAAGTAACTGAGGCGATATCTCTGAAGGCATGACGAGGTCGACTCGTAATGCCTTCAGCGGTCCTCGCGAAAACCTCCAGTTAGATAGGCGATCCCAAAGATCACCAGCGCAAACAGGCCCACCGTTGGAATCGAAAGAACGAATCCCAACAAGGCTCCCAGGATTCCGTAGAGCCAACCGTGAGGCGCGGCCAAGCGCCACCCGACAATCGCCAAAACGATTGCCAAGATCGGAACGAGGCAGTTGAATATCCCCCATTCTTGTTTCTGCTCAGGCCCTTCTACCATCGCTTGAACATTCTAACACCGGCACAGCGTCCGCTCTCTTCCCAGGACAACGTTTCTGCGAGTATCTGAAGCCGCGACGCAAGCAACGCCGTCACGTCCTCTCCCCACTCACCACTCACCACTCACCACTCTTGTGGTATCATATCGAAAGCAATGCCGACTAACCAATTCCGGTTTGGGCTTCCAGGGCTGATCGACAGCTCTGTTGATGCATTGCGCCTGCGTCTGCGTCGTCCACGTCGTGCCTAGGGGATTAGCCTAGGACGGTCGCCCGGTCAAAGACGAACCTCAAGATCCCGCTAATCCCCATTTCTGGCTTTCTTCCTCCGCTTGCGCATCGATGCGCCACTTCAAGCCAAAAGGGATTTCATGTACGCACAACAACTTTTTTCTAACGCGGTCGTTCAAAAACCGCTCATTGAATATTCGCCCGCGAATGACGGGCCAACCCATGTCCTTGGATCGACTGACCTTTCGGGCGACCAGATCCGCAAAATTCTGTCCACCGCTGCTCATCTGAAAAAGCAGTGGCATAAGCGCCCAAGCAGCATCCAGCCGGTTGAAAACCGAATGCTGGCGATGATTTTTGAGAAGCAGTCACTGCGGACGAGGGTCTCGTTTGAGCAGGCTTTCACAGAACTAGGTGGACACGCGATCTACCTCACGAAAGCTGACATCGACATGGGCAAGAGGGAGTCGATCGCGGATACCGCGCAGGTGCTCTCCAGATGGTCAAGCATGATCGTCGCCCGACTAAACAGCCACGCTTCCATCCTGGAACTTTCAAAGTATTCGAGCGTGCCCGTGATCAACGCGCTCACTGATCTCGAGCACCCGTGCCAAGCTCTCGCCGACCTGCTTACTATCGAAGAGCACTTCGGGCCCAAGAAGCTGAAGATCGTTTGGATCGGCGATGGCAACAATGTGTGCAACAGTTTGGCGATCACTGCCGCCAAATTGGGGCACGAGGTGGTCATCTGCACACCGCCTGGATATGAAGCCGATGAAATCGCATACTCGGTAAGCGGCGTGTCCCAGGTTTACCTCCCAGCCCATGCGATCGACGGGGCCGACGTTGTGGTCACGGATACGTGGATCAGCATGGGTCAAGAAGCGGAAGCCGCAGAAAAGCTCCCCCGCTTTTATAAATATCA
This sequence comes from Armatimonadota bacterium, assembly GCA_023392285.1. Classification (GTDB taxonomy): domain Bacteria; phylum Armatimonadota; class Fimbriimonadia; order Fimbriimonadales; family Fimbriimonadaceae; genus JAEVZK01. Next base: position 17,650 of record JAEVZK010000081.1, on the reverse strand, counting down.
GGTGAATTCTGATCTTATGTCCCTCGCCAAGGACACCGCCATTTTCATGCACTGTCTACCCGCTCACCGGGGCGAGGAAGTCACCCCAGAGGTCATCGATGGACCTCAGTCGGTCATCTTTCAGGAAGCCGAAAACCGAATGCACGCGCAGAAAGCGTTGATGCAGCTTCTCCTGGAGAAATCCCTATGAAAAAGGCGCTAGTCATCTACTCGGGCGGCCTAGATACGACCGTCATTCTGCCGCTTCTCAAAGAAGAAGGGTTTAGCGAAATCCATACCGTCACTGTCGATGTCGGTCAACCAAGCGCCGATATTCAACAGGCGGAGGAGCGGGCGGCAATTCTGGGTGCCGTTCACACAACGGTGGACGCCAAAGTTGAATTTGCTGAGGAATACTGCTCCACCGCGATCAAGTTCAACGCCGACTATTTCGGCTATCCCTTGTCCACTTCCATCGCTCGACCGCTCATCAGCAAGAAAGCAGCCGAAGTAGCCCTTAAGAAGGGCCCTTTTGATGCCCTAGTTCACGGATGCACGGGTAAGGGTAACGACCAGTTCCGCATCGAATACGGCTTAAGGCTTAACGCTCCTGGAATCCCAATCTATGCTCCCGTTCGGGAGAAGAATTGGACGAGAACCGCGGAAATCGAATATGCCGAAAAGGTTGGCGCGCCCATCGGGCAATCGAAAGAGAAGATCTGGAGCATCGACGAGAACCTGTGGGGACGGTCGATTGAAGGCGGACGACTAGAAGAGCCGAACTTTGAGCCGCCGGAGGAGATATTCCAGTGGACGAAGAGCCTTGTGGATGCCCCGGACCAGCCTGAAACGATTTCCATACAGTTCAAGAACGGAGTCCCAGTCGCTATTTACCGCAAGGGAGAAGCGGTGGAGGAGACGTCCCTGTTCGAGGTGATCTCACAAGCGAATGAACTCGCGGGTAAACATGGAATCGGCAGGATCGACATCATGGAAGATCGGATGATCGGCATGAAAGTTCGCGAGAACTACGAATGCCCGGGCGCAACTCTGCTCATCCGAGCGCACAAGGAGTTGGAGGCGCTCGTTTGCGCTCCTCAAGAGAGACGGTTCAAAGAGCTTGTCGACAAGCAATGGGCTGATCTCGTCTATCAAGGTCTTTGGGGCGATCCTCTGTTCGACGATCTCGTCGCGTTCACCGATAACGTGCAGAAGCGAGTCACGGGCACCGTTAACCTGAAGTTGTTCAAAGGAGCGATCACTGTGACTGGACGGGAAAGCGAGTGGGCGCTCTACTCGGAGGCCATCGCTTCCTTCGATGACATGAGCACGTTCGAGCAAAAGGATATGGCGGGTATGGTTCGAGCTCATGGCATCTCCAGCCTGATGTACCGCCGATTAGGTGAGAAGGAATGACTTTGGAGTGCGGTGATTTATCACCGCTTTCTCCTGCGCAAATGATCGCGATGCGTTTCGGAGACTTGGCCACTAGGCATCAGTCTTGCAGGTGCAATCAGGTGACAGGTCAGCACAGGCCAAAGAGGTTCCTATGAAGGATAAACTCTGGGGCGGCGCGTTCTCGAAAGAGACAGACGAGAGAGCTTGGACCTTTGGGCAGTCGGTTACCACCGACGCCACCATGTGGGCGGAAGAGCTGCAGGTCTCGATAGCCCATGTGCGCATGCTCGGGTCGACTGGCGTTTTAACTGAGCACGATGCCATACGCATCGAAGATGGCCTAGAGCAAATTTATGCGGAATTCTTAGAACGATATAAGAGCAGCGAAGATCCCGCAAGTCTCCTAAAAGAACCCGTCGCAAACGCAGAAGATATACATTCTGCGATTGAGACGCTACTGAAGGAGAAAATTGGCGATGTCGCTGGACGCCTCCACGCCGGCCGCAGTCGCAATGATCAGGTTGCGACGGTCACCCGCCTTTGGCTCAAAAATCGGTCCGACCAACTTATAGATAGCATTAAGAATGTGCAATATACGATCTGCGGACTTGCTGAACGCTATGCAGATGCTTCGATGCCCGGCTTTACTCACACACAACCTGCGCAACCACTCACGCTTGGATTTCATCTGATGGCGTATTTCTGGATGCTGCAGCGTGACGTCATGCGGATCTCTGCTCTTCGGTTACAGGAGTGTCCGCTTGGAGCCGGCGCTGTCGCGGGGACTTCCCTGCCTGTCAGCCGGGAGATGACGGCAAAGAACCTCGGCTTCGCGGGTCCCATGCCGAATGCGCTAGACGCTACGAGCGACCGCGATTTTATCGGCGATGCGCTGCATACATGCGCGACTTTAATGCAGCATCTGTCGCGGTTTTCGCATGAGCTTGTCTTTTGGTCCAATCCGCTTATAGGGTTTGTCAAACTCGACGAGAGCTTAACCACCGGCAGCAGCATCATGCCGCAGAAGCGGAATCCTGACATGGCCGAACTCATCAGAGGACGGGCGGCCCGAGTGATCGGCCACTGGACCGGGTTTATGTCTATGATGAAGGGACTTCCTCTTGGCTACAATCGCGACCAGCAGGAGGATAAGCCGCCCCTTTTCGACTCCTTCCGGCTATGTTTCGACAGCCTTTATTTGTGCCTTGCGATGATAGAGACTGCGGAATTTAACGTGAAAAGGATGGCTGAGGTCGCCGGTGACGGATTCTCGACAGCTACTGGCGTTGCCGAAGCTCTCGTGATGGACGGAATGCCCTTTCGCCAGGCGCATGAGGTAACTGGAAGCTTGGTACGACAATGCGAGGCGCAAGGAATTGCTCTCCACCAACTCAAAGTCGATGATGCAAGACTTCAAGCTATATTGCTGAGTGCGACGGTAGGAGCAAGTATTGCCTCGCGGAACGGCCACGGCGGACCCGGCCCGGACGCAATGAAGGCTCAGCTTGAAGAAGCCAAAGCCTGTCTGATGGCCAAAGATTTGAAAGAAGGATAAAAACGATGAAAAACATACACCATGAAGTCAGCAAACTGAGCGATGCGCAAGCGATCGAAATGACTGAGCAATACGGCTCACATAATTATCATCCGCTCCATATCAACCTCGTCCGGGGAAAGGACTGCTACGCATGGGATGGTGACGGCAAGAAGTACATCGATTGCATCGGCTCCTACTCCGCGGTTGCGAACGGCCACTTGAGTCAATACATCATCGATACGGTGAAGGAGCAGTTGGATTACCTGACGCTGACCAGCCGGGCGGTTTACACCAGTGAGTTGGCTCTCTTCCTGAAGAAACTCTGCGAATACTGCGAAGCCGACATGGCTTGCCCGATGAATACGGGTGCGGAAGCCGTTGAGACGGCAATCAAACTTGCTCGGAAGTGGGCTTACACGGTCAAGGGTGTACCGGACGGGCAGGCGGAGATTATCGTCGCCCACCAGAACTTCCATGGCCGGACGACGACGATTATCAGCTTCAGCACCGAGGCGGGTACGAAGGACCACTTCGGGCCATACACGCCAGGATTCAAAGTCGTGCCTTTCGGCGATCTCGAAGCCGTGAAAGCTGCGATCACGCCGAATACGGCAGCCGTGCTGATGGAGCCCATTCAAGCTGAGGGCGGCATCCTCTTCCCACCCGAGGGCTTTTTGGCGGAAATGCGGAAGCTTTGCACCGAGAACCGCGTGCTCCTTATTTGGGATGAAATTCAGACCGGATTTTGCCGGACTGGGAAGAAGTTCGCCTGGATGCACGAGGATGCCAAGCCTGATTTAATGTGCATCGGCAAGGCCCTTGGCGGTGGTGTGATGCCAGTGTCAGCGGTCGTCGGAACCCGAGAGGTACTCAGCGTCTTCAATCCAGGGGATCATGGCAGCACCTTCGGCGGGAATCCTCTCGCCTGCGTTATCGGGTTGGCGACCATGGAAGAGATGCAGGAAAAACAGCTCGCAGAAAACAGCGCAAAGATGGGCGAACGTCTAAAGGAAGGCTTCCTCTCTCTAAATTCTGATTGGATCGAAGAGGTGCGAGGGCAAGGCTTGCTGGTTGGACTAGAAGTCAACGATTCTTGCGACTCCCAAAAGCTTGCAGACGCCTTTATAAAGGAGGGGCTGCTGACAAAGGAAACAAGAAGCCGAACCTTCCGCTTCGCTCCTCCGCTTATCGCCGATGAAAAAATTGTCGACGAAATCGTCGAAAGAGCTGGCAAAGCTCTCGATTCTGTTTCGAAGCAATTGGTGGGAGCCTAACCTTCAAACTTCCCTTCGGGGCCCGGCATGAGGAATGAGGGCGGCAGAGGGATCCATTCCTGCTACCCCCTCCTCAGTTCATCACATACGGGACGTGACTAGTTGCCGCGCCGAGAACCGAGGAGGGGAGAGCGGCCCGGTCTGCATGCTTCAAAGGTAAAACAAGGCGGTGGCTTACGATCTACTCCTCCGCGGCGGCACCCTCGTCACTCCAAGCGGGGTCCAGGAAGCGGATATTGCCATATCAGCCGGCAAGATTTCATCGATCGGGCGCCATAACGCTTCAGAAGCTGCCGAGAGCATAGACCTGCGCGGGCTTCATGTGTTTCCAGGGGTGATTGACACCCAAGTTCATTTTCGCGAACCTGGTCTAGAGCACAAAGAAGATATCGAGAGTGGAACGCGCTCCGCTATTTTTGGCGGCGTCACGGCGATCTTCGAAATGCCGAATACTTCCCCATCGACCACCACCGCTGAAGCATTAGCTGATAAGCTCGCCCGCGCCAAGGGCAGAGCATGGTGCGATTACTCATTTTTTGTGGGTGCATCCACCGACAACATTGAACAGCTGGCAGAGCTTGAAATGCTCGCCGGTTCTCCCGGCATCAAGATCTTTGCGGGCAGCTCAACCGGTACCTTGCTCGTCGAAGACGAGCAAAACCTTCGACGTGTTCTGCAGAATGGCCGGCATCGTGCCCCAGTTCACTCTGAGGATGAGGCGCGAAATCGCGAGCGTAAGTCACTCCTTTCTGAATCGCCTCACTCACGAGAGCACCCGTTTTTGCGCGATGCGGAGAGTGCCCGGATATCGACCGAGAGGCTCCTTCGACTGTCTAAGGAGACGGGAAGGCCGCTTCACATCCTGCACGTGAGCACCGCCGACGAGCTTCCCCTTTTGGCGAAGGCAAAAATTGACGGTCTTCAAACCACCTGCGAAGCGACCCCGCAGCACCTTTGGTTCGCCGCTCCAGAAGCATACGAGAGGCTGGGCAGCCTTGCCCAAATGAATCCTCCAATCCGAGGCGATGAGCACCGACAGGCCCTTCGGGGAGCGCTTCGCGCGGGCCTTTTTGATGTGATCGGCTCCGATCACGCTCCCCACACGCTCGAAGAGAAGGCGAAGCCATATCCGAGCAGCCCGAGCGGCATGACCGGGGTGCAAACATCCTTGCAGGTGATGCTTACCCTTTGGAAACAAGAGCAACTCGTGCAACTCGAAGAGATTCCCCTGCTGATGAGCGAGAATCCAGCTCGAATCTATGGCGTCTCGGGCAAGGGCAAGATCGAGGTTGGCTTCGACGCGGACCTTCTTGCAATCGACCTTTCGCGGGACGAGGTTTTCGACCGTTCGATGGTGCAGAGCAAGAGCGGTTGGTCCCCCTATGAAGGCGAGAAGCTGCAGTCACCACCCGTTCATGTTTGGCTACGCGGGAAATCGATTATTCGTGAGCGGGGGCTGGTCGGGCCTCCGGACGGTTCTTCGGTGCGCTTTGATTGGAAGTAGCGAGTTGTTGTTGTTGATGACTCCCTGCAGGGGGTTGAGATTCACAACAGTTTGTTTTGAGTGCGCTCTTACTTTCTAATGGTCGTCAGGTTGGGTTTGTCAACCCTCTCTTTATCAATTCTCGCGTGGCGTCAGAGTAAGAGCCTTGCGGCGGGCGAGATCCCTCTTTCCTCGGGATGACAAAGGATTGAGATGTCAGCGTAATCAACGGTCATCAAGATAGTTGCTTTTTGTCTACCTCTTTTGATAGTCTCTTATCATGGACCTAACACAGGCTTTACTGGATTCTTGGGATCGTCAGACGAACATCGTCAACAACCTCGCCTCGCTCGTCAATGCGGAAAACCGCAAGTTCTTGCCATCGGCCAACGGCTTCCCCTTAGATGGGCAGCTTGCGCACATCCATGAGGTGCGCTACTGGTGGCTGAAGGATGTGGCGCCGGACCTGGCAGAAACGATCGGAGATAGTTATCAGTCGGACAACAAAACTCCTCTAGCTGATTTGGACCAGCTCCGGACGGTTCTAAGGACGAGCCAAGAAGCAGTTCGTGAAGCGGTGGCTCGCGGTTTGGATAAGGGCGTGGACCAGAAGTATGGAAGCTACGACCATCCCATCCTTTTCCTGCAGCACATGATCTGGCACGAAGGTTGGCACGTCGGCTTAATGATGCTGGCGCTGAGACTTAATGGGCAGGAGCCACAGCCAGAATGGGAAGAGGCGAATATCTGGGGACAGTGGCGCACGGAGGTTTGGGAGTAGGGGGCGTTCGGCGTTCGGCGTTCGGCATTCGGCGTTCGAGGGCGTTCGATGTACGGCGCTCGGCGCCCGGTGTTCGGTGTTCGTTGTTCCGTGTTCGGAGTTAATAAGACATGCTCTGATATATCAGGCTCAGCGCACTCACCACATGGAGCTTAAGCAAAAAGCCCGAAGCAAATGCTTCGGGCTTTTTGGGGAGTTAGCTACTCCTTATACGCACCGATCGCAAACCGGTGCCACTGTTAGTTGAAGAAGCCGACGGAACGCGCGAGGCGCAGATCGTCTCCGCCACTAAGTTCGTCGAGATCCTTCAACGGAAGTTCCTTCGAGTTGGCGTCTTCGACGGCGACCTTCAAGCACAGCGAGCGCAGCTCGTTGACGAGGATCTTGAACGACTCGGGAATACCCGGCTCGCTCAGAGTCTCGCCCTTGACAATGCTCTCGTAGGCCTTCACACGACCCATGACGTCGTCCGACTTGATGGTCAGCAACTCCTGGAGCGTATAGGCTGCGCCGTACGCTTCAAGCGCCCAGACTTCCATCTCACCAAACCGCTGGCCTCCGAACTGCGCTTTACCACCGAGCGGCTGCTGGGTGACGAGCGAATACGGTCCGATTGAACGAGCGTGGATCTTCTCATCCGCAAGGTGCTCAAGCTTCAGCATGTAGATGATGCCGACCGTCAGCTTGTTCGGGAAGGTTTCTCCCGTTAAGCCATCTCGCACCGTAGACTTGCAGGTCTTCGGATCGATGCCAGCTCGAGTGAAGACGTTCGTCTCGATCGTCTCGATCATCGAAGTGTAGAGTGAATCGTCAGCCTTGAAGGCCGCTTCCTCTTCCTCCTCTTCGATCATTTCGGGTTCCCAGGTCTCGAAATCAACTTCCATCCGTTCGCCAGTCGTTTTCACTGGCGGAGCGGCCAGAATCCGAGACACTCGATCCAGTCCATTCTCGCCGAGTTCACGCAGGCGGGTTTCCACCTTGCTAAACATGGTGTCGAGCGAATCGTCTTTCTCGAACTTCACATTAAGAAGCAGTTCGCTGTTGATGTACGCACCAAGCGCTTGCTTACGCATGTGCTCTGCAAGTCGATCCATTTCACCCAGGATTTCACCTTCGGTCGCACCTTCGAACGCAGGGCACTTGTATTCAATGCCGAGCGCCTTGCCGACATAGCCGAGGTGCGTTTCGAGCAGCTGGCCGATGTTCATACGGCTCGGAACGCCAAGAGGGTTAAGCACGATATCGACTGGCGTGCCGTCAGCGAGGAACGGCATATCTTCGACCGCCATAACCCGGGAAATAACTCCCTTGTTGCCGTGGCGTCCGGCCATCTTGTCTCCCACCATCAATTTGCGTTTCTGAGCGATGTACACCTGAACCGTCATATTCGTGCCAGCTGGCAGTTCGTCGCCCGGAATCTGAAGAAGGTTGCCATCGCAGCGATCACACTGCAGGCGCTCGCGCTTTTTCGACTCCTTATACATGTGCCCGCAGCTAGAGCAGTGGTACTTGTATCGGCTGAACACCTTGACGTCGACGATCGTGCCCTTCTCACCGTGCGGTAGCCGTAGCGACACGTCTCGAGTTTCTTCCGCCTTCTTTCCAAAGATCGCAATGATCAGTCTCTCTTCGGCGGTCATCTCAACCTGGCCCTTCGGCGCAACCTTACCGACCAGGATGTCTTCGGGACGCACTTCCGCACCGATGCGGATGATGCCGTTTTCGTCGAGATCCTTGAGTGCTTCCTCACCGACGTTGGGAATGTCGCGGGTGATCTCTTCCGGCCCCAGCTTGGTATCGACGGCCTCAGACTCGTGGCGCTCGATGTGGATTGACGTGTAAACGTCATCCTTCACCATGCGCTCGGAGATGAGAATCGCGTCCTCATAGTTGTAGCCGTTCCACGGCATAAACGATACGAGCACGTTCTTGCCGAGAGCCAAATTTGCATTGTCGCAGCATGCGCCGTCCGCCAGAGGATCGCCTCGAAGGACGCGCTGTCCCGGCACCACCACGGGGCGGTGGGTGAAGCAGGTCGACTTGTTTGACTGCACCATGTGCATGAGGTCGTACTTGTCAACGGTGCCATCATCTTCCCGAACCCTGATCTCGTGCGAGGTGACGTATTCAACGGTTCCAGGCTTGAGGGCGATCACCGCGGCACCAGAGTCGATGGCGGCCACACGCTCATAACCAGTTCCAACATACGGTCGTTCGGACCGAAGAGTTGGCACCGCTTGGCGCTGCATGTTCGCGCCCATGAGAGCGCGGTTCGCGTCGTCATTCTCCAAGAACGGGATCAGCGCAGTAGCGACCGAAATGATCTGTACCGGCGAAACGTCCATGAGGTCAATTCTTTCGCGAGGAACGATCGGATAGCTGGCACCTCCGAGGTCTCCACCTGCGCATCGAACCTGCATTCGCGCGTCGATGATCAGACCGTTCTCATCGGCGGCAACGTCAGCGGGAGCGACGAGCAAGCCAGTCTCCTCTTGGGCGGTGAGGTACACGATTTCCTCGGTCACCACTCCATCCTTAACTCGGCGGTACGGCGTCATGATGAAGCCGAACTCATCCACACGAGCGTGAGCGGTGAGCTGCGAAATGAGACCGATGTTCGGACCTTCTGGGGTCTCAATCGGACAGATTCGACCGTAGTGCGAACGGTGGACATCGCGAACTTCCAGCTTGGCGCTGGTTCGCTGAAGACCACCCGGCCCGAGGCTTGAGAGACGCCGCTTGTTGGTGATCTCCGACAGCGGGTTCGTCTGGTCCATAAAGGTCGAGAGCTGGTTGGAGCTGAAGAAGGACTTAATCGAAGCGCTGACCGGCTTCACCGAAAGGATAATGCCCGGAAGCAGATTCTCCTGGTCGGTCGAGGTCATTCGTTCCCGAGCGACCTTTTCCATACGGACAAAACCGAGTCGAAGCTGGGATTGAAGGAGTTCACCCACTGAGCGAACTCGCTTGTTCTTCAGGTCGTCGATGTCATCTCGTTCGGCTTCGCGCTGAACGTAGGGCAGCATCTTTTCCAAGATTGCGGCCATGTCTTCGGCGGTTAGACTGCGGATATCGAGCGGCACATCGATGCCGAGCTTTTGATTGAGGAATCGACGGCCAACACGGCCCAAGTCGTATCGTTTGACATCGAAGAACAGGCCATAAAGAAGCTGCTTGGCAGCGTCCTCATTGGCAGCCTCGCCAGGCCGGAGTCGCTTATAGATGTCCAGAAGCGCTTCGCGTGGGCTCGCCGTCGGGTCTGCGTCCAAGGTGGCTTCCACCAATGGAAGCACGTCCAGCACTTCGATAGAGCCAAGGTTCATCGATTCGAGCTTCTTGGCGGTTTCTCGCTCGATCTTCTCGCCCGCTCCGATGACAACCGCACCGTTCTCGTTAATCGCGTGAATCGTGCGCTTGCCTTCCAGCTCGTCGGCGGTTGGGTTTTCGAGCGTGATGACCTTCGAAAAGGCCGCCATGATCTCTTCGTTCGTCCCGAGAGGAGTTTCGGTAAGAGCGACACGAGCTTTCACCTCGTCAGACAATCCATCCAGAACCGGCTGAGTAAGAATCGTCGCGCCTTCGATGAGAACTTCGCCAGTATCTTGATCTACCACTGGGTCGACGACTCGCTTGCCCAGCGCTTGCCCGATGACGCGCGGAGTGCGACCTCTTCCCTTCTCAAAACCATACAGAGCCTTCATCAACTGGGTGATCGGAAGCTTCTTGGTTTGGCTGATCTGTGCACGCACGACCAGGTTGGCATCGGATTCGATTTCGAGCCAGGGGCCCTCGTTGGGGATCACGCGAGCAGACACGATGACTTGCATCGACGAATCGACGCCCTCTTCGAAATAGAGACCAGGCGAACGGCTGAGCTGCGACACGATGACGCGTTCTCGTCCGTTGATGATGAAGGTGCCCTTGTCGGTCATCAGGGGCAGATCGCCAAGATAGACCTCGGACTCGATCACTTCCCGATCCTTTCCGCCGAAGCGAACGATCGCTTTGATCGGTGCCTCGAAAGTCATATCGCGATCGCGACACTCTTGCAAGCTATATTTAGGCTCGCCTAGCGTAAAACTGACAAGCTCGATATAATTTGTTTGGGTAAAGTCCCAAATGGGGCTAAAGGTGGTGAAAAGCTCTGGTAGTCCTTCTTCAAGAAACCACTTGTAGGAGTTTAATTGTAATTCAATAAGATTAGGTACTTCGAGGAACCGGCCGATTCGCTTCGAAGATGGCTGAATAATTCTCACTCAGTCCTCCGGGAAATTTGCGCGAACTCTAATAATACCACAGCTGTGGCAGCAAAGAGAGAAATATTTAGAGAGCTCTAATTGAGTCTCTGCTCGACCGACGGCACCGGTGGTGGCTGGAGGCTATACGATTTCACGTTATCGAGAGCGATCGTTTGGTTATGCACCAGCGCTTTCAGTTCGGCGATCTCGCGACGCAGGTTCGCAATCTCCGAGTTATTGGATTCCCCCTTGTTCAGAATCACTGCCATCTTCTGCTGATGTCGAGTAAGCAGGGCCACAATTGGAATCAGGAGAGCGATGATCGGAATCAGAATGCCGAGGAGTTCTGGTCTGAGAAACACGCTTTAACTATACGACGTCTTGCTACTCGCGTGGACCTTTCGTCGCACTGGAGGCCCTTCTTTCGGTTCGTTCGGAAGCCTGATTGATGCTCAGCCCCAGCGCCTTAAAAGCCGCTTCACAAACGTGATGGTCATTGTCTCCAGAAATATGGCGAACGTGAATCGTCGTCCTAGAAGCGATTGCAAGCGCTCTAAAAAACTCCCGCACCGATTGCGCCGAGAGTCCTCCAATGCGATCCCGGCCGAACCTGAGATCACAATAGAGGCTGCCTCGACCTCGTAAATCGATTGAGACCTGAACGAGGGCATCTTCAGTTGGGACGGTAGCGCATCCAAAGCGGACGATTCCATCATCCCCTTCGGACGCAACTCGCAAAGCCTCACCAAGGACGAGACCGACATCCACCGCTGTATGGTGATCGTCGACTTCAAGGTCCCCTTCCGCAGTCAGCCCAATATCGATGCGTCCGTGGAAGGCCATTTCAGAAACCATGTGGTCAAGGAAATGGATGCCGGTGGAGATATCATAGCGGGTTCCGCCATCGAGATCGAGAATGGCCTGTACGCGAGTCGTGCGGCTTTCACGATCGACTTCGGCGTATCTCACTCCGGGCGTTGTTTTGCTCATCCTCCCCTAGTATACGGAAGGATGCACTGGAATCTATTTGCCCTGGGTATAGCGAAATGCGGCTAGCTTTAAAATGCCTGGGTGATCCCTTTCAAAATCCTTCAGATACGACTGGTAAGCTCGCCGGACATCCTCATTCTGCTCCGACTCCACCATGCTGCGAAGGCGTGAGTACCGCTTGACGAGAGCCGCTTCCGTCATCGTGCGGCTTTGTCCCGCATACACCGGAGTGATGAAAAGTGACATTCCGAACAAGCCCATCACACCGGAAGCGAGGATGGAAAGCCGCCTCTTCACCTTCCCCACAAATCCGCAGGGAGCGGTCATGATCATGCCGTCTTTTTTACGGCGATAAAATTGAGCGCAAAGTCGGCCACCGCTCATTCTTATGACCCGCTCCGCTTCTTCACGCGTCATATTGGATATGTTGTAGACCTTGCGGTTGCACCTATGGCAGACGCGCACCTGATCGTTGCCGTCCATCTGCCGCCAGTGCATAGGGCATGATTTCACCAGAATCAGATCCTCAAGCGAAATGGACGTTTTCATCTTAAATTCATGATAAGCCAGATTTCGAAATTCGCCACCTTCTTTCTATTCTTTTTGGTCGGTCAGGCGGCCATGGCTCAGGTAAGACCGGGGACGCCGATCCGATTGATGATCCTGCGAGATCTCGACTCCGGCGGCTCTATGCGGGACGAAGTCGTGCCGATGGTGGTTTCGGGTGATGTGTACAGCGACGGAAGAGTCGTGATCCCTGATGGGACAATGGCGTTTGCCAAGGTGTGCGCAGTAAGACGAGAAGGCGCGCTTTCTGCCCCGCTCTACAACCGCCCGGCTCGCCTTTCGATTGAATTTCAGCACTTGCGGGACGCAGAGGGCAACGTAGTGCGGCTCTATCCCACCGCCGGAAACAGCACCGATACCGTGTTTGAGATTACGCGAGAGGTGACCAAGGCTTCACCGACAAAGGAAGATCGCGACGCATATCAGTTCATCTTTGACAATCCGCAGGGAAAGTCGGTGATGGCCAAGATTCACAAGCTGTTTTCAGATGAGAAGGCCACCTTTACCGAGAAAGAAGCCACAACCCTGATCAAGCACAATGTGCCACTTCCGTTCGTTCAGCAGGCGATCTCCAACGGTCTCTTCTCGCAAACCATCGGGTTCATCAAAGATTTACGAGCGGGACGTCCGATCCAAGCCCTAATGAGCCTCACTCCAGCCACTCGAACTGCGATGATTGCATTGCGCGCCGTTCGTGACCTTGGAAAACTCAATGCCAAGGTGAGCCACTACATCGATGGCAGGTTTTCCGGACGAAACATCCATTGTCCGGCCGGAACCGAAATCACTGTGTATTCAGGCTAGCCGTCAGCTTTGATGAAGGAGGCGGAAGACTTCTCGATCATCTGCTTTGCCGTGTCTTTCATGTCCTGCAACGACACTTTCGACATCTGATCCATCAGATGGTCCGCATCCCATTCCCTTCCAGTTTTGAGTCGCCAATAAGCTCGTAAGAACGTTTGGTCGTGCAGGTTGTCGCCAAGCGGATAATAAGGGTGAAAGTAGAAGGGGCTCATTGGGCAGCCTAGATCGATGATCGCGTGGGACATGCCGATAGCCCGGACCTTGTCGTCTTCAGTCCATGCCTCGATCGAGGAGAGCATCTGTTTTCGAACAGCGTCCACCAATTCAGGCAGCGGCCTTGGATCGCCGGAGGCAATGATGAAGCGGGGACGAAATCCTTTCGGCGTGGGCCACAAGATGGCTTCCTGACGATAGCTTAAACCCATCTCTTCACGCACCTTTTCGAATAGGACAGACCCTTTGCCCGACCCCAGGGCGATGATGCTGAGCAGCTTCGAAGCTATGGCGACGTCTCCACCAGGGAACTCTTCGCCATAAAGTTCGATGACATTCTCCGATCCATCGACCCTTCGAATCGGGGCTGCATCGCCTGGTTCCAACAACCAACGCGGTATCCGCTCAGCCTTCCAATCCGAAGCAATTTGACTCCAAATCTCCTGAGGCTCGCCGGGTGTCACCTTGCCACCCACGACAATGGTTGTGTTATCGGGCCGACAAATCCGATGGTAGAAGTCGACGACATCGCTGCGGCGAACACGGCGGAGGTCGCTGCCCCAAGGTTCAACGGCTGTTTCCCACAGCCCCTTCTTGCGAGCCGAATCTTCGCTGATCTGGCGGTTGAGTTCGTCTTCGGGAAGGTGTGAGCGGCGAAGGATATTGTTAAGAAAACGAAGTCCAGGCTTCACATCTTCGGGAAGCACGCCAATTTGGATGCGCATCTCGTCGGGCATCAAGATCACCTTCACTTGGTCACCCGCGGCGGCGGTGGTATCGCGCATATAGAACCGACTGTAATCGTCGACATCGTAGGCGACTGTCCTTGCGAGCAGCGCCGCGACGGAACGCTCCTTCGGAGTGAGTTCTGGAAGCTTGACAATAGCTTGGACCGAGACGAAGCTGCTCTTTGGATCGGGATACTCGAGAACCAAAGGTGACTGGATCAGCTTCGCCAAAACGAGAGAGAGAATCATCGGGTTCCCACCACCGTGACCGCTTGCGATCCTCTTAATCGGCTGAAGCCTTTGGTGAAATCTTGCGGCGTCATCGAATTGATAGCTTCCAGCATCATCTCCGGCCGCAGCGAGCTTCCTTGGCAAAGGAGTAGGCCGCGGAGGTGGGCTGTACCAGACTCGGTCTCCAGTTGACGATTCACCCACTGGCGGGCCAAAGCTCGACCAGTGGCAAAGAGATCACCGGGATCTGGATACGAATCGATGAAAGTCGCAACGCCGGAGCTCAAGCTCTTGCGTCCCACCACTACTAAACCATTCTTTGCTGACGGAGTGTAAATAACGAAGGAGTCCGGAAGGTTAGATGCGATCGCCAGTGCAGCCGCCAGGGTTCCCATGGTGATCGGGTTGTTGAATGCAGGGACGAGAGCCGCTCGGGATTCTCCGTCCGACTCAGCTCGCGCGTAGCCTCCAATTCCTTCTCCGCGTGTCGCTTCCGCCTTGCCTGCGTATCTTGCTCGGGGCGCAAGGAGCGCAGCCAGTTTCTTGGTTGCACCATCCAGGTCGACCGGACCGCAAACCGCGACCGCTAAGCCATCTGAAGCGAAGGTCTGTCCATAAATCTCAAGCAGCTTTTCGGGGGTGGCTCGGTAGAGCGAATCAAACGTTCCCATCGGGTCGAGACCCGCCTCCCCATAGGCGGCAAGCCAACTGGCACTTGACAGGCGCGAAGGAGAGTCTTGCATCGCGATTTCGTCTCTGATGACCCGAACCTCGCGATCGATTTGCTCTTGAGTAAAGCTCGGCCGCCGCAGGAGTTTCGCCAGAGCTGCAAGACCCACGTCAAATTGATCCTTGCCGAGATGAATTTCGATTTGCAGAGCGTCTCTCGCAGTGCTGGCCGTGAGATAACAGCCTTGGCTTTCAAGGGTTCGGTCGATCTCACGATTCGGACCTCTTGAGAGCAGATGCTCGAGCAGGTGCCGATAACCATGAGTCGCTTCCGACTCGATCACGTGCTTGGAGGAGGCGAAAAGCTGAAGGGAAATCGACTTGCAGGCGCGAGGCTCCACCAGAACGACGGCACCATTATCTAAAATGGTGCGCAAACGGGGCGGATCCTGAAGAGAGATTCGGCCCAAAACAAGGAAAGCGGCAAGAGAGATCATGGGTTGTGCGAAGGTGACGAGCGCCTCCTTCTTGTACCTTAAGGTCTTAGGATAGAACGCAGCGATCCTGAACTTCGTTCAAACTTTCGCTATGACTCCTCTCAACGCACTGAACGCTGACGTGGTTGGCTGTAGAAGATGTCCCCGGCTGGTGGAGTGGCGGGAGCAGGTCGCAAGAGAAAAGAGACGGTCGTTTGAAACTTGGGAGTACTGGGGAAAACCGGTTCCGAACTTCGGCGATCCAGACGCCGAGCATCTTATCGTCGGACTCGCGCCCGCTGCCCATGGAGCGAACCGCACGGGACAGATGTTCACCGGAGATCGCAGCGGCGAATGGCTCTTTAGAGCGCTCTATAAGGCGGGAGCCGCGAATCTTCCCAACGCAGAGTCTCGAGAAGACGGGCTTCGGCTCAGCAACGTCCTCATAACGGCTGTCGCTCACTGTGCCCCTCCTGACAATAAGCCGCTGCCCAGTGAAATCATGAACTGCAACGAATACTTGCAGAGAACCCTCCAACTTCGAGAATGGAAGTCATTCCTCTGCCTCGGTTCACTGGCTTGGCGAATTCTGTTCCGCACCATGAGTCTGCGAATTCCAAAATTCGGACACGAAGCGATCGTCGAATTGGAAAATGGAGCAAAGGTGGTAGGTAGCTACCACCCAAGTCAACAAAACACGTTTACCGGCAAACTGACCGAGCCGATGCTCGACTCCGCTATTCGCCAGTTCCTGCGGTAGCAGGGACGTTCCACATCCCACTGCGCTCCAGCTCCAGCCTCTTCACCGAGCCACCGCTGGAGACTGCCAGTTTGACCTTTGATCCAACCGGACCGGAAAGCATCTGGCGCAGCTTTCGATAGGTGTAGTGGTTGTCGAGATCGCTTCCGTCCATGGAGAGCAGCTTGTCGCCACGTTTAATGCCAGCCTTGTCGGCTGGGCTTTCAGGCGCCACCGCAACGACTCGCACATCGCCCGCTCGATCTGGCGCGGCAATAATGCCGGTTTCGCCTTCATCCTCGCTCGATGTTTTTCCAGTCCAATTTTCCAACCAAACACGGCGGCGGCTGTAGTCGATGATGATATTGAAGTTCTTCAGGAATCCGAACCCCACCGTCCCATCTCCTTCGGCCGAACTGGATGGCAAATCGATGATGTCCCACACCGATGTCGGTACCGTCACCCCGAAGATCTTCATGTTGTCGAGCTTGATGCTCCAGCTGTCGACCGCTCCCGACGCCACAAACGATTGCTTCATGTATTTCGGCTTGTCGTTCGGCTTCCAAAGCCCGACTCGCTCAAGTACATCGCGGTGAGTGGTCGCATAGAACGAGTTGCCAGTATCCAAAGCAAGGGTCATTTGCTCGCCGGATGGCGTCTCAACCAGCATCTCCATCGAACTATTGCCCGTCGGCAGCAACTTCAGGAGAAAAGTCTTCTTGTTATCTGGCACCCACTTGGAAATGTCGACCGAATCGGGATAAAAGTCGAAGCGGCTCTTCTCAAAATTGATTCCCGTGATCTGGTGCTTGATGACCCCGAAGCCCATAATGCCGTCGCAGTGAACTCCAAAACTCGATGTCATGTCGTCTCGGCCGAGGATCGCGTCATCTAGATCCTTCGTGTCGATATCCTTAGTGCCCAGCTTTAAGCTGGTTACCTTCACGGTCTTGGCTTCGAAGGTGCCCACGAAGTCTCGAATTCCCATCGTGCCGGTGGGCTTGCCGATGTTGACGTTTTCGCTGACCTGAACGGTCGCGCTAAAGCCAGTATCAAACATAAGGCTAACGGGTCGATTGTTGATCTGCGCATCCACGATGATGGCAGTTTCGGCAAGATGAATGGGCACACTCGCAGTCGGAGATGGAGTCTGAGCGCCAGTGATCAGAAGAGCTGGTAAGAGAAACATAGCTTGATTGATTGAGTTGACGAGTTTCGTCAGTCCTTATTACGCCCGAACACCATGTAAAGAGGCAGAATGACCCACGCAAAGCCGATGCAGCCGCAGAAAGCTTGGGGGATGATCCACATCATGTGCCCTCTTCGGTGCAGAAGGTCAAGAATCTGCCACGCGAGCGCGGAAATCGTGGTCACCACGAACGTGACTTGTAGCACGCTGAACCCGGGAGTACGTTGGAGGTCCTCGATGGTTGTACGGTTGAAGTTGCCTCCTGACACCGATGGGTAAAGGGTGAGAACGGCCAACAGAAATCCCAAGAACGACAAGATCACCAGGCCAACGCCCATGACCGTCCAAAGCTTG
>JAEVZK010000073.1 GCA_023392285.1 Armatimonadota bacterium | reverse complement strand
AATCAAGGGCTGCTGGCGCTGCGGGCTAGCATCTACCTCGCCGCGATGGGCCCGCGCGGGCTCCGCGAGGCGGCCGAGCAGTCGGCCCGCAAGGCCCATTACACGGCCGACGCGCTGGGCAAGGCGGGGCTGCCCCTGGCGTTCCCCGGCCCGTTCTTCAAGGAGTTCACCGTCCGGTGCCCCAAGGACCCGGCGGCCGTCCTCAAGCGGGTGGGCGAGGCCGGCTACCACGGCGGCGTCGCGCTGGGGCGCTGGAGCCCCGAGCTGGCCGACTGCATCCTGATCGCCGTCACCGAGAAGCGGACGAAGGACGAGATCGACGGCCTGGCCGACGCCTACAGGCGGGCGCTGGCCTCCGCCTGACGCCCCGCGCGGCCCCGGCACGACCGATCGACCGAACACCATATCCCCCGGCGACCCATGTACAAGCTCGACCTGCGACCTTTGCTCTTCGAAGCCAGCCGCCCCGGGCGGTACACCGCGGTCCTCCCGGCGTCGGACGTCCCGGACGCGCCGCTGACCGACCTGATCCCGGCGGAGTTCCTCCAGGACGCCCCCGCCCCCCTGCCCGAGCTGAGCGAGCTGGACGTGGTCCGGCATTACACGAACCTCTCGTCGCTCAACATGTCGATCGACGCGAATTTCTACCCGCTCGGCTCCTGCACGATGAAGTACAACCCAAAGATCAACGAGAAAACGGCCGGTCTGCCGGGATTTGCCAATCTTCATCCGATGCAGCCAGACTGGTCTGTTCCGGGTGCTCTCGAAGTTCTCGCCAGCGTTCAGGATATTTTGAAGGAAGTCGCTGGATTTGATGAAATCTGCCTCCAACCTGTGGCCGGTGCTCACGGAGAGATGACCTGCCTGATGCTGATCAAGGCATATCATCAATCGATCGGACAGGGTGAGCAGCGGACCGTGGTTCTAGTCCCAGACTCTGCCCATGGAACGAATCCTGCTTCGGCTGCGCGGTGTGGCTACGATGTGGTCAGTGTGGCAACCAGGCCCGACGGAAACTGTGACCTCGAAGATTTGAAGAAGAAAGCGACCGCGTCCGTGGCGGCGTTTATGGTAACCAATCCCTCGACGCTGGGTCTCTTTGAGACGAATATCGAGGAGATCTGCCGAATTATTCACGAGGCTGGAGGCCAGGTGTTCTGCGATGGCGCAAATATGAACGCCATGGTGGGGACGACCCGACCGGGAGACCACGGTTTCGACTGCATGCATCTTAACCTGCACAAAACGTTTTCGACACCTCACGGTGGGGGTGGTCCAGGATGCGGAGCGATTGGCATCAAGAAACACCTCGACCCATTTCTTCCTGCGCCGGTGGTCCGCCGAATGGAGGGTGAGGTTCGCTTCGAGTATGAACGCCCGCAGTCGATCGGCCGAGTTTCCGCGTATCATGGCCAGTTCCTTATGGAGGTGCGCGCCCTTACTTACTTGCTCGCCTATGGGAAGGAGCAAATCGCGGCAATTTCTCGTCACGCTTTGCTCAACGCAAACTACGTGCGTGCGAGAATCAAAGATGTCTTGCCGCCCGCCCACGACCGTCCCTGTATGCACGAAGTGGTGGTCACGGCAGAAAAGCTTAAGCGAGAGCATGGCGTCCGTGCGCTCGACGTCAGCAAGCGTCTCATCGACTACGGATTTCATCCGCCGACGAACTATTTTCCGCTCATTGTCCCTGAATGCTTGATGATCGAGCCCACCGAGACCGAAAGTAAGGAAACCTTGGATCAGTTCTGCGATGCACTGATTTCGATCTGTGAGGAAGCGAAGACGAACCCCGATATCCTCCACAATGCACCCAATTCTCAAATCGTGGGACGATTGGATGAGACGGCTGCAGTGAAGAATCTTGACGTTCGATGGAAGCCGGGCAGGAGCGTAAAAGTGCCAGCCGCAGATCAAAACGGGGGACGCGGATTTGCGCTTGCGGAGGGACTGGAAGATATGCGAGCGCCTGCCCTGAAACAAAACTGAATTAACGAAACTTGTCGGATGAACTGGACCCAATTTCGATTGACAGAACACCGGGATTCAGGTAGCATCCGATCAACGCTTTAGCGAGAGAGGAGTCTTAGGAAACAACCCCATGGCCTTAAAAGTATTGGTTTGTGATGATGAGCGCCACATTGTGCGACTGATCCAGGTAAATCTGGAACGACAGGGATACCAAGTCGTTACAGCGTTCGATGGAAAAGAAGGCTTGGAAAAAATTCGCGCCGAGAAACCAAACCTGGTCGTTCTAGACGTGATGATGCCCTATATGGACGGATTCGAAGTTCTCAAGAATTTGAGAAAGGATCCCAGCACAGAAGCGCTTCCGGTCATCATG
Source organism: Armatimonadota bacterium (assembly GCA_023392285.1). Taxonomy (GTDB): domain Bacteria; phylum Armatimonadota; class Fimbriimonadia; order Fimbriimonadales; family Fimbriimonadaceae; genus JAEVZK01. Next base: position 23,376 of record JAEVZK010000073.1, on the reverse strand, counting down.
CTTACGGCAAAGGCCCAAGACAAAGACGTTTTTGAAGGCTATCACTACGGGGCAGACATGTACCTCACCAAGCCTTTCAACCCCATGGAATTGGTTGCATTCGTCAAGCGAATTTCGCAGGGTAACGACGACAGCGGCGGCCCAAAGCGATACGACATCTAATTCGGCACGTTTCTTGTACGGTTAGCTGCTAATGCTCTACGACACGTTCATGCAGGAGGGAGTCCCTCAAAGCGTATTGGAGATTCTGCTCCTCCCGATCGGCTTGACGCTTCTGGGTTTAGTGATCTTCATGGGGGGTTGGTACGTTGAAAATCGCGCCACGAAGGCTCCTTGGAAGTGGATCGGCGTCCTGCCAGTCCTGTACGGCATTTACGCGGGCTACTCCGTCCTTCATGAGTACACCAGCAACAGTGTGATGCAAGGGCTCTTGCCTGGCAAGAAATGGCTGATCGGCGAGTGGGCCGCTCTTATTGTGCCCGTGCTCGGTTTGGTCTTAATTCTCATCTTCCACTTCTTTAACCACAAGCTCAATATCTCTTTCGACGAGTAGTCGCATAATAGAGATATGAAATCTGCTAGCGCGCCTTTAACGGAGGCCGACTTTAGCGCGGGCCTCACGACAACCGAAGCTCCCTTCATCGAAGCGGCTCAGCGTAATGGCGAATTGTACATTCATCAGCCTTACGATCTTTATACTGAAGAAAATCACGAAGCATGGAGGAAGCTTTACGCTCGCATGCAGGAGCGTTGGGACCAATACGGCAACGAATGGTTTAAGCGCGGACTTGGCTCTCTTGGCCTCAACCCAGACCGGGTTCCTCGGCTGGAAGAAATAAACAAGTATTTGGAGCCGCTAACCGGCTTTCAAGCGAAGCCAGTCAGCGGGTATGTGCCAGCTTTTCAATTCTTTGATCGCCTACGGCACCGAGAATTTCCAACGACGATTACGATTCGCTCCTCAACCAAGCTCGACTACCTGCCCGAGCCCGACATCTTTCACGATATCGCGGGGCACGTCCCTATGCACACGGACAAGGCATTCGCTGATACGTTGGTGAGATTCGGAGACTGTGCTCACACCGCCGCCGATATTGTGGCCGGGATCAAGGATGAGGCGAAGAGAATTCACACGCTCACATCCATCATGAAGGCGATGGCCAGATTCTTCTGGTTCACGATCGAGTTTGGCTTGATGAACACGAAGGAGGGATTGCGTGCCTACGGTAGCGGGCTGCTGTCCTCCTATGGCGAGCTCGAACATTCTGTCACATCACCTGAAGTGCAGCGCTATCCCATTCAGATTGAGTGGGTGGTCAACCAGTATTTCGAGATCGACCACTACCAGCCGCTGCTCTTCACAGTGGACTCGTTCGACCACTTGTTCTCACTTGTGGATGAGCTTGAAGTGTGGATGAAGAATGGCAAGCTGAACAATGTTTCCGGCGGCGAACCAGAGGTGAATGAGCAGGATCTTAGCTCGTTCTTAGAAGCGGGTGCTTAATCGTTCCGAGTATACGCGGGGAACGCTCACGCCAGAGCAGCTCCTCGCGGATCCGATCGAGCAGTTGAGGTTGTGGGTTTCTGAAGCGCAAGCTCACCCGAGCATCTGTGAGCCCAACGCGATGTGCGTCAGCACCGTGTCTGGAGCCGGCCAGCCGAGCGCACGATTCGTCTTGCTCCGTCAAATCTTGCCCGAGGGTCTAGTGTTCTTTACGAACTACAAGAGCAGAAAGGGTCGGGACATCGATCACGATCCTAGAGTCGCCGCGACCTTCTGGTGGGGCGAGCTTGAGCGGCAGATTCGCGTCGAAGGGCTGATTGCGAGAACGAGCGAAGAGCTCTCCGATGCTTATTTTCATTCGAGGCCGAGGGATTCACAGCTTGCATCTGCCGCAAGTCCCCAGAGCAGGGAAGTGGATTCACGCGAAGAATTAGAAGAAGCGCTGAGAGACATGGAGCGGCGCTTCCCAGAAGAAGTGGAACGCCCCGACCACTGGGGAGGCTATATCATCACGCCTCATGCAGTTGAATTCTGGCAGGGGCGACGGGCGCGAATGCACGACCGCATCCAATACCGGCTGGAAGGAACTACGTGGACTAAGGTGCGGCTCGCCCCTTAGTCTTCGGTGTTGATTTTGACGTAAGCCTTTTCGCGCGACTTTGCGGCGACCGCACTCACTACGCATCGAATAGCGGAAACGACGCGGCCACTTTTTCCAATTACCTTGCCAACATCGTCGGGATTGACGGTGACATAAAAGGTGCGGGTATTGCCCTCAGCATCTTCTTCAATCTCGACTTCATCGGGATTCTCGACCACCGACTTGACAAGTCGCTCGACAAATTCGCCGTAGTTGCTCATCTCTTAAGCCTCCGTCGTTGCGGGCTTGTCGACGGCAGTCGGTACTGAGATCGCCGCAGTTCGCTTGTCGAGGAATTTGAACTTCTTCTTAGAGTCCGGTCTGGTCTCCAGAAAGCGAGGGAGGACTCCGATCTTGTTGAGCAGAATGGCGACGGTTTCGCTTGGCTGAGCGCCCACTTCAAGCCAGTGCATGGCACGCTCTTCGTTAATATTGATCATTGTGGGCTTGACCACCGGATCATAAGTGCCTAATGTTTCCACAAATGCGCCATTGCGGCCAGCAGAACTCTTGGCCACAACTACGCGGTAAAACGGGCGGCCTTTCGTGCCGATGCGTCGAAGTCGAATCTTAACCATAACTTGTAAGTCAACCGCACGTCGCTTAGAACAGCGAACACCTGCGGAACTGCTTATTATATCCGCTTGCTGCGGCAGTTTGCTGAAGGTGAGCCCTACTTTTTGCCCGAACCCAAGCGATTTCGAGGGCCCTTGCCCTTCTTGCGCATGCGCTCCTGCATTTTCCCCATCATTTTCATGGATCGCCTCATCTCGTACAGCTGGCTAATGAGCTTGTTGACCTCCTCGACGCTCGTCCCCGATCCCGCCGCCAGTCGTTTGCGCCGAGAGCCATTGATGATGTCGGGCATGCGCCGTTCTTTGGGGGTCATGGAGAGAATGATTGCCTCGATGCGGTTCACCTGCCGATCATCGACGGAGTTTAGCGCCTCTTCCGGAAGGGCGCTTGAAAGGCCCGGGATCATCTTCACGATCTTCTGAATGGAGCCCATTTTTCGCATCATTTTGAACTGCATCAACATGGTCTCGAAATCGAGGCTTCCATCCTTGACCTTCCTCTCTAGATCTTTCTGGTCTTCTTTGTCGACGGCCAACTCAGCCTGCTCGATAAGGCCCATGATGTCGCCAAATCCGAGGATTCGCTCAGCCATGCGGTTTGGATAGAACTGATCGAGCGCCTCGACCTGCTCTCCAACGCCAATAAAGCGTACCGGCACTCCCGTCGCCGCGCGCACGCTGAGCACGGCACCGCCGCGCGTGTCTCCATCCAGTTTGGAAAAGATTGCTCCAGTCACCTGTACGCGGTCGTGAAAGGCTTTGGCGACATTCACGGCTTCCTGACCAGTGGTGGAGTCTAAAACGAGAAACACTTCATTCGGCCGGGTTGCTTTGAAAACCTCTTGAAGCTCCTGCATAAGGTCCTCATCGACGGTAAGCCGACCCGCTGTATCCACGATGAGAGTGTCGAGCAGCAAGTGCCGGCAACGGTCCAGTGCCTCGCGTGCGATTTGTGGAGGTCTTGTGCCATCAGACTTGGTGTAAACGGGCACCCCTACCTGTTCCCCTAGGACTTCGAGTTGCTTGATCGCGGCTGGACGCTGGGTGTCGCACGCCGCCATCATTGGCTTTTTGCCTTGTTTCTGCAGCCACTTAGCCAGCTTTGCGCAGGTTGTGGTTTTGCCCGAGCCCTGCAAGCCGCACAGAAGGATTACGGTGGGGGGAGCCGATCCCCAGTTGAACGGCACTGTGGTGTTGCCGAGAACCTCCACGAGTTCGTCGCGAACAATTTTGAGGATCGTTTGATCAGCGCTCAGGCTTCCATAGAGGTCTTCGCCGACTGCCTTTTCTTTTATCTTGGCGATGATGCCTTTGGCGACGCTGAAGTTGACGTCTGCTTCAAGCAAAGCCACCCGAACCTCACGCAACATCTCGTTTACATCAGATTCCGTTAGCCGTCCCTTCCGACGCAGGTTTGAAAAAGTTCCGGAGAGGCGACGCGTTAAAGTGTCGAGCATGGTGGAAGTTTACCGACAGGCCAATAGGGAGCTGGTCCTAGATTTGAAACCCCTTCACCATTCCAGTTGTTGAACTATTGTTGACAATTTTAGCGTCAAACCTGAAGAAATCGCGAAGGGGAGACGACTATTTATAGTGTCTCCAACGCGAGGAATGTAAATGTCCCAGAGTGAAACCTGCAAAGAAGCAAAATCCAGCTCGATTCTTTATCCCGCACTAGCGGTCGCCGCCTTGGCGGGAATTGCGGCTACATATTTCCTGACGAAGCGATCACGTGCGATGGCGGGGGCGGCACCAATCGAAAGTGTGATCGATGTGTGTAGTTCTGCCGCTGCAAAGTTAGATGCTTTAGTCGCTCAGGCGAGCTAATTGGCTCCCCGATGAATGGCGACAGCCGTTAAGGAACTTTTTGTGGTCACCTACAGCACCACAAACCGCGTTTCTCCTCCTCATGGGTAAATCGCGATCGTCTTGCCGACCTCATCGATACTGAAATGGATCGGCAAGAATTCGCCTGCGAGCCAGAGGACGGTTCGTAAATGCTCGGAAACGCGTGAGACTTTAAACAGAGATTTTTCTCGGGCTAAAATCGTCGGGAGGACAAGTTGATCCGCGAGGTGTTCGTCAATACCTCCGCCTTCCTTTTCCCAATTCAAGAACAGGCCGATCGCTTCATCAACCACCCGCTCCATCGGCTTGCCTTTTCTACCCAGGGCACTGAAACCAGCAGCAAGCTCGTCTGTGGTCACGACAAGTGTGAGAGCAATACCTTCGCCAATGCTCCCCTTGCTCTGGTGCACAAATTCGACCTTTCTTCCCGGCAGCAATTCCAGTGCGCGACTCTCAATTCGGGTGAAAAGGCTTTGGGGCAACCCAGAATTCGCGCTGAAGATTGTGATCGTTCCGTTTGTATGAGACGCTGAACTGTGCAGGGCGCGGAACTCTGTTGGGGAGATCCTGAGGTGGAGAACTCCTCCGCCTTTGGGGTCGAACCCGAATCTCTCCGTTGAAATGCCCGCCTGGAGCCCAGCAAGACGAGCTGCGGGTTCAAATACGTGCTCTAAATAGTCGGATGTCGGCGCCATGGGATTGTGGGTCCCGCCACGGATCGTAACCGTCGACTCTTCCGATGCTGTGCTGAGAGGTGCAAGCACCGTTTGTGCCACCAGAGTCGTTGATCCGGCTGTGCCGATGTCGAATTCGTAGTCACCCCCGGCGATCTCGCCTGAGGGTGTGAACGTGAGTTCATTCGAACCCACAAGTGCTCCCGTTACCTCGGCTTTGCAGATTTGTGCCGCGGCTTGGACGGCAGCAACGTGCTGAGGGCGAAGGCCCGGACGCTCGCGCTTTCCCCGGATGTTAAAGATCTGAACTGAAGTGCCGGAGATCGCAGACAGAGCCACCGCAGTGCGTAGGATTTGCCCGCCGCCCTCACCATATGAGCCATCTATCGTAAGCACGCTGAATTTTACTAGCATGCACGGGACGCTGCCAAGTATCGATCATCCATTGTGACGTGTAAACTAGCAACCATGGCCGTTGAGATCTTGATGCCCGAGTTGGGCGAGTCTGTACACGAGGGCACCGTCAGCCGCTGGCTCAAAAAGGAGGGTGACTTCGTTAAAGAAGATGAACCCGTGGTCGAGATCATGACCGACAAGGTCAATACCGAACTGCCGTCACCGGCTTCTGGGATCCTATCCAAGATCGTCATTCCCGAGGGCGGGGCAGTCGAAGTATTCCACGTGATGGGCCTGATCGAAGAGAACGGAAAGGCCGGCGCTCCCACTGAGTCGAAAGCTCCGGCTCAAGTAGAAACTGCGACACCGAGCGCTGCTTCCCCCCAAACGGAGGCGACAATCGAGCCACCATCGACCCAGCCGAGGGCCGACGGGGACAGGAGGTGGTTCACGCCGGTCGTTCGATCGATTGCAAAGGCAAATAATCTTTCAGACGCTGACCTTGAGAAAATTTCCGGGTCTGGAGCTGGCGGACGAGTGACTAAGAAGGATCTTGAGAGCTTCCTCTCTCAAGGCGGCAAACCAACCGGGGTTCAACCAAGTGTGGCTAAGATGCCGGAACCCAAAGAGGCACCAAAGAGTGTTGCAGGAGAAGGGCAAAAGCTCGTTCCACTCGCTGGCATGCGCAAAATGATAGCCGATGCCATGGTGCGATCTTCGCAAGTTCCAACCGTCAGCACAGTCACGATGGTGGATGTGTCCGCGATGGTCGCGTTTCGCACGCTGAACAAGGATGCGTTCCTCCAGCAATACGGAGTCAAGCTAACTTACACGCCGTTCTTCATCAAGGCGCTGACAGAGGCGCTGATGGAGTTCCCCCTTGTGAATTCTGCGCTGCAGCCCGACAATCATATCCTCATGAATTCGGGAGTTCACATGGGCGTAGCCGTTGCCCTTGGAGCAAAGGGAGACGAAGGCCTCATCGTCCCTGTTTTACGGGACTGCGACAAGAAGGGACTGATCGACATTGCGAAAGATTTGGAAGGCATCGCCAAGAAAGCCAGAGCCAACCAGCTCTCGGTAAATGATGTTCAAGGGGGGACCTTCACTCTCACGAATCCGGGAACCTATGGAGCTACCTTCGGGACCCCGATGATTAACGCTCCCCAAGCTGGCATCCTTGGCACGTATGCGATCAGAAAGGAGCCGGTGATCATCGACGACATGATTGCGATCCGGTCGATGATGCACCTGGTCCTAACCTATGATCATCGCATCATCGATGGATTGCTGGCGGGCAAGTTCCTAGCGGCAGTAAGGGACAAACTGCAGAGCTTTGACTTTTTCAAATGATCACGGCACTCGCGTTTAGCCTTGCCCTACGGCAAGACCCACAGCCGGCGACCTGGGAAGAACTGAACAAGCTCATGGGTGAGGCTTACACTCGCCAGGAAAACTATGTCGACACATGGGAACTCATGTATGCAGATGGCAGGGCGTTGCGATTCTCCAGAATCCATGATCGTGACCGATCAAGAATTGACATTTCGATCGTTTCGCCGAATCTTCAAGTCCCTGGAACGGTCGACTTGAAACCGGTGCTGAGCCAAGTCATCTCGCGAACCACAGTTCAAGCCGTTCTTTGGCCGAATAAAGAGTTCGCCACAGCCAACCCAAAGGAGAGCAATCCTCCGGTTCCGGCTGAACCAGGAACCTTAACGTTGGGATTGTCGGCTACAGAATTCGTTTTTCGCACCGGGCTTCCCATGAAACTCGAGTCGATCACATCCGTTGAGGGCCGGCGCGTAGCGGTTGTAACCTCAGTTAATCCGGAAACAGGAAATCGAGTAGCGGCGGAGATTTACCTGATGGCACACCAATGGCTGCCCACGTACGCAAAGATCACGGTCCATCGGGCGTCCGGAACGAGCGAACAAACGGCGCTTCGGTCGTTGAGCATCTTCATCGACGCGAAGTTGCCTAAAAATCCGTTCTCATTCGAAAAGAAGGCGTTGAAGGACTTCAAGAAGGTCCCCATGAAGGACCTCCTAGATCACAGCGCAGCCGCGATGGCACACTAGTCTGGCGTGTAGGAAAGGTTCTTGCCGACGCGTTCGTAACCGCCTTCGACGGGTAAAAACGCGTGGCAATGGTTCATCTCGCCGCCATAGATGTGGATGGTGACGGCCGGTTCGTCACCGGAATTCTCGATCGTGTGGTGATCGAAAGGAGGAATTAATGCCCCCGCTTCGCCTGGTCCAGCATAGACGGTGGTTTCTTCCTTAAATTGGTACAGGTCGCCATCCTGCGCGGTCATGTCATAGCTGACAACCTTAATTTGTCCTCTGTAGACGCACTCTACGCACCACATGTTGTCATGATCGTGGAGCGGGGTGCCTTGGCCGAGATCCCACACCATCACAAGGGCTGTATATCGCCCCTGGGGATCGCGGTGTAAGAGACGCCGCGCGTAAGAGTTGGGAGCGGGTCGAAGAAACGCGGGAGGAATAAAGTCTTCACCGCTATGGACGATCTTCTCCAAGGCGGCCTTAACCGCGTAGCAGCAGCCCTTGGTTTCTTGCTCCTCAACGGCCGCATCGAGCAGGCTTACCAATTCGTCCAGCTTCGTCGATGGTGCAGGGGTAATCATAGATACAGTATACAAATCTTTCCGAAAAATCGACCCTTATTCAAGACCCTTCGCCCGAAGCCATTCCGGATTGAGGAACTTACTCATGTAGTTGCGGATGGAGTCCGCAAAGATGACCACGATTCTGGCGCCTGGGTTTGCCTCTTTCGCAATCTCGTGGGCACCGATCATTACCGAACCGGAGCTTCCGCCGACGAGCATGCCCTCTTCTCGGATGACCCGCAGCGCCCAACGAAAGGAATCGGCGTCGTTCGTCTTGATCCACCGATCTATGATCGAGAGGTCGAGCGTTTCCGGCACAAAGTCATAGCCGATGCCTTCCACTAGATAGGGATTTCCAGGCTCTCCGCCTCCGAGGATGGAGCCTTCTGGATCGACACCGATGATCTGCACGCCCGGCAGTCTCTCCTTAAGTTTCCTTCCAACACCGGTGATCACGCCCCCCGTACCGGCTCCAGATATGAAGTAATCGATGCGGCCATCGCATTGGTGCAGTATTTCTTCTGCCGTTACCTCATAGTGCACCTGCGGATTCGAGGGATTGGTAAATTGCCCCAGGATGTGACTGTTCGGAATTTCTCCTCGCAGTCTCTCGGCTACGCCAAAGTTGCTTTCCGGAGAATCGTGGCTTGCTTCGGTGGGAGTGCGGATGATCTCTGCCCCTAAAGCCTCCATCGTCAGCTGCTTCTCCGCGCTCATTTTCTCGGGAAGCGTGATGATCAGACGATAGCCCTTTATCGCGGCCGCCATCGCCAATCCAATGCCCGTATTTCCGCTCGTCGGCTCGATCAGAGTGTCGCCCGGCTTGATTTGCCCGGCTCGTTCCGCATCCTCGATCATGCGGATGCCGATCCGATCCTTTACCGACCCGCCGGGATTCAGATATTCACATTTTGCGAATACTTCCACTGGGAACTCCGAAAGCACGCGGTGGAGGCGGACCATCGGCGTGTTGCCAATTGCGCCGAGAATAGTGTCGAGTGCAGGTGTCAAATTCATGTTTTGATCGGAATGGCTGTCGTGTGCTTGGTGACACCAAACACGAAAGAGCTGTTAATCTGCCTGATGCCTCGGATTCGACTAATTTTTTCACGCACTACGAGTTCATAGGCGTGCATATCTACGACGAGAATCTTTAGAAGGAAGTCGTACTCTCCCGAGACGTTGTAGCATTCCTGGACCTCCGGGATGTCCTGGATCGCCTTTCGAAAGCGTTCGATCGACATGTCTTGATGCAAGGATAAGCTGACTGAGGCGAAAACGGTAATGTTGTAGCCCATCTTCATCGGATCCAGAAGAGCCGTGTAGCCGAGAATGAATCCGTTCTGCTCTAGCGCGCGCACCCGCTGAAGCACGCTTGGCGGGGACAGACCCACACGCTTCGCCAATTCCGCGTTTGTGATTCGTCCATCTTCTTGCAATAAGTTGAGTAACTGAGTGTCGACTTCGTCGAGAGACTTCATGAGATTTTTTCCAGAATAACCCAAGACTTCAAGGCAACGGTGCATTTGGCCGCACGTCCAGATCGAAAGTATCTGATTCACCCCTGGCAAGCCGGTATGACGCTGCGAGGCCGATCATGGCGGCATTGTCCGTACAAAGCTCAAGCGGTGGAGCGTAAAAGTCCAGCCCCGCCTCCGAGCAGCCCCTTTCGAGACGAGATCGGAGTTCCAGATTTGCCGCCACTCCCCCCACCAGAGACAGCGCGGAGGAGCCAAGCTCACGACAAGCAAGCAGAGCTCGCTCGGATAAGACGGAAACAATCGCTTCCTGTAAAGATGCTGCCGCATCAGAGATGGATATTGAAGGGCCTTCCTTTTCAACAAGTCGCAGAACGGCCGTCTTAAGCCCCGAGAACGAGAAGTCGAGGGTGGGACCCGAGAGTCCTTTGGGAAGCGCGTAGCGATGCCGATTGCCTCCGACGGCGGCAGCTTGGATGGCTGCGCCACCCGGAGTACCTAGACCAAGAAGCCGTGCGCCTTTGTCGAATGCCTCACCCGCCGCATCATCTCGAGTCGCCCCTACCACTTCATAGTGGCCAAGTTCCAGCACTTGCACAATCTCAGTGTGCCCCCCCGAAACGACGAGGCAGGTATGCGGGAAAGGCATGGTGGGATTTCCAACAGCGGCACTGCAGATGTGTCCCTCGAGGTGATGAATTCCAAGGATCGGAATGCCCAAGAAGAAAGCGAGCGCCTTCGCCGCAGTAACGCCGACGCTCAGGGCACCAACGAGCCCGGGACGGTTAGTGACCGCGATCGCGCCTAAATCTTCTAGGGTGACGTCAGCCTCAGAGCAGGCATCTGTGATGACGGGCAAGATGGCTTCCACATGCATTCTCGCCGCTGCTTCCGGTACGACTCCGCCCCACTTCCGATGCACCTCCACTTGGCTGGCAATCACGTTGGAACGCACCGACCGACCTTGGACAATCGCTGCGCTCGTCTCATCGCAACTGGATTCGATGGCCAAGATGGGCTGCTCGAACAGTTTTGCCATCTTATCGGAAGTCCGGGAGGAATTCAGCTTCCGCTTCGAACAGCTTCATCGTCATTTCTCGAATCTCCGCCGGTGCGCAAACCGCACTTGTGAGGGGATCGAGCATCAGGGCAAGAGCCGCCTTTTCCTTCGAGCGCTCTAGGATCGCGTCAACCGCAAGATCGAAGAAGCGCATATTGGAGTCGCAGATTGCCGCCATCTGTTTTGGTAGCTTTCCGAATTTCACAGGCTGAACGCGGTTGCGATCGATCAGGCAAGCCACTTCGACACACCCGTCGCTGGGAAGGTTATCGATTAGCCCATTATTGGCGACATTCCCGTAAATGACGGTTGGAGCATGCTTTTCAACGGCTTCGATAATCCAAGCGCCGTACTCATGGGTTCGCTCGAACTTGATGGGATCCTCACCCCTAATCTGGCGATCCCGGCTTTCATCCTGGCCCTTTCGCCATGTTGGCCAATTGTTTGCGTAAAAACTCTCCTCCCCGCGATAACCGCTATTCGTGTAGGTGGCAAGGAGGTCTTTTCGCTTGCGATAGTAGGGAAGGTATTCACTCAGGTGGCCACTTGACTCGGTAATGAACGCGCCGAAGTGGCGCAACATGTCTGAACGCACGGGTTCATTTTTGGCGAAGTCACTGTTTCTGTCGTTTGCCTGCGCAATTAGGCCCGGATAAAGGTCTTGGCCTTCTGGACCTCGCAGCTCCGTAAACCATGCTAGATGGTTGATTCCCGCGCACTTCCACTTCATCTCCGGGTAAGGCACGCCTGCGTAGCGTGCAAGCATTTCCGATGTTCCTTGGACGGAGTGGCAAAGCCCCACCGTTTCGATCGGGCTTGTACGAGACGCCGCCAGGCACATCATGTTCATTGGATTTGTATAATTTAGGACAAGAACATGTGGACATAAGCGTTCGCAATCTCGAAGGATTTCGAGCCACACCGGGACAGTTCGCAAGGCTTTGAAGAGGCCACCAGGACCGATCGTGTCACCAATGTTTTGGCTGACGCCGTACTGGAGGGGAATGTCGTTATCGGCCCGCACACAATCCAGACCGCTGACTTCGATCGCATTAACGATATAGTCGCTGCCGGGCAGCAGCTCAGTTCGGTCCGTGCTAGCCAAGACACGCCACTTTCCACCGTCCGGCAACTCATCGACGACCTTCTGCATCAGCTTTCGCGATAGTTCGAGACGATCTGGATCGATATCGATCAGTCGGAGCTCGCCACCTGCATTGTCTGGAATGAGAACTACATCCTTGAGGATCGACGAGGTGAAAAAGCTGCCTGCGCCAATCATCGTGACGCGGATTGGGCGAGGCATCGCGCCCGGCAGGCCAACCCGGCGCGAAGGTTTGACATGATCCAGATGAGAGCTGGCAAGTGACATCAGCCTAAATTACCGCACCCCATTTAGGAATTTGTGGAGACTTTGCTCAAGGATAAAAAACTAGCGCATAATGAATTTGGGGCCTCCGTCGGGTCACCAGCACGTTAGTGCGAGTTAGGGAAGAGTAACTCAAAGACAATGGCTAACTTTTCAACCTCCGGCTCTGAAAGCAAACTGATCCTTCTGATCGAGGACAACGTCGATGATGAACGCCTCACATTGAGGGCTCTACGCAAGAACAACATCATGAATGAAGTTGTCGTAGCGTGTGATGGACAAGAGGCGATCGACTACCTTTTTGGCACGGGATCCTTCTCAGGACGTGATATGTCGATCATGCCAGCCGTCGTCATTCTGGACCTTAAACTTCCTCGTCTCTCGGGACTCGAGGTTCTGAAGAGAATTCGATCTGAGGGTCAAACGCGGCGATTGCCAGTCGTTGTGCTTACGTCGAGCGAAGACGAGCAGCAGGTGGAGGAGAGCTATTCGCTGGGGGCGAACAGCTTTATTCGAAAGCCGACCGATCCGATGGACTTTTCGGAAATGATTCTGCAGGTCGCCATGTATTGGCTTCTGCTCAATCGGCCTGCTCCAGAGCATGCAATGATTTAGTCCATCGCCTCATGAGTCGGCGCTCAGGGCAGTAAACTACACCTGTGGAGAAGATTGTTCTCGCCGCACCCCGAGGCTTCTGCGCGGGCGTTGCCTACGCGATCGAGGTGGTCGATCTTGCCCTTAAAATTTATGGTGCGCCCGTGTTCGTGCGCCACGCTATTGTTCATAACGAACATGTCGTCAGGAGTTTCGAGGATCGGGGGGTGATCTTCGTCGAGGATATTGACGAGATTCCCGAGGGTTCAGTCGTTGTCTACTCAGCGCATGGTGTTTCGCCTCAGATTCGTGCAAAGGCCGAACAACGGAAACTTACGGTTGTCGACGCTACATGTCCTCTTGTAACGAAGGTGCACAACGAGGCGAGGCACTTCGCGAAGAAGGGCTATTTCATGATTTACATTGGCCATGCTGGTCATGTCGAGGCAGAAGGCACGATGGGAGAGGCACCCGGACGGATGGTTTTGGTGGAGACACCGGAAGATGCCGAAAAGCTGAACCTGCCATTTTACGAAAAGCTTGCCGTCCTCACCCAAACGACGCTTTCCGTTGACGAGGTCAGATCGACCTTAGCAGTGCTCCAAAGGCGATTTCCGCATCTGGAACTTCCGAAAAAGGAAGATATCTGCTATGCGACCACAAATCGTCAACTTGCCATCCGAGAACTGGCGATCCAATGCGACCTTGTGCTGATTGTTGGCTCGACGACATCGTCCAATTCGAATCGGTTACGAGAAGTCGCAGAGTCTTTGGGGACGCCATCGTTTCTCCTGCTGACGCCAGACCAGGTCCGACCAGAGTGGAAAACTGAATTTCCTGTAGTCGGCATCTCATCTGGAGCTTCAACTCCCGAGAAGCTCGTAGAAGATGTTATTGGGGCGCTGCTGGAAGGTCAAGAGACTGTTCCGGTGACGGTCCTTGAAACGGTGAAGGAGGATGTCACATTCAAGCCATCTCGAGATCTGATTCAGCTCGCGCTGACAAGCTAGCGGTATCCGACGGGCATCCGATCCTCTTTTTTGATGGAGTCTGCAACTTGTGTGACTGGTCGGTAAATTTCATTGTGCGCCATGACCGCCATCGCATCTTTCGTTTCGCCTCCCTTCAAGGTGAAACCGCCAAGCGAATGGTGCCGACCTACGCCGAAGAAGCGGGATTGTCTACGGTTGTTCTCATCACTGATGATGGCGAGTATGTAAGATCAACCGCCGTCGCCCGGGTACTGAAGAGACTCGGCGGCTTCTGGTCATTTTTGGGAAGTTTCATGCTGCTGCTGCCCAAGGCGGTAAGGGACTGGGGTTATCGCCTCGTTTCACGGAACCGCTACCGAATCTTCGGAAAGAAGGATTCGTGCCGTTTGCCCACCCCGGCTGAACGTGAGCTGTTCTTACCTTGATGATCGTGCTAGGCAATCCCCAGAACTTCTCGTTGAGCTGCAACCAGCTGATCGATTCCAGTTTTGGCTAGACGGAGCATCTTGCCCAAGGCCTCGGCGCTGAACGGGTCTTGCTCGGCGGTGCCCTGTATCTCGACAAATTTTCCGGAGCCAGTCATGACGACGTTCATGTCGGTATGCGCCGTACTATCTTCCTGATAGTCTAAATCGAGGACTTCTCCCACACGGGTCATGCCGACGCTTATGGCGGCGATCGGTTCTCGCACTGCAATGTCCTTCAGCATACGATTCTTGATCATCCATGACATCGCGTCATAGAGCGCCACGTAGGCCCCAGTGATGGCTGCGCAGCGGGTCCCGCCATCTGCTTGAAGAGCATCGCAATCGAGGGTGATCGTGCGCTCGCCGAGACGGTCCAAGTCCACTACCGATCGCATCGCACGACCGATCAGGCGTTGGATCTCCATGCTGCGTCCATTGGGCTTCATCAGATCACGCTGGTTCCGCTGGCGGCCGGAGCGGGGAAGCATCGAGTATTCGGCAGTGACCCACCCGCTCCCTTTCCCTTTCATAAAGGGAGGAACGCGATCTTCCACCGTCGCGGTCACCAGCATATGGGTTTCCCCTATCTTAATGAGACATGAGCCCTCCGCAAACTTGGAGAAGCCTCTCTCCAGGGAAAGTGGGCGGAGCTGATCGTTTTGGCGGCCGTCGTGACGCATGCGTTTACGTTACCTCTCCCCAGCCGGTACTCTATCTTCCGGCCGATGTCGAGACACGCAATCGCCGAAGAAGGAGCTGGCGTGGCCGCGTCAACAAAGTGGGCCCTCGCGATTGGATGTGCGATCACCGTCGCCAATCTCTACTACGTGCAGCCGCTTCTCGCCGTAATGGCGAGTGAATTTGGAGTTCGTGAAGCTCAAATTGGAACCGCAGCAACCTTGGCGCAGGTTGGGTACGCGATCGGGATGCTCACGATTATTCCCCTCGGAGATATCCAAGAGCGGCGATCGCTCATCCTCTTGACTGTGCTCGCCACTGCTGTCACGGCGGTGATCATCGCGTTCTCCCCGAACTTTACCGTCCTTTGCGCAGGTTTCCTCCTGCTGGGGATCGCCAGCTGCACGCCCCAGCTTTTGGTGCCGTTCGCTGCGGCCCTGGCGAAACCGGGGGAGCGGGGAAGTGTCGTTGGGTTCGTGATGAGCGGCCTTCTTCTTGGCATTTTGCTTGCAAGAACGGCAAGCGGACTGGTCGGCGAGCACTTCGGTTGGCGCGCCGTCTTTTTCGGCGCTGCAGCACTTGAGCTTTTGACCGGCGCTGCACTTCTCTTTCTCTTGCCCAAGAGTCGTACACCGCATGCGGCGATGAAGTACCGCGAGGCACTCGCATCTCTTCCGGCTCTTATTCGAGAAGAACCAGTTCTTCGGGAGTCCATGTGGTACGGGGCGTTTCTCTTTGCAGCGTTCTCCGCGTTTTGGACGACTCTATCCTTTCACCTGCGGACAATGGGATTGGGCGAGCAAATTGCGGGATACTTCGGCTTGGTTGGGGCGGCTGGGGCACTTGCCGCGCCGATCGCGGGAAAGCTCGCCGATAAGGGCGGGCCGCGGAAAACGATTCTCTTATCGATTCTCCTCGCGCTCCTATCCTTCGGGATCATGGCTCCCGGAATCGTTGCGCTACTCGTCGTTGGCGTGCTCCTGATGGATGTCGGTGTACAGGCCTGCCAAGTTACAAATCAGAGTCGCTTCTATTCTCTGCGGCCAGAAGCGCGTAGTCGAATGAACACGGTCTATATGACCGCCTACTTCATCGGGGGCAGCTTGGGATCAGCGCTTGGATCATGGGCGTGGGCGATGATGCGTTGGACAGGGGTTTGCATCGTCTCGGCGATCTTCTGCCTCGCCGCGCTGGGCGTTTACTTCATAACCGCAAGGAAGCCATCCTCACGGGTATCAGGTGAAAAAGCGGGCGATTAGCCTACAGCAGAGGGGAGCTCGCCCCGCTCAGCCCGAAGTTTAAACGAGTGGAGATCTTCTTGAAGCTGCTTCTCGGGATCTTCTCCCATCAGTTGGGCGAATTTCACGCCAAGGCTCCCCAAGGGCGGATTGTATTCAAGCGTAAGGGTGACCCTCGATTCATTTGGCGAAATCGACTCGAACTCCACCATCCCAGCATTCTGAACGATCGCGCCGGGTAAGGACCGCCAGCTGATTCTTTCGCCGGGGACGTCTTCGGTCATTTGCGCCTCCCAACTCACCTGATTGTCGAATGGTGCTTCCACCGACCAAAGCGATTGCCCATCGCCTGTTTCTCTCACCGACTTGACGTGCCCCATCAATTTTGGCAAGTTCTCAAAATTTCGCCACAGCAGGTACACCTCATGTGCCGACTTTTCGATGACAATCATCTCCTTCAGTTTGATTCCTTTATGGACCGGTGCTTGCTCTGTCTTGCTCATGTTTCCCGCTCTATATCGATTGCGCAGGTTTGCCCGTTCGGCGAGCCCCTTCATCACCAGGACTCCGCCGACCAGCATCATCCCTAAGCTCTTCAAAGTCGATCTTTCGAGCATTCCGGCGATCGCAACTCCCGATCCTCCGATTACAAAAAGCCGCTCAGCCGCCGATTCTTCCTGTCTTTCTTGCAGTGGCATGGAAACCTCAAGTTCGTTTGACAGTCAAACCGAAACAGGGTTCCGGTGGAAAACTCCTGCTGCACGTCTACTAGTCCCGATTGAAAAGGCGCGTGTAGTATGGTCTCCAACGTAGAAAAAGTTAAAAGGGGGAAACCATGAGCGAAAACATGGAGAAATTTCGAAGTCTGGATGGGAGTGAAGCGCTTGTTGTCAGGCCGTTCATTCAAATAGTCTTCCAGCACGGCCATCCAAACGAAGTAGGCATCAATGGCTGCCGAGTCGAAGATGTCATCGATGTAGCTGTCGACCGTCTGCTCGACTTTCAAGGCCGAGATCTTGCGTGCAAGGAAAATGCCGAGGCGCTCGAGGCGCTGTATCAAGCCCGAGAAGCCCTCCTGAAGCGTCGGCGTCGACGGGAGCAGCAGGGAGTGATCAACACGCAGTCCGCGCACCAGCCTTCCGACGTCTCGGCGGAGACCACGGCTAAGTAGGCACGCTTCGAGCGCTAACCTCGTTGCCGAACCTTGCGATGCCAACGAAGCGTCTATTGTCGCGCGAGCAAGCTCGCTGGGAAAAGCGGTAATGAATCACCGCAGTCCAAATGAAACTTCGGCTAAGTAGGCACGCTGGAGCGCTGGCCTCGTTGCCGAACCTTGCGGTGCCAACGAAGCGTCAATTGTCGCGCGAGCAAGCTCGCTGGGGAAAAGCGGTGATGAATCACCGCAGTCCAAAAGAATGGCCGCCCTCCGATATACTCCTTAAACTGATGAAATTCCCCTATTTGATGCTGCGCGACTTTGTCGATACTTCGCTCGACGCCGAGCAGATTGGCGACTTGCTGACGATGGCAGGGTTCGAATTGGAGGGGATCGAGCAAGTCGAAGGTGACGCCGTCCTCGACATTAAAGTCGTATCGAATCGAGGAGACGGTCTCAGTGTCTTCGGGCTGGCACGAGAGGTTCTGGCTAAAGACGTAGCATCTCGTCCGACCGAACTTTATCAGAACGCGCTGCGACGCTTCGACTCAGATCGAATTCCGCCGATCGAAGATGCGAAGCGAGTGCCCGTAAGCATTGACACGGAAGATTGCACTCGCTATGCATGTTTTCTTTTTGAGTCCGTACCGAATGGCTCCTCGCCAGACTGGATTCAAAAGCGTCTTCGGCAAAGCGGGCAACGCGCCATTTCACTCTTTGTAGACTTAACAAACTATGTGATGCTGGAACTGGGCCAGCCTCTGCACGCTTTTGACAGAGATAAGTTGGAGGGTCCGGCAATCGTCGTCCGTACTGCACGTGAGGGCGAAACCCTGAAGACCTTAAATGGTGATGAGCATCAACTGCGATCCGATCAGATGATGATTTGCGACTTGCATCATCCCGTGGCCGCGGCTGGGGTGATGGGCGGAGAATCGAGCGAGGTGACATCTTCGACCACAAACGTCTTGCTCGAATCGGCTCACTTCTCAAACATTTCGGTGCGACGAACTCGAAAGCAGTTGGGACTTTCCACAGAAGCCTCTTACCGCTTTGAGCGGAGCGTCGATCCTGAAGGTGTCGTCGCGGCTCTTGCGCGGTTCGCCCAGCTTCTGGCGCAGGTAGATGGTGGACAAAGCCGTGTGCCAGGTGTTACTGATGTTTATCCTCGGCGTGAGAAGATTTCTGCGATCGAACTCGATGTTGCGAGAGCGCAACGGCTGCTCGGCATGTCGATCGGAGAAGAGCAGGCGATTGGCTATCTGGAGCGACTTGGTTTCCACGTGACGCGCTCTGCGCCTCTTTCCGTTACGCCTCCCGCATGGAGACCTGATGTTGTGCGGGAAGAAGATTTGGTCGAAGAACTGGGACGCGTCCACGGCTACGACAAGATTCCCGAGGCGCTGCCTGAGGGGAGCACGACCGTCGGCGGTTCGTTCGGATTCGAAGCTTGGTTGGATCGATTAAGGGAAACTTGCCTCCGGTTGGGCTTCCAGCAGATGATCAGTCACTCCTTGCGAGACAAAGGGCCCCTGGACGACCCCGATTTCGATCTTGTCGGCCCGAGAGTGCCTTCCTCACCAGACATGGCTTACCTTAGAAATTCGCTTCTGCCAAGTTTGGGCGATGCAGCGAAACGCAACGGGGCGCAAAACCTCCATCTTTTCGAGATGGGGCGTGTTTTCGGCAAGGGTCCAAGCGGATATTTAGAGTTCCGCCATCTGGGTTTATTGTCGTCGGGAGCATGGCAGACTCCGGATTGGCAACACAAAGAAGTCACCGGCGACACCTTTTTCACCCTGAAGGGGGCACTCACACAGATCTTTCATGTAGCTGGAGTTCATGCAGAATTCCACGACCCGAGCGCTGCCTTTGATCCGAGACTTCATCCAACGCGTCAAGCACGCATTGCCTCCGCCGGAAGTCTCATCGGCAAAATAGGACAACTTCATCCAGATATCGCGGATGAACTTGGATTGGACCGGAACACCTTCGTCGGAGAACTCCTGCTCGAACCGATGTTCGGCTTGAGCGAGCCATCGCCAAAGTTGAAGCAAATCAGCCGTAATCCCTCGGTTCGCCGCGACATTTCGATTCTGATCGATAAAGGCGTCACGTTTGAGCGGATAGAAGCCGCAATTTCGGATGCGCTCGGAGACCTGCTGGAGAAGAAGTGGCTGTTTGATGTTTATGAGGGCAAGGGCATTCCCGATGGGATGCATTCGCTGGCGATCGCTCTGCAGCTACGCAAGGTCGGAGAGAATTTCACCGACGAGGAAGCGAACCAGGGGCGGGAGAAGGTCGTGCAGGCGCTTGCTGCACTGGGCGGCACGCAGCGCTAGACACGACGTCCCACGCTACGTGCCCTAACGCAACCACAAAAATCGTCCGAAGCGCCATGGGCCAGTAGTGATAATGTCCAAAGAACTTTAGCCACGCCATCGGTAAGAACGCCAGCAGGGAAAGTGCGAGCCCGGTTAGAACGATGAGCCAATGACGTCGAGCCTGATATAGGCTCGTCAAAGCTCCTGCAGCTGTCGCTAAACCGACAAGCACATTCGTATTCAAGAGATTCAATGGGTCGAAGAAAATGGAGGAAACAGCCATTTTCCCTTCGGAGTATCCCGGCAAAAGATACTTGAGGATATCGCTGAGAACTCCCGGTCCGAAGCGGAGCTGCTGATTTTGATAGCGAGATACATCCGAGGGCAAGCACAATTTCCGAAGGATCAAGTAGAGCGGAACTAGAAGCCAGCTCCCGATGGGAATGCTCCATCTGACGCGGACGTTCTTCAGCCGAAAGTACACGGAGATGGCGAGGAGGCACGCCGGCAGCATGACTGCTTGCTCGTAACTCGCAAAAGCTAGCAGCGCGGACGTGGCGGTGACCAGGATCAGTAGCCAACTTGCGGACGGGGCGGCTGCGGAGCTGGTTCGCGAGGCAAGCGGCTTATCCGTGGAGGTGAGCGGAACCGGCACTCTAGCTGCGCCCAGCCGCTCCCACCGAGCGTAGCTAGCCATTGCGGTCAGGCAGAACAGGGTCATGGTTGTAGCGGTCCGACCGGGCAACCACCCAATGGTTCTCCCATAAAGATCGAACATACCCGCGATCTGGGTGGCGAGAAAATAGAGCACGAACGGTGCGGCTATCCACCGCCGAATGTTGAGCCCGTGCCGCCAAAATCCGATCAGGGGAGACATCGCGGCGAGCCACGCGAACGGGGTTGAAACGTATCCGCCTAGATCGAGGCTCCACAGGGTGAAGAGAATCGTGCAAGCGCAAGTGAACCCCGGCGAATCGGTCAGCTCTCGCGCCAGCCAGGCAAGGGAGAGGACGCAGAAGGCGCAGAGAAGCACATTCGTCCAAGCGAAACCATTGGCATTGCCACCGTAAAACGCGTGGTCAAATTCGAATAGTAGAGTTGGGATCGGGCGGTAGAAGTGATTTGCCAATGGCCAATCGGACGAGAACCAGGAGAGTGGGGCGTGACGCGCAGAAATGCCGTCAAGAATGGCCACGGTATCGGAATCTTGCAAAAGCTCGGCCCCGCTGGACCGGAAGCAGATAAGCGCAATTGCGGAAAGAAGAGCCACTGCAACCGGTAATCGCCACTTCTTCACGACGGCAAAGTATAACTTAGCCGTCGTGACGGTTCGTAATCACCATGATCGAGCGAAGCGGAGCGACCTGCGCCCACCCACCTTTTCGCTTAAGAACGTTTCCGCCGGATAAATTGCCTTTACCAAGCGGAATCCAAAGGGTCTTTGCAGACTCCAAGCTTTTTGGAACGGAAAGGGTTAGCTGGGGAAGAGAGCTCGCTGCTTCCACGACTTGATCCGGATAATCCTTTGGCGGTCGCATCGTTGTTAACCGAAGAGACGTGGCAAGGACCTGTGGAGGGCAAAGTTGATCGATGTAAGAAGCAAGGCCTATCCAATTGTCCATCCCGGTTGCTCCTTCCATCATTTTGGAAGGGTCTGGATATTCCGTCGCTGCCTTCTTCACGAGCGGGTCCAAGTTTTTCTTGACCCACTTATCCAGCTGGTCTGCGCTTGCTCCCATAGCGTCGTCAGGAGTCAGGCGGCCAGCGGCCATATCGTCTCTTATCCAACGGAGGAACAGCTTTTCGCCTAGATAGCCGTTGCCCCAATCTTCCGGCGCCTTGAACCCGCCAACCGCTGGCAACACGGCGTGGCCGTACTCGTGCGCTACCTCACGAGCCATTTCTACGGGATCCTTGAAGGAGCTCAGTTGGAATATGTAGATCGTGTTTACCTTTGTCAGGCCGGGGTTGGCAGCAATCGCCTCGCTTCCAATCTCTTGGTAGCCTCCAGGCTCGCCTCCAAAGCAAAGGAACGTGTCGACGATGCCGCCCATGTACTGCATCGGATGATCGATGCGATATTGATGGTAGAGGCGATCCCACATCCTCATCATCATCCGCGCCACGAGTTCGCCTCGGTTGTCTTTTTGTTGGGAGTAAACGCGGACCTTGATCGCCTTGACTCCCTGCTCGTCCATCTTGCCAAAACCGGCGCTTAGCCAGTCGAACTCCCACTTGGTGCCGTCGAACTCCTTCGGAGATAACTTCGCAGGCTCAAGGCGGCTTTCGCGTATCTGCAGCGTGATATTAGGGCCAAGGTCCATTTGTCGAAACATGGAGCCTTGGCCAATAAGAATGGAAGCGACTGCGGCGAGCATCATCGTCAAGGGTGAACTTCGGTTTCAAGATATCGTTCGGCGTCGATCGCCGCCATACAGCCAGTCCCCGCAGCCGTGACGGCTTGTCGGTAGACCGGGTCCGCGACGTCTCCAGCGGCAAACACGCCAGGAATATTGGTCTTCGTCGTACCGGGTATCACCTTGATATATCCGACGTCGTCCATCTCCAAGACGTTCTTAAACAACTCGCTGTTTGGCTGATGGCCAATGGCGATGAACACCCCATCGATCGGCATCTCCTTCTTTTCGTTGGTGACGACATTCATGAGGCAAGCTCCCGTGACTTTCTTGATAGGTTCGGTCTCGCCCATAATCTCTTCCACGATGGTGTTGTAAAGGATGGTCACCTTCGGATTGTTGATCACGCGATCTTGCATGATCTTGCTGGCGCGGAAGCTGTCCCGACGATGCACCAAGTAGACGTGGCTAGCGTGCTTGGTCAGGTAATGAGCTTCCTCCATCGCGGTGTCACCGCCGCCAACCACGAGGACTTCCTTGCCCCGGAAGAAGAAACCATCGCAAGTTGCGCAGGCACTCACGCCAAATCCCCCAAAAGTGATTTCGCTTGGAAGGCCGAGCCACTTTGCGCTCGCTCCGGTCGAAATGATGATCGAGTGAGCCTGATATTCTTGGTCACTCGCCCACACTTTAAAAGGGCGAACGCTTAGGTCGACCTTCGTTACGACATCATCGACGATCTTCGTTCCGAACCGCTCGACCTGCTTGCGGAAGAGATCCATCATGTCCGGACCAAGAATCCCATCCGGAAAACCGGGATAATTTTCCACGTCGGTGGTGATCATGAGCTGGCCTCCTGGCTGCAAACCAGCGAACATTAGAGGCGCAAGGTTCGCCCGGGCATTGTAGAGCGCGGCGGTATAGCCAGAAGGACCAGACCCGATGATAATGACGTTGTTGACTTCGGACATAGTAGTGTGAAGGCGAGAGATTACCTTTCCCTTTCTACGAGATGGTCTGACACGCGGTGGGTAGGGGGTAGGTAGAAAGGAATGATTCGATTACGCGGGTGTTCGTCTCAAGGAGATTGCACGAGAGGGACCTTGCCGAGTGCATTTACGGGTTCTATTTAATTTGTGCTGACGAGCGGGCGAGCGGCGTCTCGTTCCAAGTCCCTGGTTCATAGCCGATCTCTAGAGGGGTGAGAACACCGTTATAAAACTTCACATCCGCCAGTAAACCGTTTAGCGGCTGATTATGCGGACCCTGGTTATTCTGCACATTGCCGATACCGATGCCCGGAGAGGCGCTATCTTCGAGACCCATCTCGGGTATTCGAGTTGTATAAGTGAACGAGGTCTGGAAGCCATTCTTCCAAAGGTCCATGCGGCCGC
>JAEVZK010000028.1 GCA_023392285.1 Armatimonadota bacterium | reverse complement strand
CCGTCATCCCGAGTTCGAGCCGTCCCCCGGCTCGAAAGAGGGACCTGAGTATGACAGTTGCTCCTTTCTAAACCTTCGCGCCTAGCCCGCAGGGCTGTAGCCTCGGCGACATGCCGAGCTTTCGGCGTAACGTGTGGTTGCGACTACGGGCGCTAAGATGGGACTGTTGCGCAAACGGCAACTGAGCGAGTAAACTTCTCGCTTGTCACTTGCCCCTGCCTGACACTCAGGGGACGAGGCGCGGACCTAGAACGCCGCACCAATTTAAAGGACGAAGAGCAAACAAGAAATGGCAAGAGCTAAATTTGAAAGAAAGAAGCCGCACGTCAACATCGGCACCATTGGCCACGTTGACCACGGCAAAACCTCGCTGACCGCAGCGATCACGGGAGTGCTCGCTCAAAAGGGTCTTTCCAAGAAGGTCTCATACGCTGAGATCGACTCCGCACCGGAAGAGAAGGCCCGAGGCATAACCATCAACATTTCGCACCAGGAATACGAGACCGACACGCGGCACTACGCCCACGTCGACTGTCCTGGCCACGCCGACTTCATCAAGAACATGATCACCGGCGCTGCGCAGATGGATGGAGCAATCCTCGTCGTCGCATCGAATGACGGCCCCATGGCCCAGACTCGCGAGCACATCCTGCTTGCTCGTCAGGTCGGCGTGCCTTATATCGTGGTCTTCATGAACAAGGTTGACCTCGTCGACGACCCTGAGCTCCTCGAGCTCGTCGAAATGGAAATCCGAGAGCTTCTGAGCAAGTACGGCTTCCCAGGCGACGACACTCCGATCATCAAGGGTTCGGCCGTGAAGGTTATCGAGCAGCTTGAGAAGGGCAACGTCAATTTCGAAGATCCTTACGTCAAAGCGATCACCGATCTGATGGATGCCGTCGACAGCTTCATCCCGACGCCAGAGCGCGACAAGGACAAGCCGTTCCTGATGGCCGTCGAAGACGTCTTCACGATTACCGGTCGCGGCACCGTTGCCACCGGTCGTGTCGAGCGCGGTCAACTGAAGTCGATGGAAGAAGTCGAAATCGTGGGTCTCTCCGAGGCTCCTCGAAAGACGGTCTGCACCGGCGTCGAAATGTTCCGAAAGACTCTCGACTACTGTGAAGCAGGCGACAACGTTGGCCTTCTCCTCCGAGGCGTCGAGCGAACTTCGATCGAGCGTGGCCAGGTTATTGCCAAGCCCGGTTCGATCAAGCCGCACCGCAAGTTCAAGGCAGAGGTTTACGTTCTTTCGAAGGAAGAGGGCGGCCGGCACACCCCGTTCGTTTCGGGTTACCGACCTCAGTTCTTCTTCCGCACGACGGACGTTACCGGTACGCTGAACCTTCCGGCTGGTGTCGAAATGGTTATGCCCGGCGACAACATCACGATGGAAATCGAGTTGATCGAAGGCAAACCAGTCGCTATGGAGCAGGGCTCTAAGTTCGCTATCCGAGAGGGTGGTCGAACGGTCGGCGCTGGCACCATCACCGAAGTTCAAGACTAACGGCAGAGCGTTTAGCTCTTGCCGACAAAGCCCCACCTCATGCGAGGTGGGGCTTTTTTATGCCTCGTCGGGATAAGCTACGGGAGCGTAGAAGTTGAGTGACTTCAAGCCTCCCTTGTCCCCAATAATCTGGTGCCGTTCTCCCGCAGGAATGAGGATCACATCACCGCTGGACAGCTTCTGCTCGCCCGAGTCACTTCTGGCAATCCCCTTTCCTGAAAGAACCAGCAAATATTGGTCAGATTGCGGGTGATCGCTTCCGAAGTCGCCACTCGCCTGATCTTCGTCCAAGGCCATAATGGCAAACTGCGAGCGCGAGGTGCTGGCCAAAACCTGAAAGAACTCCTCAGAGCCTTAAGCTCTTCCGCCGCGAACCTCTTCATCTATGCTAGAAATCCCCCGTTGTCCACCTTGATCGCTCCCGCGGTACGGAGGTGGTCTTCGATCTGCTGTTGCTCGTCATCGTCCTTAGCTTCCACGCAAAGAACCGTCTTTCCATCCTCATACTGCTGTCGGTAGTAATCGGCGAAGTCAGTCGGAAGCGAACTCCAAAGGAAATCGGACATCCCGCCCGGATGAGTTGAAGCATTCGCCGTGGCTCCTATAGAGGCCGTTCTCGTGCCGAGCGATGCGGCAAAATCGCCGGAATGAGCGTTCCCTGGCCCCGTCGCCATCAGATCGGGAAACGTAGATGCCATCGCACCGTAATCCTGATCGTCAGGATTCACCACATTGCCGGGCTCCGACCCTCTGGGCTTGAGGTTTTCGTTGGCATAGGCATCAAGCGGCGCGGGCCCACTTGCCGGATGATTCCCCTGATCCGCCTTTAACTGGTTGTGGAGATCCCGATCCACATCCCCCCGATAGTCCTCATTGAAATCATCCGCCTCGATTCCCTTGTTGAAATCTCGCTCCGCGCTCGGAGGAGCGGAGCTAAACGAAGTCGCGCCGCCTCGTTCCGACATTGGGTAGTCATTCTGTGCGGGATTCAGGCCTGCGCCCTCCATCTCTTTCGCCTTTAGCTGAATTCGGTCCGCGTGAACGCCCCCCTTGATCAAACTATTGACTGCGGCTTTTGCTTTTTGCTGCGTCTCAAAGCACGCATAAATTTTCTTCGACATCATGCTCTCCCTTCGCCGAAGATCGTTCGGCTGTATATATTTGACGAAACTGGCCGACCTTGTTCCCTCCCTGGAACAATGCCGCCATATAGATGCATCAGAGATCGTGTATGCGAGCCTTTTTTCTACTGTTAATCTGCACTTTTTCCCTGGCCATTGCTTCAAGTCCCATCACCGTCAAAGTGGATGGGAAGGAAGTGAAATTCCCCAACGGCCAACCCACCACCTTGGCCGGCCGAACGATGGTGCCACTAAGAGGCGTTTTTGAAGCGATCGGAGCCTACGTTGAGTGGAATTCCGAACTCAAGACCGTTACCGCTCGAAAGCAGGATTCCGAAGTCATACTGAGAATCGGCGACAAGGTGGCTAAGAAGAATGGGGCCGAGATCCAAATCGATGCACCGCCTCGAATCATCAGCGGAAGCACGATGGTTCCGCTTCGCTTCATCGCAGAGAGCTTGGGAGCCAAGGTCGACTACGACAAAGCGAACAACATCGTCGATATCTCCACCTCGGAGTAGCTATCCCAGCCCGAGGCGTTCCAATATGCGTCCAAGATCGTCGTCGGAGTAGAAGTCGATGACGATCTTCCCGCCGACGTCGGCTGGCAAAATCTTCACCGGACTGCCCAAGTGAACCGATAAAGCTTCTTCCAGGCCGATCATCTCGCCCCGGTCCGGAACGGTGCGAGGCGGCCGGATGGCGCGAGGTCTTCTCGCCGCGATTTTCTCGACATCTCGCACATTCAGGCCTTTCTGAACGACTAAATCATAGATCGCAAGCTGCTGCTCTTCCTTCTCGACAGCAAGCAGAGCGCGAGCATGGCCTTCCGAGATCTTGCCCTCGTTCAATCCATCTTGAATCTTGGGAGGCAATTTGAGAAGCCGCACCGTATTGGCGATGCTCGTCCGAGCTTTGCCGACTTTGTCCGCCACCTGTTCTTGAGTGAGGCTGAATTCGTCGATCAACTGGCGGTAGGCGCGGGCACATTCCATCGCGTTGATGTCCTCGCGCTGGATGTTCTCGATGAGCGCGATCTCAAGCGCATTCTGATCGCTGGTCGAGCGGACGATAATGGGAACCGTCTTCAGCCCCGCCAATTTCGAAGCGCGAAGTCGCCTCTCGCCTGCGATCAGCTCGTAACGATCCTCGGTCAGGGGCCGAACCACGAGAGGCTGAAGAACGCCGACCTCTCGAATCGAAGCCGCCAACTCGTGCAGCGCCTCCTCATCAAAGAGCTTGCGCGGCTGCCAACGGTTCTCCTCGATCGAGTCGATCGGAGCCTCGTTCGGAGCATCGTCGTACTGCTCGCCGATCAGTTGTGAGAGCCCTTTGCCTAGCGCGCGGCGCATGTGCCAACCACCTCATCCACAAAATTCATGTAGGCATTCGCCCCCTTGCTTGAAGGGAAGCGGGAGACCGCCGGCTCGCCGAAGCTGGGCGACTCACTGAGCTTAATATTGCGAGGAATGATAATCGAACTCACTTTGTCCCCAAAGTAATCCGTCACTTCCTGTTTCACCTGTTGCGTGAGTCGATTGCGAGCATCGTGCATGGTCAGTAACACCTTTTCAATATGGAGCTTGGGGTTAATCCGCCGCCGAACCACATCGATCGTTTTCAGAAGCTGCGATAAGCCTTCCAAGGCGTAAAATTCGCATTGCATCGGCACGAGCACCGCGTCGCAAGCCGCCAAGATATTGATCGTGAGAAGGCCGAGCGATGGCGGAGCATCCATGATGATCCAGTCGTAACGCTCCATAAGCGGCTCGATCGCATCGCGCAAAATCATCTCTTTGCCGACCGCGCTAAGCAGGATCGGCTCCGCGCCCGCAAGATCGAGCGTCGCCGGGATGACGTCGAGGTTCTCCCGAACCGAGCGGATCGCCCCGTTCACGTCCATCGCGGTTGCGCCCGACGAGGCGCCTTCCACCGCCGCGACGAGCAGTTCGTAAAGGGTCGTCTCCACCTTTTGCTTGTCGATCCCAAGGCCCGTCGAAGCATTCCCCTGAGGGTCGCAGTCGATCAGAAGGGTGCGGCATCCGCGCAGGGCAAGACCGGCGGCAAGATTCACCGATGTGGTGGTTTTGCCGACTCCGCCCTTCTGGTTTACAACACCCCAAACCGGCATAACAAAGTTAAAGTCGTCTCGATGGAAAGCTTCGATTCAAGCGTGGAAAACACACGCAGAAGCAATCGTCATTTTACCTGCCGACGCACCATCCTGCACCGGGGAGACAACCCTCGCGGTTCAGACACAAGCAGCCGTCATACTCGTAGGGATGACGGGTCTTTGGTTACTAGCTCGGGATGACGGCCTTTGTTTGTTGGTTGCCCGTCATCCCGACTGGAGCGCCGCCCTGCGGCGCGGAACGGAGGGATCTGGCTGTGCGACTGCTTGTTTGTGCGTGGGCAGGATTTTGTGATCGATGACAAGCAAGCAGCAACTTCGCTCAGGTCCCTCTTTCGAGCCGGGGAACGGCTCGAACTCGGGATGACGGGCCTTTGGTTACTAGCTCGGGATGACGGGTCTTTTTTACGAACTCGCGATGACGGCTCTTTGTTTAGTAACGCGGGATGACGGCGCTTATTCCGGTTGCGTCCTTAGCACGCATCTGCGGCCGAAAGCAGAGCGGTTTGGGCGAGAATGTTAGTGGTTCACTTTTGAATCTTATCGATAACATTCCGAATGGTAGTGGTTCACTTTCGAAGCTTATCGATAACATTCCGAACGTTAGTGGTTCACTTCCAAATCTTATCGATAACATTCCGAACTTTATCGATAACATTCCGATTCTTATCGATAAGTTTTGCAATCTTATCGATAACTTTTCCGATCTTAGCGACTGCAAAACCCGTTTCATTACTGGGCTCGGAGGAGGCATGTTGGTGGAAAAGGGACAGTGGCGGAGGAACCGCCGAGGAGCAATCAACATGTATGTTACCGAAGTCATGAAAGACGATGAACTGGATACTGCAGCCACCGGATTCGCCGCGGCCTGCGTTCTAAACGGAACGGGACTTCACCTTACTTTGCCTGAAAATGGCGAGATCACCAACGCTGCCGCGGATTTCCACACAAAGCTCCAGGCCGTCTACGCTGCGAAATTGGCTTTGCACAATGCGATTCAAGCCAAGGATGCGCAGAAGGCGGCGACCCGAGGCGTGATCGCCAAGTGGGCCAAGACTTTCCGCGCAGATCCCACGATTTCGGACGCGTTGCTGGCTGCGGTCAATGTCGCCCCGCATAGCCCAAGTCGAGTGAAACCAGCGGCGGCTACGCCATCCGGACTCGTCGGAACGATCGATGGAGCGGGTGCTGTTCGGCTTGCCTGGCTGCGCGGGACCAACAAATATCCAACGACCTTTATCGTCGAGAAGCAGAGTGCGCCGGACGGCAACTGGGTACTTTGCGGCACGACGACTCGCCTGGAATTCGAAACGACAACAACGGTGGGCGATTATGCCGCCTATCGAGTGACGGCGATGCGCCGAGGAACGGTGAGCGCGCCTTCGACCCCGTTTGGGTTCTATTTCACCACCCCTGCTCTGCACCTTGCGGCTTAGCGTTCGGTTCCGGTGAAGATGACGAAAGGGTCTTAGCCAAGCGGCTAAGACCCTTTTTTCGAAATCTGCGATCGGCGGTTTAGTTGTCTTTGAACCCAGGGAGGCGGCGGCCCTTATAATAGCCGTCGGAGGTGGCGGTGAATCGCAGCTTGTACGGCTCGCCTCCGACCTGCTTGTTCACTTCGATTTCAGGAAGCGTGGCGGTGTAGTGAGTTCGGCGAAGCGCGGTGCGCTGGTGGCTGTGGCGTCTTTTTGGATTTGGCATTTACTTCTTCTCCCGGTGGAGGGTGTGCTTGCGAAGTCTCGGGTTGTACTTCATGATCTCGAGGCGCTCCGTCGTGTTGCGCTTGTTCTTCGTTGTCGTGTAATAGTTCTTCCCGTCCTCCGTGCAGACCACTCGGATGATTTCTCGGGCTTCAGACTTTTTTGCCATCGCGTAAACCTTGTGCCGGCTTCACGTGCCGGACAGCCTTACGATTATGAACGAGTCGCACTCCCGATTGCAAGGGCTGAGTTGTATGAAGCCTGGAGAGTGCGAGAGCGAGCTAGACATGCGCCTCCTCGATCGAAAGGCCTTGTTCGACCTAGGTACATCAATATTTTCCTAGAAAATAATTACCACTTGCTTGGACCGTAAGTACCAGAGGGATTACAAGCTGCCTATGCGAAGGCTTTTTCATCCTCCTTTCGGGAGCTTGTCAAGCGCAAAAAGCAGTTACGAAATTTTCGGGCGAAGTAACCCCATCGAGTCCGTGCGTGACTGATTCTTGCACGTTCCATGTCGTACCGGGAGCGATGCCGAATTTCAGGACGTCTCGCGCGAACGCAGCCAACTGCAGATGACGTTGTACGGCCCGGACATGGCTGAATTTCCATCGGGCATGAATGAGGCGGCGGACATCTTCAAGGAAGTGAAAGAGGAGATTAGGAAAGCGCTTCTCGAGAATCTTCAAAAGTTGGCTAAGCTAGCCGGAAATTCCGGGGAGCCTTTGCCGGCTTCGCCTTGCGATTTTAAGTCCTTGCCAAGCAGCATGCAGCAGGAGGTCCTCAATCGGGTGAAGGGGAATTGGCAGGCGAATGGATTCGATTCCGAGCTCGACGCGGAGAACTTTTTACGAAATTCTGCCTCCTTTCAACCATTCTCACAGCTCGGTCTCAAGTTCTGCAGCTCTCCACCCAATCCGGCTCTACACCGCCCGGGAACTTATGGCGTGTTCACGTTCGGCGGGTTCCAAGGCGGGATCGCTCCTTAAGGAATCGGTCATAATATCGGAAGGCTGGAGTGGTGTCCGAGTGGTCTAAGGAGCGGGCCTGGAAAGCTCGTACTCGTGATAAGCGGGTCGTGGGTTCGAATCCCACCCGCTCCGCCATTTTTCCATGGAACTTGCCGTCGTGCTCACGCCGGAGCAGTTAGAGCAACTCTCCCTCGTCCTAAATCGTTTGGTTGCGGCGATTCACGCGAACGCTCCGATCATGCTGCCGCGGGCGGGTGAGAGCGGCCAATTCTCCGGTTTTGCGGGCGACTTCGCGTATTGCTTTGACGCAGAGGAGGACTTGCTTCACCTCTCGATCACGAGGCGCTCGGGTGAAGATCTATCGCCTGAGGAAGCTCAGCGGGTGGTGGCGGCGATCCTGCCCGATTTTCCGCCGGGACTTATGTGGCTGAAGCCAGCGGTGGAGAGTCAGCATTTCTATTTAGGCCAGGATGAGCTGGTGGCAGTCCTTGAGGGTGCTCAAAGCCGTTCAACGTAGCTGGATAAGCGTGTTCCTGCTAAAGAGTTCACTAACTTTTCATCCGCGGTAAGAAACGTTAATGATCGCCCCACGGCAAGTGCGAGATAGATTGAGTCGTAAATAGATCGGTCGAATTCAACGGCAATGTGCAATGCAGGGCTCACAAGGTTGGTCAGCGGAACGATTTCGATGGGCATTTGAATCAATGCAGCGGCTTCGCGTCTCGCCAGATCGGCGGAAATTTGACCGCGCCGCACTCGCTTCCATGCGATGCTCGCGACCTCAGCGTGCAGGAGATCGGGAGCGACGAGGGGACCGCCCAGTAAGCAGTCGGCGCGATCACTGCCTTCTTCTTGGAAGAACCACTTAGCGGCCACGCTAGCATCCACCACGATCAAGCTTCCCGGTCCTCACGGATCAGCTCAGCGCTATTCTCGTAAGGTCCACCTGCCTCTTTACGCAGCTCGCGAACCGCAGAGATGTCGTACTGCACCGCTTGAGTCAAAAGCTGACGAACTTCTGCTTCCAAGCTCCTTCCTGAAAGCGACGCTCGCGCTTTGAGCTTTGCTACAGTCTCTTCCGACAAATTCCTGATCAAGATTTGTGCCATGCGAGCATTATGATATCACGCGTCGAAGAGGAGGTAAGGGGAGGCGCGGGGATATACTTTAGCTATGACGCAAAGGCTCCCTGAGTGGCTTACGATCCGATTGCCGCGGCCCGACACCATCAAAGAGGTGCAAGGGATGATGCGGGCGAAGAGCCTCAACACGGTCTGCGAATCGGCGCGTTGTCCCAATCTGCCGGAATGCTGGAGCAAGAAGACGGCAACGTTCATGATTTTGGGAGAAACCTGTACTCGCAGCTGCGGCTTCTGTGCGATCAAGGTTGGCCGCGGGGAGCAGCTTAACCCTGAAGAGCCTGCCGATGTCGCGCGAGTGGCAGGAGACCTTGGGCTGAAGCATGTTGTCGTGACAAGCGTTGCGCGAGACGATCTTAAAGATGAAGGAGCGACCCAATTCGCTTTAACGATCGCGGAACTCCGGAAGGCTAATCCCTTGACGATCGTAGAAGTGCTGACTCCCGACTTCAAGGCCAAGCGCGACCTCATCCAAATCGTGGTCGATGCCCGGCCCGACATCTTCAATCACAACATCGAGACCGTGCAGCGGCTTAGCCCGATTGTTCGTCCTCAGGCCAAATACGAGCGGACCTTGCAGGTTTTGCGAACCGTGAAGGAGCTCGATCCGTCAATCTACACTAAGTCGGGCATTATGCTCGGGCTGGGCGAGACGCACGAAGAAATTGTGCAGACGCTCAAGGATCTTCGCGAGGCGGGCGTGGATGCGGTGACGATCGGTCAGTATTTGCGGCCGACGATGAAGCATCTGCCCGTGAACGAATTCATCCACCCGAACCGATTCCGAGAATACGAACGCTTGGGTGAGGAACTTGGCTTTGCTTTCGTGGCAAGCGGCCCCTTTATCCGGAGTTCGTATAATGCGATTGAGTTCAGCAAGAAGGTGATGGCTGAACGACTTGAAAAGCTCGACGCACTGGAAGCGCAGCCAGCTTAAACCGCTGGCGGTGTTTGGGGAGAAGATATAAAGACCTGGTCGTGGATTGTACGGTTCTTCACCGTTTTAACTCCGATCGTCGTGCTTGCGATCTGGGGCACCAGCTACTTGTCTTCATGCCTGCTTTTTCTAACCGCACCGGGTCTTCCTTTTCAGCTTAAATACAAGTCTCCTGGTGGGGAACTTACTTTAATCGGCGACGCGTACGCGTTTGATTATCGCCACGGCAGGCTTTCGCTGGTGGAACCTCACGTCCTCGATCCGAATGGGACCGAAGTTGCTCGTGTGAACCGTTTGACGGTTTCCGGTCTCGCGTATCCGCTTTCACGAATCGACGTTCGTGGAGACCGGGTGATCGGCTCGATTACTCGGCTCGCAACTGGAAAGCTCGATTTCCAATCTTATCTCCCGCCAAGCCAAGGTCCACCATCGACCCTTCCGTTCGCCATCACTTTTAATGAGGGCGTGGTGCTGGTACGCGATCTAAGCGGAAAACGGCCATTTGTTCGGCAAATCAATGGAAGCGAGATCGATGTGCGCGGCATCGGCGAGCGGTGGCTGGCATCGGCAAATTTGGATATTAGCCAAACTGGATCAGCCCGCGCCACCGTGCAGCATCTGCCAGATAAGGGCTATCTCGTTCGAGCGTCAACGACGAGCCTCAGTCTTGCCAGTCTATTCGAGCACCTCAAAACGACACCGGAAGGACATTATTTTGGAGCTCTTAAACAATTAAACGTCGATCAGCTCGTGGTGAAGGGGCCGGCTGCCATC
The DNA here is from genome assembly GCA_023392285.1 of Armatimonadota bacterium. GTDB lineage: Bacteria > Armatimonadota > Fimbriimonadia > Fimbriimonadales > Fimbriimonadaceae > JAEVZK01. The sequence continues at coordinate 7,038 of JAEVZK010000028.1, read as the reverse complement.
TTCATCCCCACAAAAGCTCCATTCCAAGTTGAGTTGCAGTTGGATGCCGTTGGCGACGGAATCCGGTACGAGAAGTATCGAATCGATCACGCCGTCTTCAAAGGCCGTGTCAGCGAATCGGGCGCTGCGGGAAAGTTGATCGCCCGGCGTGGCGCCCTTCATGCGGATTTCCTTGGCAGCACAGCTTGGGATCATGGCTTTAGCGTGGGAGGGCAACTCTCCGCCACTGCCCCCAGCCGAGCATCCCTGCCGTCGTATCTGTCGCAATACATCCCCGCCTCCATCGTCTTCAGCGGGGGGAGATTAAAGGGCTGGCTGTCCTATGGTGCCAAGAGCGGCTTCGGGCTAGACTCGCGCTTCATCGGCAGCAGCGCTACTGCCTATGATCAGCGTTTTGAACAACCCGACCTCGATCTTTATGTCGACCAGTCTCGTGTCCGCATCGGAATCAACAAGGCGGTCTGGGCGGGAACCCCAGTTGAAGGAGCCGCGCAGATCGGCTTAAAAGGCAACCAGCTGGTAGGGGAATTTAAGGCGGCCAATGCCAATCTGTCCACCCTTGCGCGTCGATTCGGGGCAAACGGCCTGACCGGACAGGCCGACGCTTCAATCCTCGTCGGCGGAACGACCACCAAACCAACCATCCTTGCTCAAGCTTCCGGCACTGCAGGCTATCCCGTCAATGGCAAGAAGATCACGGCAAACTTCCGGGCGGCGGCGAACTTGGTCAACGATGAGCTGGACCTTCAGCGCGCAACCGCCAGAACGGACGCAGGCTATTTTAGAGCGGTCGGGAAGATCTACCTGAAGGGCAGCAAATTACACCTAAAGTTGGAAGGAAACGGAGTGAATCTTGCAATGCTGCAGGACAAACTCGCGGGCACGGTCAGCGGCAGCGGCGTACTTGATGGAACGTTTAGCGATCCAAGATTCCATGGTCGTGCGATTGCCCTTGGAGTCAAGGTGGCCGAGCAGGACATACCGTTTGCTTCGGCTCGCCTGGAGGCAAGCCGAAACGCCATCACTGCGAACGACGTGAGGATCGTCAAAGGATCTGGCGAAGCAACGGGGGACATTGCGTACAGCCTACGGGATCAGGGTCTTAGTGGTCAGTTTGCAGTCCGCAATCTCCTCCTGAACGAATACTTCGGCGAAGATGCACTGGGTGCAGTCAACATTCCCGATCTCACCGTAGGCGGAACGCTCGACCACCCGGTCGCGGCTGGAGATGCATTCGGCGAGAATCTGCTGCTGGCCGGGATCCAAGTGGATACGGCACGCATCAAGAGCAGCCTCGATGGGTCAGTGGCCCGAATTGATGAGGCGACGGTCCAGATCGGTGACGGTGAGATCACCGTAAGTGGTGACTACGACACCGCGGCCGAAGCCGGCGCGTTCTCGCTTCAGGCAAACAATCTCACCATTCAGCGGCTGCTCCCGCCTGGAAAAGGCGCAGCGAATGTCGACGGAGGCGTCAGCGGCTCTGCCGAGGTGAAGATTGCGCCAAATTCGCGGATTACCGCATCGGCTACTGGAAATCTGCGCGATGTTCTGGTGAACAAGACGGACTTCGGCAGCGGCAATTGGAAACTTGCCTACGATGGCTCGATTGTTTCTGGAGAAGCTTCCGTCGGCAAACTCGACCGCTTCTTCCTGCTAGAAAATTTGAGCTACGCGACCAGCTCCAAGGTGCTCGATGCCCAGCTGTCGGTTCTCAATGGGAACATCAGCGACTTGTATACGGCAGCTCAGCCGTTTATTCCCACCCTGACGCCTGAGACAAAAGATCTTCTCGATGACATCCAAGGAGATATCGATACCACGGTAGCGGTTCATGGGGCGATCAGTGATCCGGACGTGAACTTAAAGCTGTTAGAGGCGCGCGACCTGGCGTTGAAGAACAAGCCCCTCGGAAATCTCCAAACGAACGGGACCAAACTTGGCGATATCTTCACCATCGACGCGCTCCAATGGACAGGTCCCCAAGGTGATCTCTCATTAGGTCGTCCGGCCACAGTCGATCTGAACGGAGACTTGTCGATCGACGCCGAATTGAAGCGGTTCAACCTGGAATATCTCTCCTTGATCAGTCCAAGTGTCGCGAATTTGAAAGGTCAAGCCGATGTCTCTCTCTTGGCCACTGGGCCGACCAGTAGACCAAGCATCCGCGCTTCTGCGTCGACCTCTGAAAACAGCACCCTCGGCATCGAGAACTCAACCGAAAGCTTTAAGGTGATCTTGGATACGATCACGGTCGATCCCTCGCAGATTTTTGCCAATAACGATTACACCGGGGGCATCATTGCCAACGGCAAGTTTTACTATCGCGGATTCACGGGAGATATTGCCGCGAAGCTGCCCTTCCGTTATCCTTTTGAGATTCCTGACGGCCCCCCGATTGAAGCGACCGTGAGCATTCCCAACGTGAGCCTCAACGACGTCGCCCAATACGCCTCCCTCTTGGACAAAGACCGCTCAGAAGGCAACGCAAGCGGGAGCATCTCGCTAGTAGGACCTCTAAGCAACCTTGCTCTAAGGGGAAGTCTTCGGGCCGTTGCACCAACCCTTGCCTTTGGAGGTGTCTCGACGACGTTTAATCAAACGATTGCGTCGGTGGACCTAGCCGGCAGTGACGTGAATTTGTTATTCTCAGCCGAGGGATCGGATGGCGGCCAGGCTAAGGCGAATCTTCTCGCGAGGGTGCCAGATTTACGCCAACTCATCGACAAGGGCTTGCAAGGTGGCATCGACTTGCTGGAAGAGGTGCCGGTGAAAGGAAATATCAGCACGGATCATCTAGCGGTCAACGTGCAGGGTAGCAAAAAGGAATACGGAAACTACCATGCGACGGTGACGTCGAGCATTGATGTTGCGGGACCAGCCCGGGAGCCTCTCCTGGCGGGCGAGGTGCGGGTTTCCGACACGAACGTGCTCCTTCCCAGCGTGTTTGCGCAAGGCGGCCCGACCACCGAGCTCCTCTTCAATCCGCGCTTCCAAATTCCCGTTGTTTTGGATGGGATCGCAGAGTTCTCGACGGGACTCGCGGATGTGGATTTGACGGGGGATGGTCTTCTTAGCGGCTCCTTGGCAAGACCCAGCTTCGATGCGACCCTTAACGTCGAGAAAGGACAGCTCAAGCTTCCAACCGCGCGTGTCACCTTGGAAGAAGGGGGCACGATTCGGCCAAGCTACACGGTCTCTTCCTCGGGTGAGACGCTCACGAGCGTTGACGTGGATCTGATTGGCCACACCGCCGTCACCGCAAATCGCTACGGCGACACGATCACCCGTTATAACATCGATCTGAACATTACGGGCGACCTGTTGAAAGAGGGTGGATTGGTGCTTAATGCCACGAGCGATCCGCCAGATCTTTCTCAAGACGAAATTCTCGGGTTGCTTGGGCAAACCGACGTTCTAAAGAGCTTCGAGAGCGGTACCAGCCAGTCTGAGACGGAGCGGCGGATCAGGGAAGCGCTCGTTAGCTTCGCAGTCCCACAACTCACCGGACAGTTCACTTCCCAGATTGCGAAAGGACTTGGACTCGACTATCTCAACCTCGAATACAACGCCTTCGAGGGTGCGAGCGCAGCCTTTGCCAAATCGCTCGGCAAAGGGCTCATCTTCGAGGGTCGGCGACAACTGTCCCCACCCGTTGGCGATCGTAAAGTGCAGTACGATCTCAGGCTGAGTTATCGGCTGCCAACCAGGAATCGTACGCTTAGCCGTCTCGTATTCAGCGTGGGACTGGATCAGGATAGACCATATAAATTTGGCGTGCAATACGGTTTCCGCTTCTGAAACGGTTTCTGATTTCGTCCTTCTAAACGGTGAGACCACGGAAAAGTCTCAGGAGTCTTGGGCGGGCAAAAGGTAAAGTTGCCTGGGACCCTTTATGGAGGAGTATTTGACGACAAGGTTAGGGACGATTGCGCTCTTTTTCCTGCTTACAGTTTGCACTTGGGCGCAGCAGGCAGGTCTCATCAAAGACATTGAGATTCGGGGCAACAAGGAGGTTTCGAAAGAAGCGATCTTGGCCACCATGCGGACCAAGATTGGGCAGCCCTATCTGCAGGCGAATTTAGATTCCGACAAAAGGGCACTGGAAGATTTGGGATTTTTCCAGAGCGTCGATGTCCGCGCGAGAGCGGTCGAAGGCGACGCGTGGGTCGTCTCCGTCGACGTCTTGGAATGGCCCGTGATCAAAGAATTCCGGATCGTTGGCAACACCGTTTTTCCTGCGAGCAAGATCCGGTCGCTCATTACTCTTCAGGAAGGCAAGATATTCAACTTGCGCCAAGCACTTGTGGATGCTAAAAAGATTGAAGATCTTTATCGCGATAAAGGCTACTTGGCTCCCGTGGAAGACTTCAAACCTCTTCGAGAATCGCCAGGCACGGTCAACGTGGCCATTAGGGAATTTACGATCAATTCCATTTCCGTGCAGGGAAACTCGCGCACCAAAGACTCCGTCTTTCGGAAGCTGATCAAGAGCAAGGCTGGTCAGCCGTTCAATCGAAATACATGGGAACAGGATTTGCGCCGCATATACGGCACGCAGTGGTTCGAGAACGTCAAGAGCCTCCAAGAGCAGGTGCAGGACGACCCGTTCAGAGTCAACTTGATCGCTGACGTCAAAGAAGCTCGCACCGGCCAGCTTAACGTGGGAGCTCAGCTCGACCCCCGAAGTAGCTTCGCCGCGATTCTGAAGCTGGCGGACACGAACTACCGCGGTACAGGGCAGTCCATTGGCGTCGATTTCACCCAAGCAGCGAGTGGCGGCGGTCCAAGCATCGGCCTCGATTACGGTAATCCGTTCATCGATAATCACGACACATCGCTCCACATTTCGCTGTACAGCCGCCTCATCTACCGATTCACTGGTTCTGGCTTTGGCACCAATGAAGTGCCCACCGAAGACAATCGCTACACCGAACGCAGAACGGGTGGCAGCATTGGCCTGAGCCGCCAAATCAGCACGTACTCGGCGATCGGGATCAACACGCGACTGGAGAAGATCGACACGAACGATCTCAACACGGGTGGATTGAATGGCTTCATCAAGCAGGACGGAACGGTTGGCGTCAGCACGCTCGGGTTCACCCGAAATACTCGAGATGTGGACATCGACCCCTCACGCGGTTCATGGCTGCGGGCCCAAATCGAGCCAGGCTTCGCTAACATCACTTCCATCGGCGGAACCGTGAGCGATCCAAGCATTTTAGGAATGCACCCGTTCGCGAAGTTCAACATCGATTATCGTCACTACTTCACCGATCAAAAGCCCCGCACGATTGCTGATTTGGCTGCCCCGCGAAGAGTGCTCGCCTTGCGCGTGTTCTATGGAGCGATCACGGGCAAAGTTCCGTTCTTCGAGCAGTATTTTGCCGGCGGTTCAAACACGATTCGCGGCTATCCCGAAGACCGCTTCTGGGGGAACAACACGCTTGTCAGCAATTTGGAACTTCGTTATCCTGTTCAGCCCAGCTTTAGCGTCATAGGCTTTGTGGACTATGGCGGTGCGTGGGGCGGATATGACGGCGTGAATGACTTTACGCAGTCCAGAAAGCTCGACTTGCACCTCGGCTACGGATTTGGATTCAGCTTCCGAACGCCGCTTGGCCCACTTCGATTAGATTTCGGATTCGACGAGAGCGGCAGGACACGTACCCACTTCTTAATTGGCACGTCTTTCTGATCGCAAGAGATTTTACAAGCAAGGAACAAGAATGAGAGTTAAGTATTTCGGATGGATTGTCGCGGCAGCGGTGCTCGCCGTAGGGGTGGGCGCTGGTTTCCAGGGTCAGACTACAAAGTTGGGCGTTGTGGACCTGGCGAAGGTGTTCAACGACAGTGATTATGCAAAGGGACAGACGGATACGCTGAAGGCGGTCGGAGCGGTGCGACAAGGCATGCTCGAATTTGCCGACACATACCGTACGTTCACTCCCGAACAGGCAAATCGTTTCCACGACCTGAGTATCAAGCCGAACCCGACGGCAACCGAGAAGGCGGAGATCGAGCAGATCAAGAAAGCCGTGATGGATAGCGATGCGCGGCTGAAGGCGCTGCAAACCAAGACCAGTCCCACCCCCGCAGAAGCGGCCGAACTCCAGGAACTGAGTCGTCGTTCGCAGACCACTCAAGATTCCGTTCAGCGCTGGAGCCGAGAATTCAACGATGAACTGAACCAAATGCAGAGCAAGCTTCGACAAGAAGCCCTCGATCGAGTTCGAGATGCGGTGAAACAGGTCGGAACCAGCCAAGGCTACACCATCATCTTCACCACCGATATGGCCCCCTATGGAGCGAACGACGTAACAGCCGATGCGCTCAAGGCGATGAACGCAAAGAAATGACGAAGTTCGAGAAGCTCGGATGGGTCATCGCCGCAGCCGTTCTCGGCCTGATGGCAGCCTCGGGATTTCAGATCGGAACCGACAAAGTCGCCACGGTCAACCTCCAAACTCTCATCGATACAAGCAACTTGGGTAAAGCGAATGCGGCAACCTTCGACAAGATGAAAGATGCACGCGAAAGTCTGCTGAGGTTTATGGACGAGAACCGCGTCCTGACCACCGACCAGGTCACTCAGCTGCGCACGCTGATGCTGAAGGATAACTTGACTCCCGAGGAGAAAGCAAAGCTCGACCTGATCAAGGCTGAGGTCGTGGTCCAGGCAAAGCGAAATACCGACCTTAGCACCAAAGCGAACCTTACACCAGAGGAACGCCAGCTCCTCCAGGAGTACTCAAGCCGGAGCGCATCGATCGAGCAACTGGAAAATCAGTGGATCGATGAGTTCAGGGCTGAAATGCAGCAGTGGGGAATCGATAAGAAGGTCCAAAGCTTGGAGGTCGCGAAAGCCGCTGCGCAAACCGTCGCGAAGGCAAAGGGATTTTCACTCGTATTCGATCAAAGCGTGGCGCTCTACTCGCCGAACGATTTGACGGACGAGACACTCAAAGCAATGAATGCGAAGAGTTAGCCCGCTGTTTCTCTGTGCATTGGCACTAGCGGGGTGTGGGTGACACCAGC
>JAEVZK010000021.1 GCA_023392285.1 Armatimonadota bacterium | reverse complement strand
GAAGGAGAAACGCTGGTAGGGCGTGAGGCAGGCCTGGCTATGAGCCTTCCAAGCGAATCCACGGTCTCACGACGTCATGCTTCCATTCGCCGCGAGGCGAGCGGGGAAGTCATCGTCACTGATTTAGGTTCGACGAATGGCACTTTTGTCAACGGGATGCGTCTCCAGGGTGAGACAGCATTGAGGCCGGGGGATCAGATTCAATTTGGCCAAGTGAAGTTTCGATACGAAGGATAATTTATGGGTTCGCTGCTTTGGAAATTGCTGGTCGGAGGTATCACAGGACTGGTCGTCTGGATGGTTCTGGAACCCTTGGCTCCTGCCGCGAGTGGCGGCGAGAATTGGGCAGCCTGGGAACTCAAATTCGTGCTCGTACTCGGTGCGGCCACTGGCCTGACTGTTGGAGCTCTCAACGGCTTTATCCAAGGGTCAAAACTTCATCTCTTTAGAAGCGCTGCCCTTGGCCTGGTTTTTGGCGCGGTAGGTGCTCCACTTGGATACCAGATTGGGGGCCAGATCACGAATGCCCTATTCCCGTCGACCGTGTTCGTAGATCCGACGATCTCGATCGCCACGAAGACGATCGCGCGTGTGATCGCATTGACACCGATCGGACTGTTTCTTGGCGCTGCGATCGGAGCTAGTTCGCTTAATGCACGAAGGTTTTTGCAGGGTGCCATCGGAGGACTGATCGGCGCGGCCATTGGTGGAGCTTTATTCGACACTGTGGGTGCGATTACCGCCCCAATGAATATCGCCTTACAGGGTGTGAAAGGCGGGGCGACGGCTGAGACTGGGTCGCTGTCGCGAGCGCTTTATGCGGTGCTGATGGCTGGCCTCATTGCGCTGTTTATTGGAATTATCGATCTCATCGCGCGAACCGCATGGGTTCGGCTACAGCTTGGTCGAAATGAAGGAAAGGAATGGGTGATCGACGCCCCTCAAAACTTCATCGGCCGAGATGAGCGGGCACAGGTGCCACTTTTCGGCGATCCCAACGTTGCGCCGATGCACGCTTGCATTCTTCGTCAGGGGAAAGGTCAATATGTTTTGGCTGATGGGGGATCCCCGGCCGGAACGTATTTGAATGGCCAACGCATCTCGCAGGCGCCGCTCACTCATGGGAGCCAAATCAATATCGGCTCCTTCTGCCTGATCTTCATGATGAAACACAGCGCGGCCCCCGTTCGAGGACCTGAAGCCTATGCGCAGGCTTACCCCGTCGGTGGAACTATGGCATCGCAGCAGTCGGTCGGGGTCGCCTCGATGCCGGCTCCGGGAGCACTCTACAACTCGACTGCCGCGACGCCTCCGCCCAACTACGCACCCCAGCCGAGTCAGGCGACAGCCGCGTATTCCCCCTCACAAATGGGACAGCCCGTCAGCTACGCTCTGTCAGCGCTCGATGGACCACTTGCTGGCCAACGTTTTCCGGTAAGACAGACGCTTGAGATCGGCCGAGATACCCTGGGCATTCCCATGAGCTACGATTCGAATGCGTCCAGGCGTCACGCGAGTGTCGCTCCGTCCGCCTACGGTCTGGTTGTTAACGACCTGGGCAGCACGAATGGAACTTTCGTCAATGGGCAACGCGTCCAGATGGCGAACGTATCTCCGAATGATACGATCAAGATTGGCAGCACGACATTCCGTGTTGAAGTAGGATAACTTTAGATGGCAGATCCAACCCAGAGGCTCGACCCGAACCGCACCATGCTCACCGGAGCACCAGGATTGGGCGCCGATCCCTTGCGAACGCAGGCAATGGATGCTTTTGATCCTTTGAAGACGAGTGCGATGCAGGTACCGTCAAACGAGCCTGGGTTACGGGCAGAAATCATAGCGAGCCGAGAAGCCACGATGGCAAACGGTCCCGCTCGGGAACAGTTTCTCGTCGATTTCGTCGCGGCGAGGGGAGCACCATCAGGAGCTTTCGGCGTTGGAGCCCGGACCCCACTCAACCTATGTCTTGTGATCGATCGTTCTGGATCGATGGAAGGCCCACCGCTCGATTATGTGAAGCAGGCATGCGCCCACGTGGTCGATTTGTTGTCGCCGGATGACGTGCTGAGCATCGTCACCTTCGAGGAAACAGTGGACGTTCTGATGGCTCCTCAACGGGTGACGAATCGACAGGCGATCAAAGACGGAATCCAACGCCTGATGCCCGGCAACACGACGAACTTGTACGACGGGCTGCTGCTCGGTGCACAGCAGGTGATGACGGTGAACGATCCAGGCCGGGCAACCAGGCTAGTGGTGTTCACCGATGGCGATCCTACCGCAGGCATTAAGGATTTTAGCGCCCTCGTCGCACACGCAGGTGAGATCAAGCAGCGGGGGATTACCTGTACCTTCTTGGGATTTGGTCCTGATTACAACGAGGAGCTGCTTGCGTCGATGGCGAAGCGTGCGGGTGGCAACTATTACTACATCGCGCAACCACACCTCATTCCCGATGTGTTTCGTGCCGAGCTCGAGAAAATGCTGACCACGGTGGCGAGGAACCTGCGGCTGGAGGTGAAGTTAAGTCGGTGGGTGAGTATGCGATCTCCGCAGGCGGCATCAACCGGCGAGGTCCAGATTTCTCTAGCGGACATGGAGCGAGGAACCACTCTCCAGCAGGTCTTTGATTTCGACTTTTCCAATCATCCGTTGGGATGGTATCGCGTGGCCGCTGGCCGCCTCACCTACGACGACACGACGAGCGGCAAGACCGAAACCATCGATCTCGATTTTGTGATCGAGTTCACATCGGATGCAGCCCGGTATTCGGCGCCGGTGAATCCACGCGTAGCTCAAGCCTCGCAGATCATGGCAGCGTCTCGCGTGGTCGAAAAGACGATCATGGGCCTAAAAACGGGGATGATCACGTCCATGGGAGCGGTGCAGGAATTGCAGAAAACCCAGATGCTTCTCATGCAGGAAGGCCGTACGGCCGAAGCTCAAGAGGTGACGATGGCTCTGCGAGCGATCCAGAGCGGGGATACCGGAACCGCAGAGAAAACGCTGATGGGCACGATGCTGAACCTTGATCAAGGAAAGAAGCAGAGCTAAGTAAGAAAACGGGCTGCCTCTTCTGAGGCAGCCCGTTTGCAGATTTTAAGAACGAAGAAATTACTCCTGAGGAGCCTCTGCTTCTTCTCCTTCGGCAGGTTCTTCGGCCGTCTCCGGTTCGAGTGATACTTCCTTCACAAACTGGAGGCTCACCAGGGTGGCGTCGGGCGAACTCTGCAGCTCAATTCCTTCCGGCAGTTTGAGATCTCCAGCGCTGACATGGTCGCCGACCGCCATGTTCGCGCAATCGATTTCGATCTGCTCCGGCATGGCCGACATCTTTCCTCTGACCTTGATGAAATCCGTTTGTTGCAGGAGGTTAACATCTTGGCCATCGATGTCCGCAGGAACGTTGATCGGGACGATCGGAAGCTCAATCCGTACGACGTCATCTTCGCTCACTTCCTGAAGCGTCACGGTAAGGATTTCTTGGTGAACGAAGTTTTTTTCGATGTGCTTGACAATCGCCTTGACCTTCTTGGATTGGCCAGCAATTTCGACATCGACCCGGCCCAAACCGTCAGCGGCGGCCATGGCCTTCTTTAGATCGAGCTCGCTAGTTTGGTAGAGGGAAGTGGTGTGGGATCTTTCCACGAGGGCTACGGGCAAAAGACCTCTCCGGCGAAGCTGTGCTGGCTTGCCCTTTTCCCGCTTTTCAATTTGTAAAATCGACATAATATTTCCTTTTCAGCAGTAAGCGTAACCCTTAGATTACCGCGAAACCCCAAATCAGCTTTCCGGGTTCTGAGTACAAGTACAGTCCAAGGCCGCACGGTATTCTACATCCTCTTATGCCGGAGTTTTTGTTCGAACTTGGGACAGAGGAATTGCCCGCGAGTTTCGTTCGCAAGGCCTATACCGACTTGTTGGACCTGCTGACCACGAAGTTGGAAGCG
>JAEVZK010000004.1 GCA_023392285.1 Armatimonadota bacterium | reverse complement strand
ATATCCTTGTCAAATCGGTAAAGGCTTATGTACAGGCGGGGGCCGGAGTCGTTTACGACGCCGACCCCGCCAAGGAATATCAGGAGAGCTGCAACAAGGCTAAAGCGCCGCTGAGCGCGATCGCGATGGCGCAACGTGGCCTCTGAGAAGCCACCCTTGAGCTTGCCTTCACCAACCCCAAGAAAGGAAACTCGCGCCTCTTCGCTGCATCTGACAGGCTAAGACATCCGCCTTACGTCCGTCAAGGTCGCGATTTCTACAGATCTGGCGAAATTGGAGCGCCATCTGCGCGGCTGGAAACGATCGTGCCTCCCGCAAGGACGGATTCACCGCGATACGCGACCGCGATCTGACCCGGCGTGACCGCCTTCACTGGCTGGTCAAAGATGAGGCGGCCATCGAGATGAAGAATGGCGGGCTGCGGCGTCATGTTGTAGCGAATCTTCGCCAAGACTCGAACCGCGCCAGCCGCGGGCGAAACCGGCCAAAATACATCACGAAGAAAGACTTCCCGAGTCAAGAGATCATCAGCCCCTCCGACGACCACTCTGTTCTCAGCGGGCTTCAGCTCGATCACGTACAGCGGCTTGCGCGCCGAGACGCCCACACCCCGGCGCTGCCCAATCGTAAAATCGGCCACGCCCTCGTGCTCGCCGACCGAATTGCCGGCCATATCGACGATTTCACCGCCGCGAAAGATCTCTGGACGAGATTTGCGCAGAAATTCTTTGTACCCTCCAGCCTCGCTCACGAAGCAGATCTCCTGAGAGTCTGGCTTGTCGGCTACGGACAGACCGAGCTCTCGCGCGAGCCGCCTTCCGTCTTCCTTACTGGCTAATTCACCCATCGGAAACAGAGTCTTTGAGAGTTGCTCCTGGCCAAGCATATACAGGACGTAGCTCTGATCCTTCCCTTCCCCGCGTGCACGAAGCAGACGGTAGTTCTCTCCCGATTTCCTGATTCGCGCGTAGTGTCCCGTCACGAGTTTGTCGCACCCAAGTTCGGCCATTTTCTGCATGAGGATCTCGAACTTGACAAACCGATTGCACTGGACGCAAGGATTGGGAGTTCGCCCGGCCGCGTATTCGGCGACAAAGTTGTCGATGACGGAGGCACGAAACGCCTCTTTGAAATTCATCACATAATGCGGGATATCGAGGACGCGCGCCACTCGGCGAGCATCCTCCACTGCTCCGAGGGAACAGCATCCGGCATGACGGGGATCCGTCTGGCTCTCCTGCCAGATCTGCATCGTTAATCCGATGACTTCGTATCCTCGCCGCTTCATGATGGCTGCGGCGACGCTGCTATCTACCCCGCCGCTCATGGCGACGAGCACTGTTCCCTTCTTTCCCATTAATTAAAAAACTTCGCGTACTTCGCAGACGCTAGATCGGAAGCTAGGCTTTGAGCCGTCGTCTGCTGACGTTCTACGCCCGGAGCGACGATAAAGAACGCGGGCGTGCCCTGCACTCCCAAATTCGTCCCGTCCTGCTTGTCGCGCGCGCCACGGAGAAACGCGGGATCCTTGGGGTCTTGGATTCTCTTTTCGAGAGTGGCTCGATCCAAGCCGAGCCCTTCCGCGACCTGATAAATATAATTCAAATCCTCCACTTTCTCGGGATCGGACGCGTACATGCCATCAACGAATTGCCAGAACTTGCCCGTGTCTGCGGCGACCTCTGCAATCATAGCGGCGGGAAGGGAGTTCGCGTGTCCCTCCAATGTGTACATTGGAAATTGGCGAAAGCTGTATTTCACATGGCCATTGCTCTTCATGACCACATCCTTGATGATTGGGTAGTCGGCTCGGCACGCCCCGCACAGAAGATCGCCAAACTCTACGATGGTGATGGGTGCCTCAGGATTGCCCCAGATATGAGCATCGGGGGGCAACAATTGATCCTGGGGGAATTCGTTCAGCTTCTTCTGACTAATCGACAACATGGTGCTGCCCTGCAACTTGACGTATTGGAAACCCATCGCCAACAGAAAAAGTACGAAGCACCCGCCTAACAGAATCGGATTCATCGAGCTCTTCTGTGTTTCCACTGCTGGCGCATCGAGTTGCATCTCGATAGCGTGGCCGACAAACAGCAGGATCATGGTCGCTGCGGAAGCCATGCACCATATGCAGTCAGCCTGAATCACTGCGAAGGCGATATACATCAAACCGATGCTTGCCAGCGCACCTATCCCGCTGACGACATAGCCCAGAACTAGACTTAGCCTTTCCGGCAAAAACCCGATGAGACGTCCGGCAGCAAGAAATGCCAAAATTGCGTAGCCGAGGAAGCCGAAACAAGCATTGGGAATGTCGCCGATAAGGTGAGACGTTGGATGAGTGGCCACCTTGTCGCAGCCGTGCGCCAACCCACAGGGGATCGACAGGTGAAGGTACGCAGCCATCGATAGCGCGCCCGAGATGAATAAACCGACGAAGCTGAGAATCAGCACAACGCGGTCAAGAACGACGGCTTTCACGCAAGAAGTATACAAGTTGATAGCCACGGCGGTTCCATCCAAGGCGCGAGCGTATGCTGGGAGACAGTAAACTAAGCGTTCACCTTCACTTCGCCATGATTCTCTCACGCGAGTCCCTCCTGACCGATCGCCCAAAGCAGCGACGGGGAACCTATCTCATTCAGACGTGGGGCTGTCAGATGAACGAGGAGGATTCCGAACAAATGGCCTTAGGCTTGGAATCGATCGGTTTTGAAAAGGCTGCCAGCCTCGAGGAGGCTCACGTAATACTTCTCAATACGTGCTCAGTCCGAAGGAAGCCAGAGGATAAGGCGTTCTCACTGCTAGGCGAGTTGGTGCCTCTGAAGCGTAGCCGCCCTGATGTCGTGCTGGGAGTCTGCGGTTGCATGGCCCAGTTGCGAGCCGACGAGATCCGAAAACGGGCTCCGCATGTGGATTTTGTCGTGGGCACTGGCCAAGTATCGGCTATTCCCAGCTTGGTTGAAGAAACCCTGCACCGCCGACGATTCCAGAAACTGGTCGAACTACCGGAACGCAAGGGAGCGATCGTGGATTCCATCCCGGGTCGAGAAGTGGGCAAAGAGGGCAAGTTGAAGACGTTCGTGCCGATTCAGTACGGCTGCGACAAGTTCTGCAGCTTCTGCATCGTGCCTACGACACGCGGTCGTGAGCGCTCTCGTCCGACAGAAGACATCATTCAAGAAGTTGCGAAGCTCGTTGCCCACGGCACTCGCGAGGTGACGCTGCTCGGCCAAACTGTGAACTCGTACGGCAAGAACATGCCTGAGGGCAAAGTTCCCTTCAGTCAGCTGCTCTGGAAACTATCAGAAATTGAAGGGTTGGAACGGATTCGGTACACCTCACCTTATCCTCGCGATTTTAAGTCTGACTTGATCGAGTGCATTCGCGATAATCCGAAAGTGATGGAGCATTGCCACATGCCGCTCCAAGCTGGAAACAACGAACTTCTGAAAAGAATGAGGCGGCTCTACACGGTCGAAAGCTTCTGCGAGATCATAGACGAGATGCGCTCCGCCATTCCGGGAATCGCAATAACTACGGACATTATTGTCGGATATCCGGGGGAGACGGACGAAGAATTCGAAGGAACCTTGGAGGCGATGCGCCGCATTCGATTTGATGGCGCTTACATGTTCATCTACTCCCCACGCCCAGGAACTCCTGCCGCAGAACTCGAACAGATACCAAAAGCAGTAAAACACGCTCGACACCTGCAGCTTGCCGAACTGCAGAACAGGATCTCTTGCGAAATCAACGAGACCTTTATCGGGCGCGAGTTGGAGGTTCTTGTCGAAGGCCCATCACCAAAGAATTCCTCCCTCCTCCAAGGATTTAGTCGAGAATTCAAGATGGTGCATTTTCCCGGCTCGGAAACGCTTAGGGGAGAAATCGTGCGAATCAAAGCGACGGCGTCGCACCTCTGGGGTTTGTCAGGCGAGCTGCAATAAAGTGACTAGTCCCCATTTTTGGTCCACCCTAGACCCCTAGGATCGCCTCCTGTTGTTCTTC
>JAEVZK010000119.1 GCA_023392285.1 Armatimonadota bacterium | reverse complement strand
GCATTATTGGTGGTGGTCAGTTTGCTCGTGCGGAGTCGGGCCGCGGTTACTCTCGATTTGAAAGTGACGAGATAGCTGCAGATGTTGGACACGCCGATCTACACTGCGGCCAGCAAGTGGCTCACCTTTATGGGCAACAGCCTAACGGTCTGCATTTCGGCGATAGCGGCAGCGGCGATCAGCATCTATTGCGAACAGGGACGAGCCGCCTTCTTCATCCTATGCACCCTTCTGGCGCTTCCTATCAACATCCTTCTTAAGAACATGTTCGATCGCGAGCGGCCGGGCGCGCATGAAGTGAGGGTTCTGCCGGGACCACGTTGGGGATTCAGCTATCCCAGCGGCCATTCTATGGGTGCCGCCGCATTTTATGGTTTTCTTGCGTTCCTGATCTTTTTGCTCGTTTCCGATCTGATCACCCGGGTGCTCCTCGTCGGCTTCTTCTCCCTTCTGCCAATCGGAGTCGGCTTCAGCAGGATCTATCTAGGCGCACATTGGTATTCGGACGTGGTCGGCGGCTTAACCGGCGGCATGATTCTGGTCGCGATCCTTGCCGCGCTTTTTCCCGTCTAGCGATGCGATCCGATCCGAATCAGCACGCAAGCCAGCGCAATCAGCCCCACCATGCCGCCGAAGAGCTTACGATCATGGGCGAACGTTCGGCTGGAAGGATAGTCGATGGGTCTGAGCCACTTCTCAACCTTAGACGCATAGCCCAAGCCCAAGATGAACAGGAGCAAGACGAGCAGTGATCGCACGAGTCCTGATCGGAAGCCCTTATGCAGCTCACTGGTGAGCACATGGCTGCGGCTGGCGAGGTCACGGTTCTCTAGTTCGTCCGCGGATGGGACTGGATTGAAGTTGGGGTCTGCAATGGTGTCTCGACTCAGCCAATTCGCAGATGCGGTGCCTGAATCGGTGGTTGTGGATGGGGCGGAGTTGGGCTCCCCTTCTGGAGCGAGAGAATCTTCAAACGTACGTCCTTCCGCTTCCGCAGCGCGTGATTCGGCTTCGGCCCAATACCGTGCCGGAAGATCAGGAGCTTGCAGGGCACCGTTAACCGACCATGCGACCGCTTTTGCAGCGACTCCGGGAGGGCCCGGAATCTTGGTCAGCAGTCGGTAAACGGGAGGACTGCCGCAAACAAAGATGAAGCCGACTAGCAAGCCGAATGCGAGCATCGCGTGCTTTGGCTGCAACTCTTCCTTCGATGGAGCGCAGAGCGTAAGCACCAGTCCGACCAGAACCCACCAGCCAAGCAGTCCACCCCATGACGCGGAACCGTACATGAGGAGCTGAATGCCCCAAGCGCTTAGCCCCGCCAGTAATCCAAGCAAAGCGCCCATAAGGGCGTTCTCAAGGATGCTCGAACTCTTTTCCGTACGATAAAGGGCAATGCCAAACAAGGCGGCGATGGGGAAGAGGGTGGCAATGCTGGCAAGGAACGGCAGCATGAACTCTTGAACGAGATGGTTGACAATGTGCTCACAAGCGATGGCGAGAAAGGTGAGCGTAATCGTGAGAATCCTTGCGGTGTGGGTTTTTTTGAGCGCCTTGGCGGCTTCCGGCTCTTCTGAATGCGCCTCGGCTTCGCTCCACACACCGATCTTGGATTCGTAGCGAGAAACTTTGTAGTAGTGTTCGAGCCAGTCGCTGGCGTGTCCAATCGCCAAACCTAGTAATGGCGCGAGCAGGATCTTCCAGTCCTTTGCGAAAGCCTGTATGGAAAGCCAGAGAAGCCAGCCGACGGTGGCCCCTCCGCTCGCCATCAAGCCGCTGAAGAGTGCAACTCTAATCGGATCGTACGTGAACTTCTTTGTTGCATCTTCCATGCAACGCCAATTATAAGACTATGCGGCCTTAACTTGTCCCACGAATTCCACATCGGCGCGTTGAGCCACTTCGTTATAGGCTAGAACTGGCAAAGTGTTGATGTATTTCTCCATGAGCCGTCGGAGAGGAAGTCGAAGGGCAGTGCCGCAAAGTAGGACGGCATTGTATCCCTGCATCATCGCGTCGTCGATCGCGGTTTGGCATTTTGCGATGAGGTCCCGCTGAGTCTGAGGATCTAAGACGAGCTGTGAACCATAGCTGGTCATATTCACCTGCTCGGCAAGGAGGCGCTCCAGTGCAGGTTCGAGGGTGATGCAATACAGCTTGTTTTCGTGGTCCAGAAATTGGCGGGTGATGGTTCGTGCAATCGCGGATCGAACCAGCTCACCCAGTTGGTCTGGATCTTTGACCCGGCTTCCAAAGTCGGCCATGGTTTCCATAATCGTGACCATGTCGCGGATCGGAATTCTTTCGCGCAGCAAATGCTGAAGCACTTTTTGGATGTCGCCTAGCTGAAGCACGGCAGGGACCAACTCAGCTACAACCGCCTCGTTCGTTTGCTTCGCATTGTCGATGAGAGTTTGTACGTCTTGGCGGCTGAGAAGCTCGGCACTGTACGCTTTGACAATCTCTGCCAGATGGGTGGTGATCACGGCCGCGGGCTCGATGACGGTGTAGCCCGCTCGTTCCGCCTGCTCCTTCATGGATTGGTCCACCCAGAGCGCATCCAAGCCAAACACGGGATCTTTTGTGGGTGTTCCCGAGACGGGATAAAGGATGGCACCACTATTGACGGCGAGACACTGCCCGGGAATGCAGGTGGCACGAGCGACCTCTTCACCACGAATCTTGATCATGTATTCCTGCGGAGCAAGATGAATGGAGTCGCGAATGCGCACGGTCGGCATGACGTAACCGAGCTCAAGGGCGATTTGCCTTCGAGTCGCGCTCACGCGTTCACTTAGATCGCCACCCACTTTAACGTCTGCAAGTTTTGTCAGTCCGTAGCCGATTTCGACTTCGATCTGGTCCACAACCAGGAAAGGCAGCACCGCCTCGGGGCCGGTTGGAACCGGTTTGTTCTCCGCAGGCTTTGGTTTCGGCTTCTCGGGAGCGTTGAACATTCTGGATGCATTTGGAGTTTTGGACAGGAACCTGTACATGCCGAAGCAGATTCCGGCCGCGCCCAAGAAGATGAAGGTTGGGAATCCGGGGATGATGGCAAGGCCAATCAAGGCGATTCCAGCGACGCCGATCGCCTTCGGCTGATCGAACAGCTGGGCGGCGACCTGTCCACCCATGCTTCTTTCCTGTCCTGCCCGGGTCACCATCAGACCGCTCGCGGTGGAAATGAGAAGGGCCGGCAATTGGCTGACCAGACCTTCGCCAACGGAGAGAAGAGAGTAGGTTTTGAGGATGGTCATAGCGTCTGCCTGACCTTTCATAAACCCGACGATGAAACCGCCGACAATGTTGACGGCGATAATCAAGATCGCTGCGATGGCGTCGCCTTTGACGAACTTAGAGGCACCGTCCATTGCACCGTAGAAGTCGGCTTCTTGCTTGATCTGCTTTCGCCGTTCCTTCGCCATGTCTTCGTCGATCAGGCCGGCGGCCAGATCGGCGTCGATCGCCATCTGCTTGCCGGGCATCGCGTCCAGAGTGAATCGAGCCACGACTTCGGAGACTCGCCCCGCACCATTCGTAATGACGACGAACTGGACGATGACAAGGATCAGAAATGCAACGAAACCGACAACGAAATCACCCCCCATGACAAAGTTGCCGAAGGTCTGTATGACCTCGCCTGCCTGGCCGGTGCCCAAGATCAGCTTGGTGGCAGCAATACTCAGCGCGAGCCGAAACAGGGTCGTGACGAGCAGCAGGGAAGGAAATGAGCTGAATTGAAGCGGATCCGAAATATTGACCGAGGTGAGGAGAATAATGACGGACGCCGTGATCGCAAGGACGAGGCAAGCATCGAGGATGAAGTGCGGCAGCGGAACGATCAACATCGCCACCACCAGCAGAATGCCTATGCCGGCAAGCAGGTCGGTGTGCTTAAACAACTTTTGAAGCAGAGGCATTCCGTATTGGTTATCGGTAGATTTGCTGTGTTCTAGAGGGGAGATTAGGAATTCTCGCCGGAGTCTGATGAAAGATGGAGATGGACTTCCTCTTGGGATAATCTGCTTTGCGATGTCGTTATCGGATCGAGCCAATGAACTCCGCAAGCAAATCGAGTACCACGCCCATCGCTACTATGTTCTCGATCAGCCATCGATCAGCGATACCGAATACGATCGAATGTTTCGTGAGCTTCAAGATCTGGAGCGCGAGCATCCAGAACTGAAAACGGATGATAGCCCGACCAATCGGATTGGTGGACTTCCGGTCTCTGGGTTCACTCCCCATCGGCATCTTGTCCCCATGTTGTCGCTCGATAATGCCTTCGGTGAAGAGGAACTCCGCGAGTTTTACAACCGAATCGCTAAAGGTTTAGGTGACGAACCGGAGCTCCACGTAGAGCTGAAATTCGACGGAGCTTCGATATCCCTCACCTATCTGGATGGGCGTCTGCAAATCGCGGCCACTCGCGGCGATGGGACGACGGGAGAAAATGTCACGACCAACGCTCGGACCGTGAGGGGAATTCCATTGCGGATGATGGAAGATCTGGAAGGGTTAATCGAGGTTCGCGGTGAGGTGATCATGTACAAGGACGTTTTCACCAAGCTGAATGAAACGCGAGCCGCCCGTGGCGATCAGGTGTTCGCGAATCCCCGAAACGCGGCTGCCGGCGGGCTTCGCCAATTGGACAGTCGGTTAACCGCTGAGAGAAAGCTGAATTTTTTCGCCTACGGGACAGGAGCCATCCAACTGGCGGATTCCGGATCGCTCGGACAGAGCCAAAGCGAGACGCTGGGTCATTTGCGTGATTTAGGCTTTGCCGTTCACAAGGATGCTCGGACGGTCGCCACTTTTGAAGAGCTGCGCGACTACGTCCTTTCTTGGCAAGACCGACGCCCAACGCTGCCCTTTAACATTGACGGAATTGTGATTAAGGTCAATCGAGTGGATCAGCAAGAGCAGCTAGGGTTCACGTCGCGTGGGCCCAGATGGGCGATTGCTTACAAGTTTCCGGCAGAGCAGGCATTCACCAAGCTGAATAAGATATTTGCGCAGGTCGGTCGAATCGGTACGGTGACTCCGGTGGCTGAACTCCAACCGGTGTTCGTCGGCGGGGTCACCGTAACTCGTGCGACGCTTCACAATTACGATGATCTTCGTCGGAAGGATGTCCGCGAAGGGGACACGGTGATCGTCCAACGAGCGGGAGATGTGATTCCCGAGGTTGTTGGTCCCGTCCTCGACCAACGCCCGGAAGGCGCACGAGAACCCGAAGAGCCGAGTGTCTGCCCGGAATGCGGAACGCCTCTGGTGCGTTCGGTCGGACAAGTGGCTCTTAAATGCCCTAACCGGCATTGTCCAGCCCAGATTCAGGCCAAGCTCGAACACTTTGTGTCGCGCGGAGCGATGGACATCGAGAAACTCGGAGGGAAGTCGATCGAACGCTTTCTCGCGCTTGGACTGCTCACCGATCTCCCAAGCATCTATCGCCTACGCGAAAGGAAGGAGGAACTGCTCGCGCTGGATCGGATGGCGGAACTCAGTGTCGATAACCTTCTTCAAGGCATCGAAACCAGTAAGACCCGCCCGCTGGATCGATTTCTATTTGGGTTAGGAATCCGATTTGTGGGCGATCGCGGTGCGTATGATCTGGCCCAGCACTTCCGCACTCTAGAGAGCTTTCGGCAAGCTACCTACGAAGATCTGTTAGCCGTACCGGAGATTGGCCCACGCACGGCGAGTGAAATTTCCGAGTGGTTAGAGGATGAGACTCATCAGCAGATGCTCGATGATTTTCTGGCGCTAGGGGTGCGGCCGGAAGAACCGGAACCTCTTGAGGGAGATCGCTTTGCGGGCAAAACTTTTGTGTTCACGGGATCGCTCACGAAATTTACGCGCGAAGATGCGGAATCCAAAGTGATTAAGCTAGGTGGCAAGGCTGCCTCCTCAGTAAGCAAGAAGACGGACTTCGTTGTGGCTGGCCCCGGGGCAGGTTCAAAGCTGGCGAAGGCGGAGCAACTCGGCGTCCCCGTTATTTCTGAGGAAGATTTCCTTGCGATGCTCTAGGCGATGAGTTCGTAACGCGTGTTGCGACGACGCGGCTCGTATCCTGCGTCTTTGATCAAGCGCTCAAATTCTTCTGAGTTTAAGATGAACTTGTTGCCTTTGGCGGAGACCACCTTCTCTTCGATCATGACCGATCCAAAATCATTCGCTCCATAGCCGAGCGCAAGTTGAGCGATCTTGGGGCCCTGGGTCAAGATCGAAAGCTGCACGTTGTCGAAGTTGTCTAGATAGAGCCGGGAGACCGCCACTGTGCGCAAGTAGTCGTGTGCACTCGACTTGCGGGCGATGGGCAGATTCGTCTCCTCGGGCTGGAAGCTCCATGTGACGAATGCCCTAAACGGCTGACACTCGTCTTGCAGGTCTCGGATGCGCGTGAGGTGTTCTACGCGATCCTCGAGCGTCTCCACATGACCGAACATCATGGAAGCGGTGCTTCGAATTCCCAGTTCCGCGGCAGTGCGCATACAAGCGAGCCATTCGTCAGTCGTGTCCTTATAAGGAGCGATGATCTTGCGCACTCGGTCGACCAGGATTTCGCCACCGGCACCGGGAATCGAGTGGAGGCCAGCAGCCTTGAGGCGGATGAGGGCATCACGCAGCTTGAGCTTCGAAATGTGAGCAATGTAAATGATTTCGGCGGGCGAGAGCGCATGGAGGATGACGTTCGGAAATCGCTCCATAATCTTGCTAAAGATCCCTTCGTAGTAGTCGATCTTCAGCTTCGGATTCAAGCCCCCTTGAAACAGAATTTCGACGCCGCCTTTGTCCACGGTGTCCTGCACCTTGTCCAAGATGTCTTCATCCGTTAAGAGATAGCCTTCCGGATGGTTCGGAACGCGATAGAACGCACAGAAATTGCAACGGACCCAACATACGTTTGTGTAGTTGAGAATTCTCCCGACAATATAGGTCACGTTGTTGTCGGGAACCCGGCGACGCCGTTGAAAGTCCGCGAGAGCCGCCAATTCAAGCTGATTTGGATGGTTGAACAAAACTAAGGCATCGCCTGCATTCAGCCTAGTCCCGGTGTAAACCTTTTCGGCCACTTGATCGAAGGCAGCCGACGTGGAAGGAGTTTGGGCAACGCTCGCCATCGGTTTGAGTTTACCGGAAGGTGCGTCCAAACTTTCAATTTAGATTGAAAGCTCACCGACGGAAGATGCACTTTGCGCGACTCTCGACCACATTCATCGCGTATGAGAAGTGATGATTCATTCAAGCTTGGCCCTTGGGATTGCGGTGCAGGTCGTAATTGGTCTTGTGATCGCTGGTTCACCAGGCTCTCAGGCGGTGAAGTCCAATGCCGAGATGAAGCGGCTCGATTTCCTGCTGGGTAGTTGGAAGGGAACGGAGACCCCCTCCGGCGGTCCTGACGGGAAAACGCCGGCAACGATCAGTGGTGATCGTGTGCTAGGCGGCACTTGGCTCCAAATCCGGGAACGAAGCGGCAGCGGCGCGACTGCCATCTCGAACCTTCGCATGCTCACCTACGATCCAGAGTCAAAAATGTACACCGCAGAGTGGTTTTCTGCGGATCGCCCTTCCGTGGTTCACTTCAGTGGCAATTTCAATGGGGATACCCTGATCCTACTTTCGAAGCCAATTCCAGCCGCTAGCGCGACGACGGCGACGTTCCGAGCGACTTGGGCTCACCCAAAGAAAGATCAACTCACGTTCTTACTAGAAATCCAAATCGGGGGCAAGTGGACACCCGTCACAGAGGGCCATTATAATAAGGCAAAGTCATAGGACCGGCCCCCAGGTGCGAATTGGCTGCGACGAATGAACCCTCCTCTCAACGAAAAGCTCTGTCCTTCTTGCGGGACAACCAATCCAGTCGATGCTAATGTTTGCTATAAGTGTGGGCATTCATTTAACCGAGCAGCGATTCCTCCCGTCGTAAGTCCGCCACTCGGGCAGCCAGCCATGGGCTACTCGCCGCCAGCCCCTTCAAATTATCCCCGCGGGTACGCCCCGGTCGACCGAAGCACGGCGACATTTGATGGACTCGCGATCGCTTCGCTCGTGCTTGGAATTCTTGGCATTTTGAGCTCATGTATCATCTGCGTGTCCCTGCCCCTGGGAGCTATTGGTTTAGTGCTGGGAGGATTCGGTCTTCAAGGCAGCAACCGAGGAGTGGCACTCGCGGGCTTGATCACCAGTGGAATTGCTGTAATTGCGACGCTTGTCCTCACTTTCCTGATCTTTGCTAGGTCTTAATTAGCCGCTCTTACTCTAACCTGAAGATGATGAGGTCGGGCCGGTTCAAACTTCGGGTCGCAGTAGTTGGCTGCGGAATCGCAGGGCCCGCAGCGGCTCTTCTGCTCTCGCGGCAAGGACACGAAGTCACGATTTTCGAACGCGCCGCCGAGATCAAGCCAAAGGGCGCGGGCATCCTTCTCTCGCCGACGGGCCAATTCGTCCTCGAAGAGCTTGGATTACTTCAAGAAGTTGCCCTCGGCGGCTCTCGCATCGGGCGGATCATCGGGCGAAATCCATCAGGCAGGGAAGTCATCGACGTCCGGTATTCACGCGTCGGCACCGGGCTGGCAGGAATTGGCATCAGCCGGACTTCGCTGTTTTCGATTCTCCATCGTGCTCTCAACAGTTCGGATGTGGAGCTCCGCCTTGGCCGTGAGATCGTGGGCCTCACGCAGAGTCACTTGCGGTCTGAAGATGGAGAGTCGTTCGGACCGTTCGATCTGATCCTTGTTTCTGACGGCGCGAGGTCTCGATTGCGGTCGGAATTGGGTTTCGTCAAGAACCCGAAGCCGTACCCTTACGGAGCAATATGGACTTCGGCGACCAACTGGGGCGAATTCGCGGATAACGTTCTTCAGCAAGCTTTTGCAGGAACGAGGAGAATGGCGGGATTGCTCCCATCTGGAAAATCGCCAGATGGACAGGGCAAGTTGATCAGCATTTTTTGGAGTATCAAGCTGTCCCAGTGGGACCGGCTCCAGGGCGCGGGAGTCTCAGCATGGAGCCGCGAGGTCAGCGAACTGTTCCCAGGATCGGAGGCGTTTGTTGCCCAGATTGGCGACGATTCCTCTCTGACAGTGGCACACTACTACGACTCTCGTGCAATTCCCCCATTCAAGGGCCGATTCGTCCTCCTGGGCGACGCCGCTCATGCAATGAGTCCTCAGTTGGGGCAGGGTGCTTCGCTCGCCCTGATGGATGCATGGATTCTGGCTGACTCGCTCGAGCGAGAGCAACAGGTCGATGCAGGACTGATCTCCTATGGAGAAAGACGGAGACGACACGTGAACTTTTACGCCTGGGCCTCGCGAGCCATGACCCCATTGTTCCAGTCCGACCATTCATGGTTGGCCGCGCCGCGAGACATGCTGATGGGACCGCTTTGCCGAGTCCCTTGGCTCTCGAAGCAGATTGCTTTGACGATGTGCGGGGCCAAGGCGGGAGTCTTTCGTTCGATCCGACAGGAAGAAGAAGTCATGAGCCTTGCGGCCCGATCGGCACTCCGTCTCTCGCAAAGCTCGCGGTAAGCTTCGAACGTTGAACGAGGGACAGCTGAATCAGGGGCCGGGTGGCGATCCGCTTAGGCAATCTCAGATCCTTCGGTTCTTCTCACCGCTCGCCCTTTCCTGGATCTTTATGTCCGTGGAAGGACCCGTGTCAGTCGCGGTCATTTCGCGGCTCCCCAAGCCGGAAATCTCGACCGCAGCCTTTCTCATGATGATGGGCGTGGCGATGTGGATCGAGAGTCCAGTCATCGATTTGCTTTCGACGAGCACAACCCTTGCACGGTCGCGCCAGAACTTTGCCGCGATCAGTCGATACGTTTGGTACCTGATCGCTTGGGTGACGATCATTCACCTGCTCGTCGTCTTCACTCCCATCTATTGGTTTGTCAGTGATCATCTGCTCGGAGTCGAGCGGAAAGTGTCGGAAACAGCTCGCTTCGGGCTTGCGATCATGCTGCCGTGGAGCGGGTTCATCGGTTGGCGGAGATACCTGCAGGGTGTGCTGATCCGAAGTGGACGGACGAAGCCAGTTGGAATCGGGACGGCTGTGCGAATGGGCACGATTGGCATCGTCATCGGGCTCCTGTACTTAGTCACGAGTTTGTCTGGAATTGAGATCGCTGCGTGTGCGCTCATCACGGCGGTCGGCGCTGAAGCGTTTTACATTCATTGGGCCAGCCGAATCACGATTCGAGAACGGTTCAATCCTGAAATCGAATCGCTCGCTCCGGAGATCGATTCCAGGAAGCTCTTCCGCTTTCATACCCCGCTTGCGTTGACGACCATGATCATGCTCTCGACTTCGCCGCTTATTACCGCCGCTCTCTCCCGAATGCCTGATCCCGTGCGCCAGTTGGCAGCTTATCAAGTCGCCAGCACCCTGATTTGGCTCATGAGAACGACGGTTTATGCGCTCCCAGAGACGGTCATCACCCTGTACAAGCGCGAAACCGCGGCGGCGTTGCGCAAATTCTGCGTGAGACTCGGACTCGTGGCCAGTGGCCTAATGATTCTGCTCTACTCGACTAAGATCGACATCTGGTTCTTCGAGGTGATCTTGGGAGCGAAGGCGGAATTATCGTCCTTAGCTCACCTCGCGGTGATCTCGGCGGCAGCACTGCCATTCATCGGCGCTCTCCAATCCTACTTGCGGGGAACACTTACAGCAAATCACATGACGGTTTCTCGGCTTACAGCTGTGACTGGCAATACTGTGGCCTTCTGCGCTGGGCTCTTGGTCGGGATCAAGCTTCAGGGCAACGGAGTGATGGTCGCGGGGATCTCGCTGTCGGTGTCCATGTCCTTTGAGCTCTTGATGCTTTCCTTGAGCTGGCGATCGGGATCTCGGCGTCTGCCAGCCACAACTTAGTATTGCCACTAGGGAACGCATACAGTTATGCATCGGTCGAACAGATTGTTGCATCGCGCATGCAATAGGGAGAGCAACTATGTCAACAATTTATGCAGCATTTATGGATGCTTCTTCTGCCGAAAAGGCCGCGGGAGCCCTTCTCGACAATGGCGCGAATGAGGCGGATATTTCGATTATTGCGAACGAAGCCTTTAATAGCACCCGAGCTGTGATCGCAAATGAAAATGCGGCTCATGCGGAGGCTGACGCGAAGAGCGGCATTAGCACGACGACGGGAGCCGACGCGGCGCGCGGCGCGGTGAAAGGCGCTTCCATTGGCGTCGGGGTAGGCGCAGCAGCAGTCCTAGCCAGCATCTTTGTTCCGGGCCTCGGCTTAATCCTGGGTGGCGGCGCATTGGCTACCGCGCTCGCTGGCGGTGCTGCGACCATTGCGGCGGGAGCCGCTGCAGGCGGCGTGGTTGGATACCTGAAGGACCAGGGCGTCGCGGCGGAAATGGCTACTCGGTACAACGCGGCCTTCGAGCAGGGTGGTGCCATCATGTCGATCGCCATTCCTACTGGCAAGCTGCCAACGGGCGAGCTCGAAATGATCCTGGCCAAGTACGGAGCGGCAAACATCGCTACTTATAACAACCCGGTCGTGGGGTCTCCCGACGGAATCCCCGTAGTGCCGGTTGCGACCGCCGCACCAGCCCCAATGATTGAGACTGCGAGTCCGACCGTCTCCCATCGTGTGATCGACGCATCAACCGGCGACGAGACGATCGTCACGACGGCTCCGACGACAGCGGCACCGATGGTGGATGCTGTGACCGGTGCTGTGATTGCGCCCGCAGCCGTCGTTGCACCGGTCTCGGGAGTGGTAGTCGACCCGGTCACCGGGCTTGCTGTCGACGTACCGGTTGCTGCCGTGCCGCCACGTCCAACAGGTACAGGGGTGGTCATCGACCCCATCACGGGTGTAGAAACTCCCGCAACCATCGCCCAAGGTTATGCTGGAGAGGCCGTGGTTCCCGTGGAAGAGGACGTCATTGTCGAGAACGCTGATGGCAGCGCGCGCGTCGTGCGTAATGTCGATCTCTTGTAATTAAAAATGGCGCGCTGGTTTGGTCACTTGATCAGTCAGCGCGCTTCTCAATGCGGCATCCGCGATGCTGAGTGCCATGAGTCCGTCGTATCCGGAGACTGGCGGTTTTGTGCCGTCTTTCACCGAGTCGATAAATGACCTCAATTGGCGATAATATGGATCGTCCGTCGGAGCCAAGGGAGCCTCTGTGACCACCTTTCCAGGCGTTGCCACCCGAAGAGTCGCCACTTGGCGACTGTCGTATTCGAGCATCCCATCGCTTCCGCAAACTTCGTAGGAAACCCGAAATCCACTTGGGTCCATCCAGGTGGCCTCGACGTGGGCAACTGCTCCCGAATCGAAAGTGAGGGTAGTTAGCGCGTAATCCGGGCCGCTCCCGGTCTTGGCTGCGACGGATCGGCTATATAAGTGCGAAACTTCGCCGAGCGTCCATCGAAGCCAATCGAAATCATGCACCGCAAGGTCGATGAGGACGCCGCCCGAACGCTTTGTGTCCAAGAACCATTCACCCCGCGGAAGCCCACCCCCACGTCTCGTCCGAGCTGCTGCAGGCTTGCCCACCGCGCCGGAATGTACAAGACGGTGTCCCGCCGCATATTCGGGGAAAAATCGCACCACTTGCCCCACCATGAAAACAGTTCCCCTTTGGTCAGCAGCGGCAACCAACTTCGCGGCATCTTCAAGCGAGGAAGAAATGGGCTTTTCTACGAAGAGCGCGTTGCCCGAATCTACGACTCGAAGCCCAAATTCTACGTGCATGTCGCTTGGAAGGCAGACGTCCACCACATCGCATTTCTCAAGAACCTCTTCGACGCTCGAGAGCGGTTTAGCATCCCACGCCTTGACATAAGATTCGGAGCGCGTTTGATCGGGGTCGTAGAAGGAAACCTCGACATCGGACATTTTTGCATACTGCCTCGCATGCACATTGCCCATTCCTCCCGCTCCGAGCACTCCAACCTTTAGCACGAGACAAGTTTACTGCCCTACTTAGGCATCGGCGCTTTGGGCACGCGCCGTTCCTTCGGAGTTTCGATCTTCTTCCGCCCGCTCAGGTAATCAGCAGTCTCGCAGCCACTGTTCAAGAACTCCTTTACCGTGCCTTGTGCAACGACCTTTCCGCCATGTTCCCCTGCTCCAGGTCCAAGCTCCATAAGCCAGTCGGCGGCGAGCATCGTCTCTTCATCATGCTCGACGACGAGAACGGTGTTGCCGAGATCGCGCAGTCGGACCAGGGTTTCGATCAGTTTGCGATTGTCCCGCTGGTGCAAGCCGATGCTCGGCTCATCGAGAATGTAGAGGCAGCCCATGAGACCGGAGCCGATTTGGGTAGCAAGCCGTATGCGTTGTGCTTCGCCTCCGGCCAAGGTCCTCGCGTTTCGGTCGAGCGTCAGATACCCAAGGCCCACATCAGTCAAAAACTTCAGACGCTCTACGATTTCCTTTACCGCTCGCTCGGCGATGGCCAACTGCCGTTGGCTTAACTTTGCTGCCAGGCCCTGAAAGAAGTCGTAGCACACGTCGACCGCCATGCGCGTTACCTCGCTGACGTCCTTGCCCGCAAGCTTTACGGCCAGCACTTCGGGCTTCAGGCGGCGGCCCTGACACACGGGGCAAGGACGAGTCGCCATGTACTGCTGCAAATCGTTCTTAACCCATTCGCTGTCCGTTTGTTCAAATCGTTTCTTGAGCGAAGCAAGAACGCCGTCCCACTTCGTGCTGAATTTTCTTTCCCCCCGGCCGTAGCGCATGTGAACGGTGATGGGTTGATCCAATCCGTACCAGACCGCATTCAGTGCTTCGGGTGAGATGTCTTTGACGGGCAAATTCGCATCGAACCCGACCGATCGGCCGACGGCATCCAGCATTTCCGGCCACCAATCCTTGACCTCACCAGATTTATAGACAAATGGGAGGATGGCTCCGTCGCGCAGCGGCTTGTTACGGTCGGGACAGATTAGCTCGGGATCAAATTCGGTCTTGCTTCCCAAGCCGGTGCATTCTGGGCAAGCGCCATATGGGCTGTTGAAGGAAAACATCCTCGGCTCTAACTCCGGCATCGAAAAGCCGCATTCGGGACACGAATAAGATTCCGAAAAGAGCTTGTCAATCGTAGAGACAGAGCCTTCCGACTGCTCGTGTGGCAGCTCGTAGCTCAGGGTGACAAGGCCCTTGCCCATCTTCAGGGCGGCTTCGACAGAATCGGTGAGCCGCCGATCCATTCCTTCCTTGACCACCACACGATCGACGACCACTTCGATCGTGTGCTGTTTGTAGCGATCCATCGGGATCTCATCAGTGACTTCGTACATGTCGCCGTCAACACGCACTCGGACATATCCGGCTTTATTGACCTCTTGAAGCACTGACTTGTATTCACCCTTCCTGCCTCGCACGACCGGCGCGAGAATCTGCAGCTTCGTGCCGTTCGGGAGGTCCTTCACTGCATCGACGATTTGATCGGTGGATTGACGTTCGATGGGTCCGTGCCCGTTCGGGCAGTACGGGGTCCCCGCGCGTGCGTAAAGGATTCGGAGGTAATCGTAGATCTCAGTAACCGTGCCTACGGTCGACCGAGGGTTCTTGGAAGCACTCTTTTGATCGATCGATACAGCGGGCGACAGGCCCTCGATGTGGTCCACATCCGGCTTGTCCATTTGCCCGAGAAATTGCCGGGCGTATGCGCTCAGAGATTCGACGTAGCGACGTTGTCCTTCCGCATAGATGGTATCAAAAGCGAGAGAACTCTTGCCCGAGCCGGAAAGACCGGTGATCACCACGAGCTTATCTCTCGGAATCTCGACTGAAACGTTTTTTAGGTTGTTCTCACGGGCACCGACGACGACAATCTTGTCCTGGGGCATACCTGAAATTCTACGCTAAAACGTAGACAGAAGTGCGCGTTCTAGAGCTTCGTTGCCTGAAGGATCACGATAAGGCCCGGCTCGCCTGTACGCGGATTTTGGATGATCAGCATTCGCTCAGTCTGGATGAGCCGAGCGAAACCGGAGGAAGCGCGTGTGGTCCGAGTTCGGCCCTCTTTTTGCGACACTTCAAGGCGGTACTGCATGGTGATCGTGTCACTCTTGCTAGTGGGTGTCACTTCAAATGACACGCTATTGTCGCCACTCATTTTGATCGATGCTTTCTGACCTAAGAGGGTCCGTACCGAGGGCGAAGAAATCAACTTGCCTCCCTCGGCTGCGATCATCTTCTCCAGGCGCGCAGCCTCGGTGGGTTTCACTTGCAAGAAAACCGGCGAACGCTTAGTATCGAAGCTGCCGAGGGCCTTGATCTTCATGGTGTCGAGCGGCTTCGCCAAGCTGTATACACGGAGCTGAATAAGAGCTTGGTTCTGAGCGCATGCGAGGGAGGCAAACAGCAGGGAAGTGAGAATCGCCAAGAACTTGTGTTTCACCTCCTAAGTGTAAGCCCTTGGCGAGACGACGTCTAGTTCTTAACGATCATAGGCGTGAGCATCGTCAAATAGTAGCGATTGTGACGCTTGTCAAGCAGTGCCGCCGATGTGCCTTTAGGGAGAACCACCTCTCCATCGGCTTGAACGTTTATGCCGTATTTGTTTTGGTTGGGCCGATCGCTGGGTTTAACCAGCACCTCCACGAAAGAGTATCGAAGCATAACGGTTGATTTCTGTAAAACCGTTGGCGTAGCGGCGATGACGATTTGAAGGAGTTCACGGGAAGTGGCGTCTGTGTCTTCTGCCATCAACTGCAGGCAAACCTTCTCGCCCGATCTAGTTCTCATCCTTGGCGCAACATTGGGTTGAACTCCAGCTTTGCCCAGTTGAGAGACGATCTTGTCAACTTCTGAAGTGGCAAAGGTGACTAGCTTTGCATCCCCACGACCTAGGCCGGATTGCCCGTCGAAGAGGTGGAATGGTTGAGGGGAGTTAAAGCTTATGGCTCCAAGTTCAACCGTTGCACCTGACTTGACCAACTGATAGTCGGTCTCGAACTCGGGAGAACGCGATCCGCTGCGATGGCAATCCGAGCAAGAGGCACCCATCGCCACCCAACTTGCGTGCAAAGAGGATGGCACGCGTGCCGGAACGCGCAATGGTTTCTGCTGCCCGGCGGTATTAGCCTTCGGCTTATGAGGGGTGTGTTTCTTTTGCGCTACAAGAGCCAAGCTGGCTAGCGGGATCAGCGCAGATAGGAGCACCAGCGCTGCGATGCTGACGGCACCTCGATGTGCCGATCTGGGACGAGTATTGCGAGTTGTGATCATTTGGATTCTCCTTCGGATGTCAGAGCGGCGCGCCATTGGTGTGGCTAGCCAAGCAGTGCGATTAGAACCGAGTATTTGGATTAGGTGCTGAGCGTAGGTAGCCGGGCGCACTCCTGCAGCGAGAACTGCTTCGTCAGCGGCCCACTCAGCGAGCAAGCGACCCTGACGGACGAGCACCCATAAGAATAGGTTTGGCCAAAAGCATGCGCAGACCAGCTGGCTGAATAGCTGCGCCAGCCAATCGAAGCGCCGGATGTGTGCTCGTTCGTGGAGCAGAACGGATGTTCGTAGATCGGCGTTCCACTCGGTGAAATCCCGCGGCACAAGAACATAGGAGCGGCCGATCCACGCTGTACACGGCACGCCGACATCTGTTGCCAGAACGTCTCTTTCCAGCGGCGCCCCGCTTCTGGCGAGGCGCCAAAGCAGCAGGTAGCCAACCATGAGCCGGCACAAGAAGAAGATGGTTCCGGCTGCCCAAACTTCCGTCACCGCTGCGTCCAAGTTCATAGAAGGTTTGCTCATGATGGCGACGGGTGCCTCCGCTCGAACTTGGTGGAAGTGCAAAGGAATGACTTGGGTGGTAACTGGAATTTGGATCTTATTCGTTGAGCCCGTGCTCTGTAGAAGAGGGAGCAAGGCGACTGAAACGAACCCGATCAGGGTCAACTTGTGCCGGTTGGCGGCAGAAGATCGTCGCAACAGCGCTTGCAAACCTAACAGCAGAAGCGCCAGAGGTAGCGACTTGAGGAGTATGAGAATCATCGCTCCTCCTCCTCCTTTGCCTCTTCTATTAACTTCTGAAGTTCAGAGAGTTCATCATGCGTGAGGCGTAAGTCGGCCGAAGAGAGCAGAGCAGTGACCACCGAAGACACGGATCCTTGGTAGAAAGTGTCGATGACGTGCTGCAGTGCGCCTTTTGCGACCTGTTGAACCGGCCTTGTGGGCGAATAGATGTACTTGCCATCGCTCAGTTCGTGCTGCAAGTGGCCCTTCTCTTCAAGGATGCGAAGCAGCGTACGAACAGTCGAGTTTGAAGGTGATCCGGGCAATTCCTCGGTCAACTCGCCGGCGGTTATTTTGCCCCTCGAATAAGCAAGCTCCATTATTTGCTGCTCCCGTTTGCTCAAGTAGTCTCGCTTTCGTGACATGCTGCTAAAATATTAACACGTTATTGACGCAAATGGTGAAGATGCCGTTAAATTTTTAACATTTTTCTTTTTCTCCTCTACGTTTATAATCAGGCATGCTCATCGCATTCGCGGCACTCCTGCTTCAGGGAGGTGTCTATGCTCCCTCCGGCCCCCAAATCGAGTTCGATGTGGAGAAGGTGGGTCGGTTCGTGATTACAACCGATCCAAAGCACTCGCCGAAGACAGTCGCGCACATTCTCGATCTCGTCAACCGGAAGTTTTACGATCATCAACGCGTTCACCGGGTGGAATATTGGGTTACTCAGTGGGGTGATCCTCAGAGTAAGACGAAACCGATGAGCGATCCCAAAATGGGCGATGGTGATTCAGGACACCGGCTGCCCTTCGAGATGAGCGATATCGACTTCCGTCGCGGAGTGGTTGGGATCGCCTCCGATGGATTGCAGAACGGCGGAGACTCACAGCTGTTCGTGATCAAGAGTGACCGACTCTATCTCTACCATTCCTATGCAGTTGTTGGAAAGGTGACGTCCGGAATGGATGTGGTCGACCGTATCGCGAAAGGAGATCGCATCGTCAGCGCACGCGTGATGAAAGCGAAATAGAGGCACAAAAGGCACCTTGCCGCAGTCCTACGGTTCATGACTCTCGAAGATATTCAAGGGAAGGCAATTGTAAGCCTTCAAGAAGGTGAACGCATCGGAACGGCTGAGGACCTTCTGATAGACCCGGTGCGTCTCACAGCGACGGCGGTGGTCCTTGGAGGCGAACCCGGCCAAGGTTT
The DNA here is from genome assembly GCA_023392285.1 of Armatimonadota bacterium. Classification (GTDB taxonomy): domain Bacteria; phylum Armatimonadota; class Fimbriimonadia; order Fimbriimonadales; family Fimbriimonadaceae; genus JAEVZK01. Next base: position 14,635 of record JAEVZK010000119.1, on the reverse strand, counting down.
GCTGCCGCTCGAAGGCATCCGTTCCATCGGCCCCGATGCGATTACTGTGGAGTCGGCGGGTCTAGTGCGGTGGACGACCAGTCAGCTGAAGGATGAGAATGGGCGTCTTGGCGAAAACATTTTGAGCCTAACGGTGGTCGATGAAGCCGGCAATGTCTTGGGAACGGGCAGATGCCTTGACTTCGCCGCAGATGGAAAATTGCAGAACATCGAGACCCACAAAGGCGGGGTCTTTGGAATTGGCGAACAGCGGATTGGCATTTCCGTCGACAAAATTAGAAGTATCGGGCCGAAGCTGATCACGGTGCATGCTCCGGAATCAGCTTAGGTGTTGAACCTTTCACTGATAGGCATCGCCCCAACGCGATAGACTTCTCGTGTGAATCCTTCCGCATTTAGTCGATGGCTGATCGTCCCTCTATCAGCGCTGGTGATCTTTGGTGTCGGCTACTTATTGGCGCTTCTCCTGCGAGCGATTTGGGCTGGAATGCCCGCGTGGCTCTTTTGGGCGATTCCAGCAATTCTCGTGCTCTGGTATTTGGCCGATGCAGTGAAACGCGAGCGAGGCTAACCGACTTTTGAAAGCTCGCTCTTCAGCGTGTTGATGGAGTCGATGTTCTCCGGGTCGATTCCGTTGAGCGCGGCAAGGTAGATAGAAACGAAATCGCCGAAGAAGGTAAGAGTGAGCAGCTTTTGAAGGAGGTCGTCTCCCAACGCTCGCACGTGAAAGAATTCGGCCGTCTTTCCGATGAGCTGCTCCGTGACCTTCGCACGAGCTTTCATTTTCTCGCTTTCATCCCCGCTTTCGAGAATGACCACAATCCATTTTGAAACGCCTTGCTCGCCAGCCTTCACCCAGCCGAGAATTTCGTTGTGGTTCAATTCAGGGAATCCATTTGGAAAGGCAAGGTTCTTGGCGTTCTCGTTCATCTGGCCCTTCCATCGGTTGGCAACGATCGCCTGCCACGTGCCAAGTCCGTAGAATACTGCAAGCCCGTGATGCATCGCCTCGGCGATCTTCTTGGGTTGATTCTTTTCGAAGGCTGACTCGACCTTCCATTCCTGTGAAGCCTTCTCAGCGAGGTCGAAAGCAGCTCCATAATCTTGAGCAGGAATGAGATTGAGGCGTTCGGCTGCAACCAGGACGGGAATCAACATGTATCCTAATGCGGTACGAGGAGGTTGGCCCCCCGGAACGATGATGACGCTGTGCCCATCCGCTTTCGCTTGCTCCGCGAGTTTGCCACCGCTGGTGATGCAGATGATCTTCGCGCCGGCCTTCTTGGCATCATCGTACGCAGACAGCGTTTCCTCCGTATTGCCGGAGTAGCTGGCGCAGAAGACGACGTCGCCTAGACCCACGAAATTCGGCAGATGGTAATCGCGGTTCACAAAGAAAGGAACCGAACCGTGAGCCTCGAAGAGCGCTCGCGCAAAGTCTCCCCCTGCCGCAGATCCGCCCATCCCAGTCAGCATCGCCAGGGACGGTCTCGCCTCGAGTTCGGGAAGCTGGGCAGACTGAGCAATCGCGAGCGCCTCACGACATTGCTTGGGGAATTCTTCCGTCAAGCGCAACATCTCTTTAGGATCGAGACGAGTGACAAATGAGCGATCGTCGAGTTGATGGGACATAACGGTAGCTTATCCCAGTTGGGGCACCTCGGATCGTGACGACTTTCCGAAGTAGATCCAAAAAATTCCCCAGGCTGTGGCGCTGAGAAGGGCGAAGGCAATTCTGGCAATATCCGGCACGCGGGGGTTGAAACTAAAGAAGCCTTCGATGGGGGCGGCGATAAACATCATGATCCAACTGGTGACGAGGAGGACGATGGCATCACGCCCGGCTGCCTTTAAAGAATCTCCCCGCTTTCGCCGGCCGGGATTGATCAACGCCCACCCCAAAATCAAGCCAGCAGAAGCCGAGATGATCATGCCGCTCATTTCGGTGACGCCGTGGGGAGCAATTGAAAGGAATAGGTGTGGCAGTTTTCCAACACTGGCCATCTCATGGCCCAGGGCACCTAACATGGCTCCATTTTGATACAGCATCGCAACCGTTCCCAAGCCGAACGTACTTGCTGCGATTCCCGCCGCCATGATTGAAACGGTGGGATTGTTCGACATATAGAAGCCGGTCATTTGAGTGGAATCCTCGAAACCACGCTCTTCGAACTTGCCGCTTTTCCACGACTCAAACAGCTCCTTCTGCGCGGGCGGAACAAAGACATTGTGGGAACTCGGAACTGTACTCATCACGAGATAGGTGAGTCCGTAGGAGGCAACAAAAAGGAGAAAGCTCGTCAGGATGAAGAATTTGGAGCGACGTACGGTTTGTGCAGACGTCGCAAGGGCATTGTGGAGGACTTCTCCAAAACCTCGCTTTGGCGACCTGTAAAGAATGCCGTAAGTTCTGCCTACCAGGTCATTAAGAAAGGAAATTAGTTGTACATTGTTTGAACGAGTTCTTACCGTGGCAAGATCGGTGGAGACTCGACGATACAAGCGAATAAATTCATGGAACTCGTCTGGTTGAAGCTTCGTCGGCGAAAGGTCTGCGCGATCGCACATGCGGGTCAGCGCTTGCCAATCTGGCTCGCGCTTTTGAACAAAAGCCATCTCGTTCATCGGTTACTCTTTAGTGTAACGTTAGCCCTCGTTTCTTGCATCGGCTTTTGCGAATCAACCACGCAAATTGCTGATGCGAAGATTGCTGCTGTTACTGAAAGAGGGTTCGTGCTCGTGGTCGGAACTGATACATTGCAGGTGGAAGATACTGGTTCCACTCGCTTTTGGCGTCGTAAGGCAACGGGTGAGCGGACTGACTTCAAAGCAGAAGACCTCGTTACGGTGCGCATCAAGACGAACGTCGATCCTCCCGAGATTCGGGAGATGGCGGATCGGGAAACCTGGAAATGGATTGATAGTTGCAGAAAGCAGCCGATGGCTGGGACATTGCAGAAGGTCGACGCCAAATATGTGACGATCAAATTTGCTGATGGAAGCTCTTTCGATTATCGCGCTACCGACAAGAGCAAAGTCACCTTCAAGGATCATCCCGACTGGAAACTGAGCGATTTGCAGGTGGGTTTGAATGTCTATGTGAAGGGCCGGACACTGGCGACCTTGGACACGTGGCTTGCTGAAATCACGGATGTGCCGATCGCTGGGAAGCCGACCAAAGCGAAGGACACAAAAACCAAATCACGCAAGGCAACGTCCAAGGCTCTGCCCGCTTCTGGAAAGCTGGAGGGAATGGTGCTAAGCCATCTGCCGCAGTACAAGATGTTTGACATCGTTCAAAATGCCGCCACCTTTCACATCACTTACACGGCGACGACCAAGGTGATTCTCGACGGCAAAGCCGCAACGATTGCCGCCCTGAATCGAGACCAGAAAACACTCATCACGTACAGTAGGGATAAATTCGGTAGAATTATTGCTTCAAAAGTAGAACTTTTCAGTAGGTAGTGGCGTAAAAGTCGAACAGGGTCTGTGAAAGCACATCTGCTCTAAAGAGGCAGCTATGATCGTGCATTGGCACGATGGTTGCACTTCTTTTTGGGAGAGGCAGATTAAGTAATTTGCACAACTGAATGGCAGCCAAGATGAGCGCGAACCCGCATCCAGTGGAGCAAGAAGAAGGTCTACCGAGCTATCTCAGCCGGCTGACCCAGTCGCCTCTGCTGACCGCAGAGGAAGAGATCTTCCTGACTCGCGCAATGCAGGGAGGGGACGAACGAGCCAAAAAGCGATTGATCGAGTCCAACATGCGGCTGGTCATCAATATCGCCAAGACGTATCGAAATCGTTCAATTCCTCTCGAAGATCTAATTCAAGAGGGTGCTATCGGTCTGATGCAGGCCACCGACCGTTTCGATCCTGAAAAGGGGTTCCGATTTTCGACTTACGCAACGCATTGGATCCGCCAGTCGATTGGACGTGCGATCGACAACAAGTCAAAAGCCATTCGTCTCCCTGCTCACGTTTCGCAGTCGTTGCGGAAGGTGGAGAAGGAACGGGTCAAGCTCTCGCGAGAGTTAGGTCAGGACCCCACTTCGGAGCAGCTAGCAGAAGCGATCGGAGTCACCCCTAAGAAGCTCCAGATGCTTCTGCAGGCATCTCAGGAGATGCTTTCGCTCGATATGGCGGTTGGCGAATCTGGCGGCATGACCTTGGGCGGGCTGATCAAAGATAATTCGCATGAAGATCCCGAATCAGCCGTCTTGACTCAGGAGATGTTGGATGAACTCGGCCGGATCATGTCCGAGTTGAATGATCGCGAGCAGAGGATCATCCGGCTGCGGCTGCGGTTTAACGGTATCGACTGCCCACAGCAAGACGAACTTGCCCGGGACATGAAGTTATCACGCGAGCGCATGAGGCAGATCGAACTTCAGGCCATCAAGAAGCTTCGCGCTTTGGCCCAACGCCGCCGGGTCCGCGACATGTTTAACAAGTAGCCACTCCGGGCAACCAACTAGCTACTTGACCGCGCTAGATGCCCGCGCCCTCGCCGAAATACTCGTGGTCCTCGTTGTAACCGCCCTCGCCTTCACCGACTGTCTTCATGCTTGAGACAAATTCAATGGATTGGATCCATTTGACCATTTTGAATCCAAGCTGATTTTCAACCCTGAGCCTCAGCGGTGCCCCATGCAGCGGACCCAGCGGCTCAGAATTCATCTCATAAGCGAGAATCGTCTGCGGATGCTTGGCATTCTCGAGAGGAAGGCTGTCATAGAACTGCCCGCCCTCGCCCCCTTCACCAAAGGAATAGAAAACAACTGCTCCGGCATCGGCTTTTGGGTGAACAAGTTCGATCAGCCGTGCGACTGGCAATCCGGCCCATTCAGCCACACCCGACCACCCTTGGATACAGTGATGCAGTGTGATTTGTGTCTTCTTCTCCATCTGTCGCAAGTCTTCCAATGAAAGCTCTACCGGATTTTCAACCAGGCCAAAGACGCGCAATCGATACCGAGTGAATTCATCTTTGCAGAGCTCTTTCCACTCGGGCGATGTCGGCATCTTTCCATTGGCCCAGAAGAACGGCGAGATGCTTTCACGCGTGAATTCGCTGCGAGACTGAAATCGATCTATGGGAGCCATGACGAGATGGCCAACAGTAGCTTTCGCCAGGTGCTGCACTAGCCTCGGTCTTTTCCAAGCTGCCAAGTAGGCGAGGACGCATGCGCCAATCACGACGACGATTCCTACCAACCCCAGATCAATGCCGAGCGAGGATCCATCGTCCGTGCCTCGTACGATATGATTCATGTTTTGCGCAAACCCGGTAATGATCACCATCGCCACGTGACACACGAGGAACAGAACAAACATGCACATGACGAGGAAGTGCAGAGACCTTCCGATTTGCCGATTGCCAGGCAACTTTGGATAGCAACTGAAGCGAGATGTGAGGGCAGGTGACATGGAGGGCCCCGTCAGAATGGCGAGTGGCGCAAGAACAAAGACGACTCCAAAATAAGTTAGCTGTTGAAGTGCATTGAAATGGTAGAAACTCTGGGGCTCTTTTGGCAGATGGAAGGTTGCGTAATGCACGAACACCGCCCAGGCGTCTGGCACAATTTGAAGGGAGGTTGGCACGAGCCGCTTCCATTGGTGGGTGGTGAACAGGAGAATGATGAAGATGAGGCCGTTGCCCACCCAGAAGAGGATGCTCAGAAAGTGCCAGTGTCGAGCCATGCCAACGGTGTGTCGCCTCCCCGGCAGACCTATCCACGGAGACAGGTAGACACTGTCGTCCTTCGCGGTGTAGATGCGATCGGTGGGGACAGTGACCTTGGTAAATCTCAGCCATTCCGTCCCGGGAGTGCAGTGAATGTTCGAGTAGAGCCGCGGATGGTCTGCGAGAACTTGAAGGCCGCTGCGGATGAGCAGAATGAGAAAGAGAAAGTTGACGAAATGGGTGATTCGAAGCCAGGCGGGAAATCCGCTCGGCTCGGAACTTGCGTGGTAAGGCGGAACCGTAGGCAAGCGGGGAAGCCCAACCAGCGCCCACTGGAGGTACGCCGCTCCGACCACAACCGCTACGGGAAGGACGAAGAGCAGCAACGGCTCTCGCTTAATTTGCATGAGTTGTCTCCAACTCAGGCTACCCAGCTTGGGCACACACGAGTGATTTCCCTGCAAGCCTAAAGCTTGGCGGCCTCGGAGGGAATCGAACCCCCGACGCCCTCCTTAGGACTGGACCCTTCACAAGTTCAATCAGCCGGTAATTTTGCGGTGACGTGGAGCGGTTCGTGGTGTGGTCGCCGTTTGCGCGTAATGCTTTTGCCGGATCGGCGAAACCCTGCTAAAATAGTTGTGTTGAAGGAGCAAGCAATGAACGAACCAACAAAGTTTTCTCTGCGCGACGAAGATATTCAAACGCGACTCCATACGGCAGGCGCCCTTGGCGGCGCTGACGATCAGGACAGCGGCGATGGCAATGACGCTGGCCCAGAGGATTACGAAGACGACAACTGATGTCCTTGTCTCTGGCGGACCTCATTTCGCCGCTGAGCACGCAGGAGTTCTTCAGCGAATACTGGGAGAAGAAGCCTTTAAGGCTGTCTCGAGGAGAGCCCGGCTTCTACGGGGATGTTCTCACTCTGTCAGATGTAGATAGCCTTTTGGCCTCTGGCCATCTTCAATATCCGGCCATTAGGCTTGTCCGCGACGGCGAAGAACTGGATCGCCGGTCCTATCTGGAAACCGTGCCTTGGGGAAGCTCGGCCTTTGCTGACGTCGCAATCCCTGAAGCGGTTTTTCAGCACTTTGCCGAAGGAGCTACGATCATTCTTCAGGCACTACACAGGCGATGGCCACCGTTGAGGAATCTGACGCGCTCACTGGAAAGCGAACTCACGTTCAGGTGTCAAACAAACATTTATTTCACGCCCAAAGGCTCTCAGGGCTTTGCGGCCCACTATGACACCCACGAGGTTTTCGTCCTCCAAGTTTCAGGAAGTAAGGTTTGGAGAATATATGATGCGCCCCATCACTTGCCTCTCGGCAATCAGAAGGGCCGCGACATTGACATCGCTCAGCTCCAAGAAGAAGCAACTTTGCGAGCAGGGGATCTGCTGTACCTGCCCCGCGGATTCGTTCACGAAGCTCTCACTGCCGACGATGATTCTCTTCACATAACTTTGGGTTTGCCCACTGTGACGTGGCAAGACTTAATCCACGCGGTGCTCTCGCAACTGAAAGAGCAGCCTGCGCTTCGAAGCAGCCTTCCAGTTGGATATGCCACATTGGACGATTTCTCGGAAGTTGCCGAAATGGCCGAGAGAAAAATAAGCACCGCCATGTTGGCCGTGGATTGGAGCAAAGTTGTGGAAGACACTGCTCTAAAGTTCATCACCCGTTGCCAACTACCTTTGGAAGGGCAACTCGCCCAACTCAAGGCTGCTCAGACCATCAGCGGCGAGAGCAAGGTCAAGATGCGGCCGTTTATCACTTCCCGGCTTCGGCGCGAAGGAGAAAGAGTTCACTTGCACTTTTCGCGGAAGTGCGTAACGTTCCCCTCCTTCATAGAACCCGCTCTTAACCGGCTTCTGACAGGTGACGCTTATAATCTTAGCGATTTGGAGCCCGATCTTGATGAGAGCGGACGACTGGTGCTTGCGCGGCGACTGATCGCTGAAGGCTTTCTTTTGGTTCTGTCACCGGCAAAACCTCAGGTAGTTGAAAACTCTTCACAAAACAACACGGACGCGGCACTTAGTGCGAGGTGGTAGTCCCGTTTATCACATTGGTACATCAGGGCACACTTGCGCAGTGTTTCCATTTCACGATGCAGCTTGGGGAACAACGCTTGCGCTCGTGCTAAGCACAATCGCAGGTCGCGCGTGAACTCTTTCGTCCCGTCCATCCCCAAGGTATACATCGCGCGTATGCAGTGCCTCGCCATGACGGCGTCGCTTCCGGACGGGAAAGGACCGCCCCAAGTAGCTGCCATCGACTTCTCAATTCTTTCATGTAGGCGTCCGTAAAGAAGTCGTGCGGTCTCTAAACTCGCCGAGTAGCAGGGCAACAATGGCGTGAGGTCCTCCCCATGGAGCGGACGAGCAGTTACCTTGATGAGGAATTTAGCGTGATGGTGTTTACCGGGTAAGAGTAGATCGTGTCTTGAGATCATTCTGGTGTCAACACGCGTTATATAACGGTGTTCCCCTAAGAGGTTTTGCTTCGCAGCCCTAATGCCAGCGATGTCCTCCTCTGCCGCATTTCCTTCAGTTACGAAGATAAGGTCAAGATCGGCGATCAGATCGATTGCTTCCCCGGTGCAAGCTGATCCCCGAAGGTACGCTGATGTTATCGAGGGGCAGAGCTGCAACGATAGGTCCACAAATTGCTGCGCCGCCCGCACCCACTTCGTGTCAACAACGGTTCCTGGATTGACCAAGTATCCAAAGGAATTTTCGTAATAGATCAACCTAACCCCTCTGGGCCCTCCCGCTAAGCCAGTTCGCACACCTCACGTGGCTTGGGCCCCACCAGCATTCCTTGAACCCGCTGATACTGTTGCAGACGCCGGCACTGTCTTCGCACTCGGTGCAAAATGTGGTGGATATGAAGCTTATCACTCTTCTGTCATCCTTGCTTGGAAGGCGTGAGTCCGTCCGGCGAGAACCAGCGACTTCGGACGACCAAGACGAACCCTCATTTCCATCGTGGAGCTCGATTTGTGATAAATGTGGCGAGCCTCTGCCATGCAATCGCTGCGAGGAACGAGGGATGCGACGAAGTGAGCGAACTGACAGCTTCGATTGCGATGACTACGACGATTATTGATCACGGTTGGACTTCCGAAACGCCGCTCAACAGTCGGCGGCTATGGCGCAGTCGCCTTCTGAACGCGATCTGTGCGCCATCAGTTCGCACAAAAGCTAATCGATGCTGCCATTAGTCGCCTGCTCCTTCGCCTTCTTTCGCGACTCCTGAAGCTTTTTCATTGCAGCGATCTTTCTTGCCTTGTCGCTCTTTACATACCGCTTGAGAAAGACCTCGACTGAATGCCGCATCAGCTCCGCAGCGGTCTTGACGTCGACTCCTTCGTCAAGCAGCCGTTGTGCGAACGTGTGTCGAAGGTCATACGGCGTCATCTTCTCGAACTTAGTGCCCTTCACCATCCCTTCAAATGTGCGGCGAAGGTTGCTCGGTTCCATCGGCTTGCCTGGCTCAATCTGCAGCACGTAACCGGCTTGGTTCTCGTTCAGCAGGGAGACCAGCTCTTCGTCTATCGGAATCCACTGCTTCCTCTCCTTGGTCTTGAGCTGATCGCGTTCGGTGATGCCCCACTGCCCCAGGCGCTGCCGCTGCCGACGCGGCTCAATGCCTTCACCATCAAAGTCCTCCTTCTTCAGTCCGCACATTTCGGCGGGCCCGAAGCCGTGCAGGCCGAGCAAAGTGATCAATCTGCGTCGCCGGTTGCTGGCGATCATCCGGGCCTTCTCCTTCTCACTGCCGACCAAACCAGGGTCTTCCTTGTCGCAGAGTGCCAGAAGCTCCTCCACCTCAACGGCATTTAGAGTCACGAATTCCACTTCGTCGACGGGAGGCTTATAGGCTTTTTCGCATGGGTTCCTGATCTCGAGTTTCTTCTGCTCGATCGCGTAGGAGTACATTGCACCGAGCATTCCGAGGATCCGGCGCTTGCTCGTATTGCGGACTGGCCGGGGAAGAAAGACTTTGCCCTTCTTCGTCACTCGGTGCTCAGTCATAAGCGAGCTCACCCACGCATTGACGTCTTCAGGCGTGATGACATCGATCGCCATGTTTCCAAGGGCCGTCCCGCTCAGCTTGAGCCGCCACACCTGTTCGTACATGTTCCAGGTCGTCGGCGCCATCGTGCCGTCGAGTACCCGTTGGTGATAAGGTCCGTCGAGAAGCTCTTGCACGAAGTTCGAGAGCTTCGGCAAGGCCTCCACAATAGGTGGAGGCGGATTCTGGAGAGCAGCAAGCTTCTCCTTGTAGTTCTTATGAGCTTGCGCTTTCGTCGGGGCGGCGGAGCCGCAGACGAGCTGGCCGTTGAGCCAGCCCTTGTAGCGGAACTTTCCGCTCTTCAGCTTCTCGAGGGTTCCCTCGTAATCGTTGCGTCGGCCTTTCGGCATGGGTTGTCGATCTGATTCGAGTGGGTTGTGCATCTGGCAAGTCCTCGAACCAAGCCAGGATGTCGCGGGCGTCGAGCATGCAGTGCTTTCCGTGGCGCTTAGCCCTGAGCTGACCATCGAGGATCATGTCGTTCAGGGTGTTGCGCGGAATGCCGGTCAGATCAGATGCCACTGTTAGCCGCATGGGAAGCGGATACATCGCTGCTCGTCTCATCTTCTGCTCGTCCATGACTCACCTGGTTGGTTACAGGTCTGGTCATGTCGCGTGCAATGCAAAACGGCTAAAGATTTTCTTAGGGTTTTTCGTCAGGGTCGAACTGGATGAGGTAGTTGACGCTTCGGTTATCCACGGCCGCTTCAACCTCGTAGTACATCTGCACCCGCGTCTTCCATGCACCACGCCAGTCGATTTGAGCTCGAGGACCATAGACGCCCGGCACCACTTCGCATGCCAGTAATAGTTCCTGGAGATCCTCAGGCGGCCTACGCTCATGCACTTCGATGAGGCAAGTCTCCCAATCTCCGGAGTCACCATTGTCGATCGGCGACCAAAACGCCCGGATTCCTCTCCCATCGAATCTCATCTGCGGTCTGTACGTATCGTCGTTTCTCACGAGCACGATGTCATCGATCACTTCCCTGAGAATCAATGCGAAAGCGCGCGCCTGCTTGTCAGGGCGCCCCATGGCTTCAGAGCGTCTCATCTTCGCTCCTCACATGATTGGTTGCCCACTCGGCCAGCACTGCGTCGACCTCCGTCACGTATTCGTCGATGCCGGTCAACCCGCCAGACGCTCTTAGCGCCTCGACGATCACGCTCTCTGCGATGGCATATCGGGCATTGGCGACTCCGTAGGAGGGATGGGCCTTGTTGACGGCGATCAAGAACGAGCCGTTCGGCAACCGCCTGGTCTCTGCGCGGACGGGAGCTCCCCATGCATCCACAATGATCTCGGGAAGCACGAGCCCGTCAGCCTCTCGTTCCTCTCGCTCCCGCTCGCCCTTGTTCGCAGGCTCCTTAGATCCGGAGGGTCTTCCGCCGCGGCCACCTGCTGGGGACGTTCCCCCGCCGCGGGTGATTCTGATCGTGCGTTCTTCCTCGATCAAGATCGTGCCGCGGCTAAGGAGACGATCGAGTATCCCTTGCAGCTCCTGTCGCGTTTGACGAGCAAGTCTCCGGTCGCGGAGGGTGATCCGGGTGCCGTCGTTCGGAGATCGTAGCGCCTCAAGCACGGGCGCGGCTTGTTGAATCACCTCCTCCCCCAGCAAACTCCAAAGATGGCTGCCTTCCTCAACGAAGCCACTCTTGTTGAGGTTCGGCATCAGCCCCTCGACAGTCAGCTCGCCATAGAGTCCGGCAAGGGATCCCTTCGCATATGGATTGGCAGAAAACCAAACTCCCTCCTGCACCAGGCGGCCCCTCCAATAAACCGAGAAGCCGGGACGAGGAGCCGGGCGGTTCGCTCCTCGCTGCACCTTCCCGACGAAGCCATCCGCTTTGACATGGTCGAGACGGACACGGATCGTCTCACATGCAACCTCATCATCCAGTAGCACGATGCGGGGTCGCACCCCATTGCCATTTAATCGAATGGACACAGATTCGTTGAAGAGCAGCGGAGAGTACGCGGCTGAGAGATCGTGTTTCAGGCCCTCTTCTGAGATGTTCAGAGTGGCGTCGAGTCCAAGCACCTCCAGCCGTACGTAGCCCATCTCAGCCGCCACCCGGGGTAAGTCAACGCGATCTTCCTCCGCTAAGGCCCTGAGATCGCCATAGTCGCGGGGCTCAAGACGATCCCGCAAATCAGGATCTGACAATACGAAGAATTGGTGATCCCCGGCGCGCTTCGCCGTCAAGTTGAACCCTGTTCCGAGGTACATACACGCCGCCTTACCGCCCTGTGAGTAGTAGCCAATCGCCCCGTCCTCGCGATCAGCGGGTGCTCCCCAAGAAACGAAATCCCGAATCTGCTCCGGTCCCATTCCGCGGCCACCGATGTTTTGAACGGCCAAGGTTGAGCCGTTGAAGGTTACGTCGATCTCCACGTGCTGGCCCTGACGGTGATCGAGCGCGTTGTCGATAATCTCGCGCACTGCCTCGTATGGAGAGGCGAACTGGCTTCTCAGGGCGCGAAGGATCCCCCTTCCGATGGACTCTTTGATTCTCATATGAACTGCTCCTCCCGAGCGGGATGAGCAGCATTATACACGCGGAGTTGCTATTAAGTCCAGGTGTTTTATTCTTCCTTCCTGGGTCGGCCGCCTTTCGGGCGGTCAGGAGGAATGCGCGTTCGCCCTGACGGATTGCTGATCGAGGTGTCGACTCCGGACGTGAAGATCACGTCGACCTTCAACTTCAGCGCTGCCGCGATCGTGCGCGCCACGGAGGGTTTGGGGCGCGTGACTCCAAGCTCCAGGTTTCGGAGGGTGCCTACACTAACGGTTCGGTGCTGCTCAGGCTTCTTCTCCGCGAGCTGCCTACAGGCGTAGCTGAGCTCCTCGCGTGTCATCTCACGCTCGGTTCGTATGGTACGCAACTCGTTGGGGTAGGCGGGCCCCTGCGCCTCTTCACCCGGCACGGTTAATGAAGGGACGTTAGGGCAGCATCAAAGGAAGCTTCAGCCCTGCATGATCCGCATCAGGTCAGACCAACGAATCCGCGGCGTGTCTGGCGTCACGTAGACCGGCTTAATGTCCCCAGCTTCGATCTTCCGGTAGATGGTTCGCACTCCGACAGCCAGTACACGTGCTGCCTCGGCGATGGTCACCAGCTTCTCAACGTTTTCGTCGCTCATGCAGGAGCTTTCGTGAGCCGCGATTAAGACACCTACATGCCCACTCGCGAAGTCCGCAGAAAGAGCCGCGCAGGTTCAAAAATGCCTGAACCAGCAGCACAGAACGCTACCTACCTGCTTTTTACAATAAGTAGAGACAGCGTCAGTCGAACTGGGTCAGGCACCGACACGGACTGGCACGCAGAGGCAGAGGAGAGCTTAACATGATCAACGACAACAATCTCGACTGGATTCGAGAGCAGGCACTGGTGCGCATCGCACCTACCCGCCGAAAGCAAGGCAGGAATCAGCGCACGGATGTAGCGCCCGATCCCGTCGCGTTGCGTGCTCAGCTGCAGGAGCTGCTGGCGACCGGACGCCGAGACATCTGCATCGGTTACTGGAGAACCAGCACGATTCATCAAACTGACGCTTACGGGAAAGATGCTCAGCTCCAGGGAGTGGCCGTGCTCGCGCAGACCCACAACAAGGTTCCGGACATGATCATCTGGGACGTCGATTCGGGTGCCGAGGAGTCTCGTATCGGAATTGACATCCTGAAGGAAGCGATCGCGAGCGGGCAGATCGGCAACATCTATTGCCACGCACTCGGTCGACTCAGCCGAGACGAGTTTCTATCTGCCGAGATCAACAAGCTGTGCGATTTGCACAAGACGAGAATCTATTCCGCAAGCGAGAACATTCCCGATGGCCCGGCTGGCGTGGCCTTCCGTGGAATGGTCCAGGTTTTCAACATCTGGGAGCGTCTCGTGATCAAGTCTCGAATGTCGGAGGCAAAGGTGATTTCGATCCAGAGGCATGGCACGTACTCGGGTGGAAACGTGCCATTTGGCTATCGATGGCGTCCCACTACCCGAAACACAGGCGAGGCCAATCTGGTGATCGACGACTGGGAGGCGGCGGTCGTACGCCTCATTTTCAGCCTGTTCGCGATCGGCTACCCATACGGCGCCATTGCGAGGTGGTTGAACAGACAGCAGATTCCAACGAAGTACGGCGGCAAGCGAGGCTGGAAGGATGTGCAAGTTCGAAGAATCATCGAGTCGGAGGCGCAGTATCGCGCAGAGGCCTTGTTCAGTAGGAAGTACAGCGCCGACGTCGTTGCTCACGAGCCGATCCTGGAGCACCGTTCTGATCCCGCGACCAGAACATATCTGATCACGACGGTGACCCGCCTGCCAAATGGAACGCAGATCCCCGACGACCCCACGGAGGCTCCAGCGCCGAAGCGTGCCCAGCAGAACACAGTAGCAACGATGACGTACGAGCAGGCTGTCGTGCTTGTGCGCCTCTTCTCCCTCCGAGATGGGGGACTAAGTCAACAGAAGGCAGCCAACGAGTTGAACAAGCTGGGCTTAGCAACTATGAGAGCTCAGCCTTGGAATCAGGTGAGCGTCGACTTTTACGAGGATCGTCGGGAACAGGCTGAAGGGCGGATCGCCGAGATGGGGTGGACGTTCGAGGGCAACGACTGCATTACTGCGGCAATCGACGATATCGTCAGACGGAAGGACGAGGGTGAGCGCGCTGAACGCGAAGCTAAGAAGCGAATACGCCAACTGCACAGGCAGGGGATGGGGCTCCGGCGCATCGCAGCCACTGTTAATGCCGAGGGTCATAGAACCAGGCATGGCAATGAATGGCATGGGTCCACCGTTGGCAGAGCCCTGAAGGGAAGAACGAAAGGCGGATAACGGTCGGGCCAGCTCAGTCGGGAGC
>JAEVZK010000114.1 GCA_023392285.1 Armatimonadota bacterium | reverse complement strand
GTGATGAATCGGTGATCGTCAAGTGTGAGGGGACGATCATCCAGGGCGGGCCACCCTTGGTGAAGGCGGCGACGGGCGAGGAAGTCTCGGCGGAGGACCTTGGGGGCGGAGACGTCCACACTCGGCTGTCGGGAGTGGCGGATCATCTGGCGGAGGACGACGAGCATGCGCTGGAGATCGTGCGGAATATCGTTGAGAGCCTTGGTTCGCGCGGGACAGGCTCTCGGAAGTCTGCCGCGGTGCCGGTAGACCCGCTGTACCCGTTGGAGGATCTGTACTCGCTGGTGCCAGCTAATGAGAAGACTCCGATGAATATGCGGGAGGTCTTGGCTCGGCTGGTGGATGGGAGCGAGTTGCAGGAGTTCAAGGCGCGATATGGGGCGACTCTTATTTGCGGTTTCGCTCGGATCTACGGACACTTGGTTGGGATTTTAGCGAACGACGGGATCTTGTTTAGTGAGAGCGCGCTGAAGGGTGCGCACTTCATCGAGTTGTGCTGTCAACGGGAGATACCGCTGGTGTTCCTGCAGAACATTACTGGCTTCATGGTGGGGCGCAAGTATGAAAACGAAGGCATCGCGAAGAACGGGGCGAAGCTGGTCACAGCGGTGAGCACGGCGACGGTGCCGAAGTTCACGGTGGTCGTAGGCGGGAGCTATGGGGCAGGGAACTATGGCATGTGCGGGCGAGCTTTTGGGCCGAGGCAGCTATGGATGTGGCCGAATGCCAAGATCTCCGTGATGGGCGGCGAGCAGGCGGCCAATGTACTGCTGACTGTCAAGATCGATCAGCTTGCTCGCAAGGGAAATTCGATGACTCCCGAGGAGCAGGACGAGTTCCGGCAGCCTACGCTCGAGAAGTACGCGGAGGAGAGCTCGGCTTACTACTCGACCGCACGACTTTGGGACGACGGGGTCATTGATCCCGTGGATACGCGCAGAGTGCTCGCGCTCGGGATCGAAGCCGCCCAGAATGCTCCCGCAGAGAAGCCCGGGTTCAGCATGTTTCGTATGTAAATCCGCGAATCAAGCGGTGTCGCCAACGGGCTGCCCGACGGAAATCAGGCGCTCCGCAATCTGAACCGCGTTGATGGCGGCGCCTTTTAACAATTGATCGCCACAAATGAACATGCTGATCGCTTTAGGATTGCTGAGATCGGCGCGAAGACGGCCCACCAGAACGTCGCCTTGGCCGCTTGCTTCCAGAGGAGTGGGGAAGTGATTCGCCTCTTGATCGTCCACCAGGCGAACTCCAGGAGCCGAAGCGAGAACTCGGCGCACCTCCTCGATAGAAGGAGCGGTTTCGGCGAATTCCACGGTCACCGACTCGCTATGTGCGCGCAGCACCGGAACTCGCACGCAGGTCACGTTCATCTTAAGGCTGGGCTTGCGCAGAATCTTGCGGCTCTCCTCGATCACCTTCCACTCCTCCTCGTTATAGCCGTGGCTATTGATGGCAGTGTTGTGGGAAAAGAGGTTAAACGCGTAGGGCGGGAAGGAAAGGTTGCGATCGAAGGTCCCACCAGCGAGGGCAGCGCGAGTTTGCTCGCGAAGTTCGTGCATCATTGCGGCACCCCCGCCGCTAGCACTCTGGTAAGTGCTCACAATCACGCGGTCCAGGGCGCCAAGTTGCTGCAAAGGGTTGATGGCAACGAGCAAAATGATCGCAGTACAGTTCGGAACGGCGAAAAGATGCTGGTCCGGCAGGATTTCATCGCTGTTCACCTCGGGAACCACGAGCGCGACGCCAGGATCCATGCGAAACGCGCTCGAATTGTCGATCACCGTCGCGCCAGCTTCGAGCGCCGCCGGAACTAATGCGCGAGAACGGGAAGCGCCCGCGCTGAAAAAGACGAAATCGTGCCCCGCCATGTTCTCGGCAGAGGCCAATTCGATCGGAATCTCGCGGCTACGAAAAGAAAGTGTCCTTCCCACGCTGCGTTCACTAGCAAAAAGGCGCAGAGAAGAGATCGGAAAGGCTCGCTCCTCGAACAAACGGAGAAATTCTCCCCCAACCGCGCCCGTCGCTCCAACGATTCCGACTCGAAATCCACCTTGCACTCCCTAAGTATCCCTGAAATAAGCCTTGCGTTCTGGGCACTTTTATTGCATAGTGAATAGATTAGTGCAGACCTTTTAGGTCTTCGTCGCAGTCGGATGATCATAAAGGAAAATTTGACAAAGGCTCAAGCTCATGTACACTGCGCAAACAAAGGGAGACAAAGTGCGTTCCGCAGAAGGTGACGGACATTTAGAATTTAACTTCGAGTGCACGGCAGGCTCGGTGAAACGGCTGGAAGCAAGCACGCTTCAACACCTAAGGTTGGACCAACACACGGCAGTCCTCAACAAGGTCGCGCCAGGTGTGATCACCGTGCCGCCAAGTGTGAACGCCATCGCCATCAATGCGAAGGGCACCCTGCTACTTCGAACCGCAGCGAGTCCAAAACTCATCGTTGTGCCGCCGAGAAGTATCACTTTCCTGAAAGGTCGCATGAGAATCGGCGTCGTTGCGGCAAGAGGCGAGCATTCCACGCAAATCCTGTCCTGGCCTAGCCCGGTCACGCCCCTTCTTGAGCATTGGATCAATTCTCGTTTGCAAGGACGGGGAACTTCTAATAACGTTCGCCCGATTGCCTGCAAGCCCATCGATCCTCATTTCAAGAGCGCGGTGGATCGTCTTGAGGCCGCGCGGCATCATGGCGACAGCATCGAGCTTCACACCCTCTCCGCGATTTATGAAACGGTCGCGAACCTGATGATGGGGGAGGATGAGGTGCAGCTTGCGACATTGCCGGATGATTTGCCGGATACCCTCGTCAATCTCACGCAGAAAGTCCGGAAAAATCCGTCTTCCGGCTGGCCTTTACGCGAGGCCGCCGATTTAGCAGGCTATTCGCCGTTCCATTTCTCGCGCGTCTTCAAGCAACTCGTGGGTTATGGATTCCATGAATATGTCGATCGGTGCCGAACCGAGTGCGCGATCGATATGCTTGTGTCGACCGACAATCCAGTCGATCTCGTCGCGTCGAATTGCGGCTATGGCACCACCCAAGGCTTGAGAGAATCGGTGAAAGAGTATCTCGGCCTGGTCCCTTCGGAGCTGCGATCGATGCCGGAAGCGATGAGTTTCGGGTTCGAATAGAGCTTCTCGGCCCTAAATAAGCGCTTCGCGCCAGGAGCAGCGCGCTCCCGGCTGGTTTTCGCGCGTTTCTCCCGAAAACCAGCGAGCTTTTTCCGAAAACATTCGAGCTTTTCTCCAAAACCAGCGAGCTTTTCTCCAAAACCAGCGAGCTTTTCTCTAAAATCAACGAGCTTTTCTCTAAAACCAGCGAGCTTTTTCCCAAAAGCAGCGAGCTTTTAACTGAAACATTCGAGCTTTTTACTAAAAAGTGCGAGATTTTTTCTGAAAGACCTGAGGATGTCGGCAAAGGCACCGATAAGTAACTCAGGAGGAAATATGTATATCACAGAAATGAATGGCGACGCCGAGTTAATCCCGGCCCTGACAAACTTTAAGACGGTATCTGCAGCCAATGCGGTGACCCTCGGACTATCATTGCCGCAGCAAGGCGAGATATCAGATGCGGCAACGGACTTTGAAGCGGCCATGGACGCTTGGATTGCGGCAAAAGCCGCGGCAGAAGCGGCTCGCCGGGCGAAAGATGAGCAGAAAAGCGCGAGCAAAGCGGTGATCGCGAAGTGGGCTAAGGTGTTCCGAGCCGATGTTTCGATCAGCGATGCGCTACTTGGCTCATTAATGCTCGCACCTCACGAGACTCCGAAGACAAACACGCCGCCCTCGACGCCGCTTAACCTGGTTGGCAATGCGGATGGCAACGGAGCAATCAAACTTCGATGGAAGCGGGGAGATAATCGCTACGGAACGATTTTTGTCGTGGAATATCGCACGTCGGCTGCGGCGGAATGGGTTCAGCACGGCACGACGACGAAGACTTCTTACGACATTCAGTGGACACCAGGCCAGTATGTGTCGTTTCGCTTGACCGCGGTTCGGTCGAGCCAGAAGAGTCCGGTCTCGGCTCCGTTTACTTTCTGGAACGGTAGCACGACTCTGGAGCTAACAGAGGCTGCTTAAGGAAAAGCTTTCAAGCATCGGCGGATAACTGGCCGATGCTTGGAACGTTACTCGAATGATGACTTCGAGATGGGGATGTTCTCGCGCCCATCTCGAAGTTTTCTATTTTGACTCGCGCAGGTTCAACGGCTCGGTTGAAAGCTGGCCTAGAAGTTTAGCAATCTCGAAGCGGTTTCCATGTCTTTATCGCCGCGACCACTCAAGTTGACGAGAATGCGTGCTCCGGGCGGGAAGAAATCCTTCCTCAACAGCGGGGCGAATGCGTGGGCGCTCTCGAAAGCAGGGATGATGCCCTCTTTTCGACTCACCCACTGAAAGGCATCCATGGCCTCATCGTCGGTAACTGCGAGATATTCAGCGCGAGATTGGTCCTTTAGGAAGCTGTGCTCGGCGCCTACGCCGGGATAATCCAAGCCTGCGGAAATAGAATGGGTCGGCATCACCTGACCATGCTCATCCTGCATAAGATAACTGTAGCTTCCGTGCAGAACTCCGGGCGATCCGGCGGTAAGAGGGGCCGCATGCTCGCCAGATTCGAGTCCTCGGCCGCCGGCTTCGACTCCGATGAGACGGACTTCGGGATCGTTCAGAAAACCTGCGAAGAATCCGATCGCATTCGATCCACCTCCGACGCAAGCGATGCCGATTTCGGGCAAAACGCCGTGAGTTTCGAGATATTGCGCGCGGGCTTCATCGCCAATCACGCGCTGAAACTCGCGAACCATGAATGGATAGGGATGAGGACCGGCCGCGGTGCCGATTACATAGTGGGTATGGCCCACATGAGTGACCCAATCGCGCATGGCCTCGTTCAAAGCGTCCTTGAGTGTCCTCGTTCCGCTGGAAACTGGGTGAACCTTCGCGCCAAGCAGCTTCATCCGAAAGACATTGAGCTGTTGTCTGGCGCAATCCTCCTCACCCATATAGATTTCACATTGAAGTCCGAAAAGAGCACAGATGGTTGCGGTGGCGACTCCGTGCTGTCCGGCGCCGGTCTCGGCGATGATGCGGGTTTTCCCCATGCGCCGGGCGAGAAGCACTTGGCCCAGGGCATTATTGACCTTGTGCGCGCCGGTGTGATTGAGGTCTTCACGCTTTATTGAGATGTTTAGGCCGGTGGCTTCGCTGAGACGGTGGGCTTCTGTGATCGGAGTGGGGCGACCCACGTAGTTTCGGAGGAGCTCTCGAAATTCTTTCTGGAAAGCTTCGTCCGCCCAAGCGCGATCAAACTCATTTGCGACCTGATCAAGGGCGGGAATGAGCGTTTCAGGCACGAATCTTCCGCCGTATGCTCCGAAACGGCCATCGCGGCCTGGTCTATCCAGCATGAACGCCTATTTTACTTGGGTTCTTGGGCTGCTCCCGGCGTCGGAACTCATGATGGCGATTATCCGTCCTTAGGGCCGTACATGACGGTTGGACAGCTTCGTGAGTTGCTTCAAAAAAGCGCGGGAAAGTTCGGTGAAGACAATGCGACGCGCTTGGCTGCTGCGTTTTCGTTCTATGCGGTGCTGTCTCTTGCTCCACTTCTCGTGTTCGCGATCGCTCTTGCGAGCAATTTCCTCGATCAGGGGACGCTCAGGACTCAACTTCTCGCGAGCGCCCGCGATCAACTTGGAGCGGGGGCCGCTGAACTCGTTCGTACGATGATCGAACAAGGCGCGAAACCCTCTGCTGGCCTGATTGCCTCGATTATTTCTCTCGCGGTTGCCTTATTTGCGGCTTCTGGCTTGTTTGATCAGCTCGATGCAGCCGTAAGTACGATCTGGAAAGTCGCACCGAAGAAGGGAAGCTTCGTGAAGCTGTTTGTACTTCGCAAAGCTGCTTCCGTTTTGATGGCACTTGTGTTCGTGGCGTTGATCTTTATCTGGATGACGATCGACTCGATCATCGGATATATGCGAACTCACACGGTTTCGGGGGCTGGTCCGGTTTGGCAGCTCGTGAGTTTTGTGGTTTCGGTGGCATTCCTGACGGGTGTGTTCGCGGTTGCTTTCAAGGGCTTGCCTCGCGGGATGGTTCGCTGGTCGGATGTTCCGATTCCTGCCTTTGTTACGGCTTTTGGCTTCGGTGTTGCGAAGTATTTGTTGACGCTTTACTTCGCTTATGGCAAGGTTGGGATCGCTTATGGTCCAGCTGGTGCCTTGGTTGTGATTCTGCTCTGGCTTTACTACTCTTCTCAGATCTTTTTCTTCGGAGTTGAGATGGTCTTTGCCTATGCCTATGGCCATGGAAGCCACCGTAAAGAGACGGTGGGCGAGTTGTCCGTCAGTTAGAAAACATCTTCTATTCTTCAACTGTTTTGCCCTTGTACGCGTCACTATCTTGATGGGCCAAGGACCTGATATGGGCGATCTGCTCGTGACGTTGATCACGGGCTGTGTGATGGCTTACGCGGTTATTGTGATCGTCTTTCGGATGGTCGATGGATCTCTGAACGTGGCCGTGGGCTTCTCGGCGATTGTGATCGTGCTTGTGCTGATGGCTATGGCAATCCAGACGAGAGATCCGATCACTCCTTGGGCGATTTTAGGAGTCTCTGTAAGCCTGATCGTGTTCTTTCCCTTTGCAGAGGGCATTTTGGAGCGATCAGAGCTTCGTTCGGTTGGAGCAGGGCAGATGGCTCGCAGCTTTGAGGCGATGAGAGCTCGATCCGACAATTACGTGGCGCGTTTCGAGCTGGCGCAGCATCTTTATTCGAAGGGCTTTCAGCCGCAAGCGATCGCCTTGTCACAAGCAACGTTCGAGATCTTGGACAAAACGAGGGATGAGGTCTCGAATCGCTCGATTGCGGACATGTTTCACAAGGAATCGATTCTGCTTCGCAAGTGGACCTCTTCTCCAGTCGAGTCCCCCGTGACGACTTGTCCGAAGTGCGGCCAAATCAATCGAGTGCAGGACATCTTGTGTTCAAAGTGCCACGAATTCTATCCATTGCTGATTGTCTCTAGCCACGATGTGAAAGCAAAGGTGTTCAGCAAGCTGATCTTTGGCTGGGCTCTCATTGCTCTCTTCGTTCCTCTGAGCGTACGGCTCACGATGTCGACGGATGGCATCATAAGAGTCGCGCTGACTCTCGGTACTTTCGCGATCGTTGGGCTCATCCTCTTCTGGCTCTTCAAGCCTCCGCGCTACGATAAGGCAGCTTTCGACTGGAACTAGGAACCTGTCGAAGAAGTCTTGCCCTCAGACTTCGGAGTAGTGTCAGTTTTTTAGGGAGTCGTTGTGGATTAGGAGGCCTTATCCTCTTAGGG
>JAEVZK010000112.1 GCA_023392285.1 Armatimonadota bacterium | reverse complement strand
TCGGGGACCTTCGCGACGCGGTGCCGCGACACTCGATTCGTGAATACAAGTTCACCTTGTCCAGCAAAACCACGCTGGTGAATCACCTCGCCAGCGTCATCGAGCGGGAACGACTCACGATGCGGCCCAATCCACCTTTGCTGCGCGAGCTGGAATCCTTTCGATTCCACCAGACGAGATCGGGAAACACGAAGCTCGAGGCAAGCGCTGGCGAGCACGACGACCTGGTGATCGCGCTTGCTTTAGCCGTTTTCGAATTGCCTTGCGGCGGCGGTATTCGGATCGCGAGCGGAAACCGCCGAACTTTCGACCCAAAGATTTAGGAGATGAGAGATGTTTAAGTTATTCAAGAAGCGTGACGGAGCAGAACAGGCGAAGCAACTGTCGATCTACCAGCGCCGCGCCCTCGCCTACCCAGCACCTGCGCCAGGCTCTCTCGCGCCCAGCGCCATCGACGCCATGGAGAATGACTCGATGGTGCAGACGGCGCTCACCGTCAAAAAGCTAGGAGTGCTCGCGGCGGATTGGAAGATCGACTGCCCCGATGTGACGATTAAGAGCTTCGTCGAAGAGGCAATCGAACGGATGGAAGGTTCACCCAATGACATCCTGCGTCAGGCAATGGACGCGTTCGCCAAAGGCTGGTCCATCCAAGAAATGGTCTTCGAACAGCAAGGGAGCCGGATCTGGCTGAAAGCCGCGCATCCGAAAGACCCGTCCCTGTTCGGGATGGATGTTGACGCGTTCGGGAATGTGGAGGGACTGAGGCTGACCGTTCCCGGCGAAGCGGAGGTAACACTGCCACGCGCCAAGTTCATCCTCTGGGCAAACCGGGGAGGGTATGGCCGGCCCAAAGGCCGCAGCGATCTAGAATGCGCGTATCCGCACTGGTCAGCGAAGCAGACCCTCCTGGCTGCCTGGAAGCTGCACCTTGAGCGATTCGCGATGCCGACGGTGTTTGGAAAGTACGACTCCGCACTTTCAAGCGACGATCGTCAAGCTCTGGTCAACGCTCTAAAAGATCTCCAGAACAATACATCGTTAGTGTTTCCGAACGAAGTCGAGATTTCCACCCTGCAGGTTTCCAAGGAAACCTCGACCGGCTTTATGGACGCGCTCGATTTTCATAATCGTGAAATTGCGCGAAGCGTCCTCGGCCAAACTCTCACCACGGACGAAGGACGGCGGGTCGGCTCCTTGGCGATGGGGAAAGTTCATCTTCAGGTACTCCTGCTGCAGCTCCAGGCGCTGCGCACGGAACTCGCCGATACCGTCATCACCGAACAGGTGTTGCGCCCGCTTGTCGCGCTGAATTTCGGAGGGGAAGCGCCAGTGCCAAGATTCAAGTTCATGGAAGCGAGATTGGAGGCGTTTACGACGGGAGCGGTGTAGGGGGAGGAACTGTTGACTACCGACTCTCCACTCTCTACTGTAAACTCCTTCCGTGCCTCAGACGATCGAGAATCCCGGCGGAATCACCCTGATCGAAGAGGAGCTCGGGGGATTCGGCGGATTTCCAGACCGGCTCTATCTCATCTCGGTCGGCGGCGACAAGTATGCGGCGAACAATGCGACCGCTCCCGATGGGACCCAGTTGGATGGGCTAGCGTGCTTTCCGTCGCCCGATGATGCGACCACCTACATGGGCCTCCTGGCGGGACTCAGCGGTGATATCGTGTCAAAGACCTTCGAGGAGGCTCGGGAAATTGCAAAGAGCAAGCCACGGTTGAATTGTCTCCTCCTCTTCGTCGGCGGCCACATCGTTGAAATTCATTTCGTCCGATGAAGGGGTGAATGGTGAATGGTGAATGGAGAATGGCGAATGGAGAATGGCTAATGGAGAATGGAGAATGGAGAATGGAGAATGGTTAATAAGTCAAACCTGTTCACCGTCCACAGTCCATCCCTGACGACTGATAAAAAATTGCGGGTGTAGACGCAAGTCTATAGTTTTGACCGAACCGCGAAGGCAACCATAGTCGTCCATACACTACCTCTGCCCGCGAACGCACCTTCGGGGCCTGACCAATCAGCAGAGACTTAGAAGACCTAGTCGACGAACAAAATCGGAACTACTGAGAGTCCAATTTTGTCCAAATATGTATAGTCGCAATACGGCGACCTTGTACAAAAGCCCAATTGGGCATCCTTTATGAAAATGTCACCACAGGTATATACGCTCGATCCCAAAGAACAAGTGCGTTTCAACGAATTAATGTCGGAGACGTACCGGAAGGTCTACAACATGGCCTACCGCCTCTCGGGGAACCGTGCCGATGCGGAAGACCTCACCCAGGAGGCGTTTTATCGCGCCTACCGGAGTTTTGCGGATTACGAGGGCGATCGCCCGTTTGAGAATTGGATCTTTCGGATCGTAACGAGATTGTTCCTCGACCTGCTGAGGAATCGTCGCCGTCGCGTAAAAGCGGTGTCTTACGACACTCCGCTGCAGACCGCCGGTGGAGACGACAATCTCTACTTTGATATGGCGGACGATAAGCCTGATCCCGAGCAGACCATGATGCGGGAAAGTTTTAGCGAAGACCTGCAGAAGGCGCTCGATTCTCTTACTCCGGAACAGCGGCTTCTCGTGACCTTGGCCGACGTCGAGGGGATGCCTTATAAGGATATCGCCGATATGATGAACAAGCCGGTCGGGACGATTCGCTCGCGGCTGCACCGCACGCACAAATTGATTCGATCTCGCCTTGAGCAGATCAGGAGGCAAGAGGCCGCGAATCCGGGTCGCAGTCCTCGCCTCGGGTTTTCGCCAGCCGCTTGACTGACTGAGTGAAAGAGGCTGCAGAGCTATCGTTCTGCAGCCTTTTTGTGCTTCGAGGATGCCGAAGTTTCAGCATCGTGCCTAGACGCACCCCTCTGAACGGACATAGAGAATGCTTTTTTACATGGTACGGCTCTTTAGGTCCATCGGTGGAGAGGTGAAAACTATTGCACAAGCGCACGCAAGCAGCGGTTGAGCTTAACGAAGAAAGATGACCAACGCTTGCGGCGTAGAACAAGCTATAATCATTTCTCGCTCGAGTTTAAAAGGAATTGCTTAGTGGGTTGGGAAAGGGAGAGCGCGAAGTGGCGAAAGGGCAAAATCGGAGAATTTGCCGACAAAGAAGATGTGCTCAGGTGGTTGGAAAACGACGAGATATGGAACAAGGCGAATAAGGTCACGATTGACCGCGGATCTGGCAGTCACTGCGCGAACATTTATATTGCGGGGATCAGTCAGTTAATTCCCCGATGGGACGGCGACAGTTTTCAAGTGTCGACGGTTTCCGGAAGGAAGGTGAAGAAGTGGATTGTAGAGCAGCTCGTTAAGGCTTACGAGCAACTTGAAACCCTTTGACCCTAAAACATGTGATAAAGTTTACCGAGATTAGGTTAGGAGACAACAAATGAACTGGACATTGTATCGACACGTTATTGAGAATGTCGCGAAAGAAGACGGTGGTGGATACCGCATTTTCTTCCCCACACTCGGCTATAGCGTTTACGGTGTTGGTGATACTCTCCAGGAGACTCTTGAGTCCTTTGAAGCCTCTAAGAAGGCTTTTGAGGTCTTCGTCTCAGATACGGCGGGGTACAACATCCCTGGGCCGGGATGCGAGGACCTACAGGCCACTATGTCAATGGCGGCGGAAGGCGCATCGTGTAACAACTTCGCTTATGCAGCCTGAGAGTGAGGGCGGTAATCCGCAATTGATGACGCCCGAGACGTACAACGCCGTCATAGAGAGGCTGGTGCCCGTGGAGATCAAGCTTGTTGATCTCGCCTTCCATGTGAAGTCGGCTGTTTCTTCAGGCCCGCTTTTCACGAGCGTGGATTTAATGGGACCTGAGTTGTTGGAGGTCCAACAGCTTGGAGATCCAGAAGTCTTTGCTGATATTAGTCAGTCTGCAAACTTCAAGATTTCTGCAAGCGACGGAACGACGGCGGCCGAAGGCCGGTGTGTCTATAAGGTTCGGCTTAAAATTGAATTTGAGCCACCGAGAGAATTTTGGAAAATCTTCCTGATCCGAAATGTGAAGATCTATACGCACCCAGCGCTACGTGAGCTCGTTGCCAGCCTGGCAAGTCGTGCCAACCTAATGGCTGTTCCTCTCGGTAGCGTTTCAGTGCGGCAGAATCAGTCTTCGACACCGGTCATTGTGGGTGCTATCGGTTCTGCTCAGAGCACGTTGCCCCAATCATCACATCCTTCCGAGTGAGCAGATTGCTCCGAGTTCAACTAGCAGACGCGACATCCCGGTAACAATGACCCCCCCCCGGTACTAAGCCCTGAACTCGGAACTGCTTAGTTGCAGGAGACCAAGGTTTGATCTCCGGTCCCTCAACGCCGCAGGCGCACATCCTAAGCATGGGAAGCTCCGTCTGCCGCACGAGCGCTTTTGACAGTCGAGGCAGGATCAGTCCCAAAGCTCGGCAGCAAATCTCGTAGAAGAGATATGACAGACGAACGGCAGATACGCCTCTCGATCCTTGATCTCGCACCGATCGTGCAAGGCTCGAATGCGGGCGAGGCGCTGCGCAACTCACTCGATCTCGCGCAGCACGCGGAGCGCTGGGGATACCATCGGCACTGGGTGGCTGAGCACCACAATATGGTCGGCGTGGCAAGCGCCGCCACTTCCGTGCTCATCGGCTATCTCGCCGGCGGCACGAGCACGATCCGAGTCGGCGCGGGCGGAATCATGCTGCCTAACCATTCGCCGCTGGTGATCGCCGAGCATTTCGGCACGCTGGAAGCGATGTATCCGGGACGCATCGATTTGGGTCTTGGCCGCGCACCCGGTAGCGATCTGAACACCGCGAGAGCGCTCAGGCGCAAAGCCGGCGGCAGCGGCGACGAGTTCCCGGAGGATGTACAAGAGCTGCAAAGCTATTTCGCCGGCACCGCGCCTGTGAAAGCAGTGCCGGGGATTGGCGCGAATGTACCGCTGTACATCCTCGGGTCGAGCGATTTCGGCGCGCGCCTTGCGGCCGCACTTGGACTGCCTTTCGCGTTCGCGTCGCACTTCGCCCCTGCGTATCTTGAACGTGCTTTGGAGCTTTATCGGCGTAATTTCCGCCCTTCCCAGGCGCTGTCGGAGCCGTATGTGATGATTGGCGTCAACGTGTTGGCCTCAGAAACGGATGAAGAAGCACGCTTCCTCTTCTCCTCTCATCAACAGGCCATCTTGAGCATGTTGCGCAACTCCCGCAGTCAGCTTCCGCCTCCAGTTCAAAGCTTTGAAGAGAGCCTCTCACCCGAGGAGCGTGCCGCCATCGGTCAGTGGACAGCAATCAGTGCGATCGGCTCGCCGGAGACGGTGCGCCGAAAGCTGGAGGTGTTCCTCGAACTCACGGGCGCAGACGAGCTCATCGCCACCGGACAGGTCTTCGATCATAAGGCGCGCCTCAGGTCTTACGAAATCCTTGCCGACGTCTTCTACAGCCACTTTGGGTCGCGCCTGAAGCCATCGGCTTAGTGAATGCCCAAGAAGCTCGGCAGCTATTTCCAGCAAATATACTAGTTGACGAGAAATCCTCCGCCACACGTGATATATAGTAGACACTTGTTTACATATCAGTAGGAGGACCAGATTGAAAAAGGAGGATTTGGCGTTCATTGCGGACGCCTTGTTGGCATTGTGCGAACGCTCCCCCGGAGCCCCGTTTTATACCGAACTCGGCTTTCACCAAAAGATGAAGCGGGATTTGCCGCGAGAACGGCTCGTGGGCCCCTTGTTGAGGGGAAAGCCCGCTGATTCGCTCTTCAAAAGCGAATACGATGAGGTGTTCGAATCAGCCAAGCTCACCCAGAAACAAGCCGAAGTGCTCGCAAAAAGACTTGAAGGGTACACGTTTGAGGAGATTGGAAGCGTAAAGGGGAGTACAAAGCAATCAGCTCAAAATCTTTTTGTGCAAGCAATTAAGAAGTTAACCCGTGCTTTCCACGTCTACCCTTACAGAGGGCTCGGGGACGTCTATAGCAGCGAACTTGCGAGAGGAAAATGAGCCTTTGGTAGAATCTAGCGTTCGCTCCGCGTAGACGCGCGAGACGCATTGGTGTAAGTTTTAGTATGGTGACCTGCAAAAATTGTTCCTCGACCAACAGCTTGGACAGCGCGTTCTGCAAGAAATGCGGCGCGACCTTGCCTGAAGATGAGCTAAACGCGGCTAAGGAAAAGCTCGAGCAAGTCGTTGCGGATGGGCTGAAGATCTTTGCCGCCGGCCGTCTAGATGAGGCAACCCAGATCGCCGAGCAGGCAGTATCGGTGAATCCTCACTCAAAGGCAGCGCTCTCGCTTAAAGCGATGTGCCACGAGCGGCGCGGCGAGATCGGAGATGCGATCGATTGCTACGAACGGGTCTTGGTGATTGATCCTGATTCTATGATCGATCGCATCAAGGTCAAGGACCTTCAGAATTTGCTGGTCACCCGCAGTTCGGCAGCCGCAGTGCCGGATCGTAAACTCGCGATCGCCGCTGCCGCTGCCGCATTTGTGCTCGTGGCCTCAATCGGTGTTCTCGCAGCAAGAACCGTCAACCGCGAAGATGGCGGGCCGGTCGCCATGAATCAGCCGCGCGCAAGTGGCACGAATCCCGGTTCAGGGGGATCCATTCTTCCGGACACAACAAGCGCCGGAGTTACTCAAAATCAAAATGCCACCGGCAGCGATTCTACAGGTCAGACACCACCAGACCGGCCTCAGACTCAAACTGTTCCTGATCAACGTCAAGAAACTAGTAACGTCCCACCTGTGGATCGTGGGCCGCAGGTAAACCTTCCTCGATCCCCAGAGGGAACCCTCCCCAAGGCAAATGAGGATAACGCTGGCATTGGCCCGATCATCTTCAAGCCGGAGGAACTTCCCAAAGAGATCGTGAAGAAGGACGGCAGAACGGGCAACACGGGCTTGCCAAACGTGCCTTCGAAGAATCCGCCCACCGATCCGCCCCCAACGCCTGACCGCCAGAGCGAGACGGCTCCACCGCCACAGCGGGAATCCCCCGGCATCATGGATATCAAGGTTGTTTCTCGCGGGAGCAATCCAACCTCGACGAGTTCTGGATCAGTTGGAGCTAACGGAGTGGAGGCGCTCGTCCGAACAGCGCGACAGCAGTATCAACTCGGCAACTGGGCCTCCGCAGCGACGTCGTTCGAGCGTGCGCTGAGAGCGGGTGCCGATCCAGGCAGCAACAACCAACGCTTAGCCCAGTGTTACGAGAAGCTAGGCAGAAATTCGGACGCGGTCGGTGCCTACAATCGCGCCATCGAGGCTTACCAATCCGATGTGAACTCCGGCTCAGGCGACAAGTCTCGCCTCCAAGCAGCGCTCGACTCTTGTCGGCAGGCAGTCAAGGTTCTTGGCGGCTAAATTCGCCCGTTTAGCGTTCGTCGCGGCTCTCCTCCTGATGTGGGGAGCTGCTTGGGCGATCCCGAACGTCCTCATCTTCCGGGTCCAGACGGCCAAGGCTCCGGCTGAGGGGGATTATCCGATCTGCGACGCGATCGCAAACGAATTTCAAACCGGCGGCAAATTGAACCCGGTAGTGTGGGACATCACCGACCCGATCTTCAGAACGGCCATCAACGACGGAGTGGCTCCAGGAAACGTGCCGATCCCGACTTTGGAGCAGGCAACTGCGGTGGCGTCCAAGCTTCACTGCGATTATTTGATGGCGGTAGATATCCGCCCAGACGAAAATGGCCTGCTCGCCTCGACTCTCTTCTTGCGAGGAAGCCGTGTGATTTGGCAAGACCCGGTCTACGATCTCGGGCCGACGGAGCGAGCCTATAAGCCTCGACTCAAGAAGAAGCAGATTACACAGGCAGAATACGATCGAGCCATCCTCAAGGCAAGTCACCGTACGGTGACCATCATGTTAGGCAGTGAATACGGCGTGCAGGACACGCTGCGCTCGGTCGCCCACTCTTGGGTCGAGCAGCTTAACTATGGACCCCTGAAGGATTTCGAGACCGCTCCAATTTCCAGCACACCAGACCCGGCAAAGGGGCAAAGTCCGACCGAACCGCCCGTTCTTCCTACCCCGATCGCACCCAAGACGGATGAGAGTTGGATCAAAGACTATAAGGCGGCCATCGATTCCAAGGACCTGCCAAAGGCCGTCCTCATCCTCCGCGACGCGATCGACAGCGATCCCTTCGATCCCAAACGCCGCACCGCATTTGTCAAAGAGCTTTTGGCTATGGGCAAGCCAGTCGCGGCTGCCTCGGAAGCTCGAAACGGCGCGGAGCTGATGCCCGGCAATACGGAATTGAGAACACTCGCCGCACGTGCGTGGCTGGCCGCCGGAAATCAGGAAGAGGCGCAAGCCGACCTGAACGAGGCTCTTGCCAGGGCCCCTGAGAGCACGGCAACTCGACTGCTCCTTGCTGAAGTCGCCATCTCGAAGAACGACCCGGCGACGGCGATGACTCATCTCGCAGCCATCCTGGCGAAAGGACCCGATCCCGATGCGCTCTACAGTCGGGCGATCGTGTATGCGATGACCGGCGAGTCGGCTAAATCTTCTGCCGACATGATTGCCGCCAAAGAAGGCGGACTTAGCTTCGCCGATCTCGACCTCACCGAACGATACAATCTCATCCTCCCAGTTTGGGACGCCACTCTGGAGAGCCTCTGCGACGATGTGCGAACTCTCCAGCAGCGCGCTCTCGTTCAGCGAAAAGAGAAGGAAGTCGCCGACTCACTAGCCGCCTTGCAAGTGAAGGCAAATGCCTTTTCGACCTTCCTCGGCAACGTCGTTCCCCCGCAAAGTCACGGTAAATCCAACGCCCGCCGTGTGCTGGCTTATAAATTGCTCACCCAGTGTCTTACAGACCTCGACTCGTACCTGAAAGGTGGCGAAGAGGATGTTCTGACCGATTCCAGAATCAATCTTGGAGAAGCACTCAAGCAGCTCAACAGCTCCAAGATTGCTTACAAGGAAGAGTCAGAGGCACCAAAGGGCAATGAAAAATCTACTGGGTCTTAGTCTTCAGCTTGGCGCACTCTTCGTAAGCTCCGTCGGCATCGCTTACGCCTCCTTCTCGTTGAGTCGGAAGCGAAAGCTTGCCTGCTTGCCGAAGCCAGGGCAAATGATTCGAATGCGCGGTCTTTCTGGCTTTTACCGCTCTCGATTCATCGCCGCCGGAGACAAAGTTTGGGAGATCTCCCTCCCGGTGCAGCGAGACAATTTCGTGCCCCTCAGAGTCGGTGAGGAAATCGTCGTCGAAGCATCCACCCCGAAAGGCGCACTCATTTTCCGAACGAAAGTGTTTGGAGGTGAGGTGGGTCCCAGTCGAATTCAAATCTTGGCTCCTGCGAACCCGCAGCTTGTCGAACGGCGCGAGTACGCTCGTGATCCGAAGTTTAAGGGCGAGAAGGTCAAGGTCGATTCGCTTGCCGCTCGCGTGATCGACTACTCGCAGGGAGGAATTTGCCTCCAGTCTGCTCGCACGCTCAATCGAGGAGATCAGGTACGCATCGAGCTACCCTGGCAAGAGGAGCCCGTCGACGCTTGGGTTCTCGACAGCGAGGGGCTGAAGGTCAGACTGCGGTTCAGCCAATTGACCGAAAATGTCTCTCACAGCCGCCTCCGCAGCCCCGCTCAAGTCTTCTGACATAAGACCGCCCTCGCTTTCGCGAAGGCGGTGAGGGTGGATCTCGGGCTTTCGCCCGCTCTATCCCCTGCGGGGGGATCGAGGATATGCGTCACTCACTTC
Source organism: Armatimonadota bacterium (assembly GCA_023392285.1). Lineage (GTDB taxonomy): Bacteria > Armatimonadota > Fimbriimonadia > Fimbriimonadales > Fimbriimonadaceae > JAEVZK01. The sequence continues at coordinate 5,533 of JAEVZK010000112.1, read as the reverse complement.
AACAGAACATCTGTCCAATCGGTTCCAAGAAGCTCCATCAGCATTCCTGTAAACTTGAGCCATGAAACGCGTGGTTGTGCTCGGGTCCACCGGAAGCATCGGCACGCAGACCTTGGACGTGATCGCGCGTCATCCCTATGATCTTAAAGTCGTAGGGCTGGCTGCGAAATCGAACCACACCCTATTGGAAGAACAGGCGGCAAAGTTCTCGGTCAAGCATCTCGCGCTGTTCGATCCTCACGAGCGCCTCCCGAGCGGACTCCAATCGATCATCGATCTTGCCACCTTGGAGGAAGCCGATATCGTGGTCGTCAGCGTGGCAGGCGTGATTGGGCTGTTGCCCACGGTAGCGGCTATTCAGGCGGGCAAGAACATTGCCTTGGCCAGCAAAGAAGTCTTGGTCGCAGCTGGTGAATTGATCATGCCCATGGTGCGAGAACACCAGGTGCTCCTCACCCCGATCGACAGTGAACATTCGGCGATCTTCCAATGCCTTCAGGCGGCACCGCGGCCCGGAAGTCCCGATGACATCGCCGAGTTGATCCTCACGGCAAGCGGCGGCCCCTTCCGGGGCAGGAGTCGAGCCGACTTGGAATCGGTTTCGGTGGAGGACGCGCTGAATCATCCCACCTGGCGCATGGGCGGGAAAATCACGATTGATTCCGCGACCTTGATGAACAAAGGGCTTGAAACGATCGAAGCGAAATGGCTGTTTGACGTACCGATAAACCGCGTCAACGTGGTCATCCATCCCCAAAGCGTTATCCACTCGATGCTGAAATGGCGAGACGGCAGCGTGCTCGCGCAGCTAGGTTGGCCGGACATGCGCCTCCCGATCATGTATGCGCTCCTGTATCCCGAGAGGAAACCTACCGATCTCAAGCCATGGCACCCGATCGAGACGCCTACCCTCACGTTCGAAGCCGTCGACCATGAAACCTTCCCTTCGATCCGAATTGCGGTGGAGAGCGTCGAACGAGGAGGTACGTCTCCTTGCGTGATGAATGCCGCCAACGAAGAAGCCGCGAACGCTTTCCTGAGGGGCGAAGTCCCATTTCTCAAAATTCCTGATATTGTGAGAGGAACGATGGATTCTGCCGAACCGTTGGACCCAACATTAGACAACATCCTAGCGGCAGATGCACATGCCCGCGAGCTTGCACGTAGTTACATGCGGGCGCTCGCCATTTAACCCATGAATATTCCTTGGATCCTCTTCGTTGCCCTCGTGCTGTTCGTGATGTTTTCGGTGCTCGTCGCCGCGCACGAATACGGCCACTATCTCTTTGCCCGCCTGATGGGCATGGGAATCGACGAATTCGCGATCGGCATGGGCAAACGCGTGAAGGTTATCGGACGGAAGACATACGACCTCCCAGTTCCCGACGATTATGTGCAGCCCGACGAAACCGTGAGTGAAGGTTACGGCTTGGAAGGCGGCGATATGATACGCCACGCCGAATTGGTGCAGACGAGCCGGGGCAAGGTGCTGCGCGAAACCACCGACTTCACATACCGCCTCCTGCCGATCGGCGGATTCGTCCGCATCAAAGGCATGATTCCCCACGACGATGGACGCGAGGTAAATATCCCTGGAGGCTTCTACTCAAAATCGCCACTGAAGCGCTTGATCGTGCTGCTTGCCGGCCCCGTATTCAGCGTAATCGCGGGCATCATCCTCCTGACCGGCGTCTACATGACCGACGGAATTAACAAGATGGATAACCGCCCGATCCTCGGCGGAGTGATCGTGGCTACGAAGGATGGCCGTTACGTGAAACCTGCCGCCCAAGCCGGCTTAAAGCCGGGAGATGAGATATTGACCGCGAACGGGGAGAAGGTGCGCAGCTTCACCCACTTCGTTCATATCGTCAACGGCAGCGTGGACAAGCCGATTTACCTCACCTACCGTTCGGACGGCTTAACGCAAGAAACCATTTTGACCCCCCGGCTCGACAAGGTTGCCGTCTGGAAGGTGACCGACGGCGAGTATATGGATCCCGCCTATGAGTTCAAAGAACAGGGCGCCATCGGCGTGATCCCGCTCGATAAGACCATCAAGCCCTCGCTGGGGCAAGCCGCCCTTGAAGCCCTAAATGCGCCTGAATTGGCGGTTCAAGGAGTTCTGCGCCTCGTATCACAGCCTTCTCGTGCCAAGGACGAGGCGGGCGGTGCCGTGAGCATGGTCAGAATGACCAACGAAGCCGCAAAGCAGGGCCTAACCAGCATCATCGCCTTGGCTGCGCTCATCAGCATCAGCGTCGGCATATTCAATCTCCTGCCCGTTCCTCCGCTCGACGGGGGCCAAATGCTGATCGCGTTCCTCGAATTGCTTCGCGGCGGCCGCCGACTGAGCTTCAAAGTTCAGACCTTCACGATTGCGGCAGGGATGGCCACGATTGTCTTGCTGACGAGCGCGTTCCTGTTTATCGATCTGCAGCGTGCCACTGAATCCAAGCCGCCCCTGAAGGTGGAGACGGTTCAAACGACGGGCGACGCTGCGCCTCGCTAGGGCGATCCGGAAGGTTAAAAAACGTGGGGCAGAAAGGGCCCACGGAGCGACAAGTTCCGGGCAGACAGCGTATAAAGACGAAGCGAGGTAGCGGAAAGCACTTCACGAAAAGACTTTTTCCGAAAAATTTCCCGTTAGGGTTGACATTCGGAGGTCGACGTGCCTACAATATCTCTTGCGCCTGACTTGTACAGACGCAGAACTTTGAAAGCTGAATAGAGAACGCAAGCGTTCAGAAAGAAATTTCTGATACGGTTCATTACAAGATGAACCTGTCAATTCGCGGCCCCGATCCTGCGAGCTCGTCTCGGTGGTGAAGGGATCTCATGAAGAATGAGATAAAACGCAGTCCAAAACAGTAACCAATCCAAGCAATTGGATTTAGGTCAACACTTTCTACGGAGAGTTTGATCATGGCTCAGGACGAACGCTGGCGGCGTGCCTAAAACATGCAAGTCGAACGATCTCTTCGGAGATAGTGGCGAACGGCGGAGTAATACATAAGCAACGTGCCCTAAAGATCGGGATAGTCAGGGGAAACTCTGGGTAATACCGGATGTGGTCGCAATCTGGCATCAGGATGCGATTAAATGGTTTTTCGCTTTAGGAGCGGCTTATGGCCTATCAGGTAGTTGGTGAGGTAACGGCTCACCAAGCCGACGACGGGTAGCGGGTCTGAGAGGATGATCCGCTCGAGTGGGACTGAGACACGGCCCACACACCTACGGGTGGCAGCAGTTGGGAATCTTGCACAATGGGGGAAACCCTGATGCAGCGACGCCGCGTGGAGGACGAAGGATCTAGGTCTGTAAACTCCTTTTGCACGGAAAGACTTAGGACGGTACAGTGCGAATAAGCACCGGCTAACTACGTGCCAGCAGCCGCGGTAAGACGTAGGGTGCAAGCGTTGTCCGGATTTACTGGGCGTAAAGAGCGCGTAGGCGGCTTGTTAAGTGTAGAGTGAAATCTCTGGGCTCACCCCAGAAACTGCTCTGCATACTGGCAAGCTTGAGTGATGAAGAGGTTTGTGGAATTCCTGGTGTAACGGTGAAATGTATTGATATCAGGAGGAACACCCATGGCGAAGGCAGCAAACTGGTCATCAACTGACGCTGAGGCGCGAAAGCGTGGGTAGCAAACAGGATTAGATACCCTGGTAGTCCACGCCCTAAACGATGGATACTAGGCGTAAGAGGTATCGACCCCTCTTGTGCCGCAGCTAACGCATTAAGTATCCCGCCTGGGGAGTACGGCCGCAAGGTTGAAACTCAAATGAATTGACGGGGACCCGCACAAGCGGTGGAGCATGTGGATTAATTCGATACTAACCGAAGAACCTTACCCAGGTTTGACATCGATCGCAAAGCCTAGAGATAGGCTCCTCTCCCACAAGGAGACGTGAAGACACTTGTTGCATGGCTGTCGTCAGCTCGTGCCGTGAGGTGTACGGTTAAGTCCGCCAACGAGCGCAACCCTCGGCCTGTGTTACCAGCATGAAAGATGGGGACTCACAGGTGACCGCCGGTGTAAGCCGGAGGAAGGTGGGGATGATGTCAAGTCAGCATGGCAGTTACGCCTGGGGCTTCACACATGCTACAATGGGCGAAACAAAGGGCAGCAATACCGCGAGGTGGAGCTAATCCCAAAAATACGCCCCCAGTTCAGATTACAGTCTGCAACTCGACTGTATGAAGGCGGAATCGCTAGTAAACGCAGGTCAGCTATACTGCGTTGAATACGTTCCCGGGTCTTGTACACACCGCCCGTCAAGTCACCTGAATTGTCTTCACCCGAAGTCCGTGGCCTAACCGTAAGGAAGGAGCGGCCGAAGGTGAGGGGGGTAAGGGGGACTAAGTCGTAACAAGGTACCCGTACCGGAAGGTGTGGGTGGATCACCTCCTTAAAGGATCTGAACTCTACGCTGGATTCCAGCTGTAGACATATCCAGGTCGGCTTTCTTGAACGCTTCTCTATCAGCTCTCAATCGAATTACAGCCCGCCAGCAATGGCGGGCTTTTTTCGTTTAAGCTTATAATTCCACCATGCACCTCTTCGCGCGCATCTTTCAAGCGCTGAACGAACGCGAGGTGAACTACGTCCTCGTCGGAGGGCTCGCAGTTGTGATGCACGGACATCCCCGCTTAACAATGGATGTGGACCTCATCGTCGCTCTCGACGAGGAGAACGCGCGCAGAGCCATCGACGCTCTCTCGTCGATCGGACTGCACCCCAGAATCCCGGTTGATGCAAGTCTTTTCGCAGATGCTCCCACTCGTAAGGAGTGGAGCCAATCGAAGAACATGTTGGTCTTCTCCATGAGCGATCCCGCCAATCCGATGATCGCCGTCGACCTCTTCATCGAACCGCCCCTTCCGTTTGAGCAACTCGAGAAAAACGCCGCGTGGCAAGAATTGGACGGCATTCAGGTGCTGCTCTGCTCAAGAGAAGATCTGATCGCCCTCAAGCGTATCAGCGCACGGCCAGAAGATCTAGCCGACATCAGGGCCCTCGGAGAGGAACCATGAGCGAGCAATTTGAATGGCCCGAGGGCTACGACGGACACCGGAGAATGCAGCAGGAGCTCATCGCCGAGAACTCCACCCTCGAGCAGCGTGTGCACTGGCTCGAGGACATGCTGCTGTTCCTGTGGCGAAACAATCTGATCCCACCCAAAACCTTCTTGACCGAATGGCCCGAAGAGTGATGACCACTTTCCCGACCGGCTAATGAGTTGGCCTGTAAGCCGGATTCTGTTTTTGTGTGGCGATTTATCTATGCGGCCAACCCGGAGGGTCGGCGGGCCACGTCAGCCCCTCCCTATTTGGCCTTGCTTCAGACGGGGTTTGCCCGGCCGGTCTATTGCTAGAACCGCCGGTGAGCTCTTACCTCACCATTTCACCCTTACCGCACGAGGCGGCGGTTTGTTTCTGTTGCACTTTCCGTCGGATCACTCCGCCCCAGCTTGCAGCCGAAGCCGCTCGACTGGGCATCTTGCCCTGTGAAGTCCGGACTTTCCTCCCC
>JAEVZK010000108.1 GCA_023392285.1 Armatimonadota bacterium | reverse complement strand
CACATCCCCACATCTCAACATCCCCACATCCCTACGCCCTCACCGCAGCTACCGCAGCTTCCAACGTATCCAAATCGTTCACCTTCAAGCACTTCGATTCTTTGTCCGTCCGCCGGATGAGTCCGCAGAGCACGTCACCGACGCCACACTCGATAAAGGTGTCGATCCCCTCATTCCGCATGTTCTGAATGGTCTCTGTCCATCGGACTGGACTCTTCAGCTGTCGCTCCAGCAGCTCAGGCCAGCGGCCCTCCTGGACGACTGGTTGAGCCGTCACGTTGGCAAAAACGCGCCCGCCGGCTTTAAATTGCGCGGCATCCAGAGCGACCCGCATCTGCGTAGCTGACTCATTCATAAGAGGACTGTGAAATGCTCCGCTTACACTGAGTGGAAGGACCCGCTTGGCTCCCGCCGCAGCCGCGGCCTCGCCAGCAGCGTTCACGGCTGCAACTTCCCCGCTGATCACCAGTTGGCCCGGGCAGTTGTCGTTAGCGATCACCACGATTCCGTCAACCGAGTCGCAGACCGCTTGAAGAGCATCGCGATCGAGGCCCAAAACGGCGGCCATCGTGCCCGGCTGCTGGTGTCCCGCTTGCGCCATGATCTCTCCGCGACGCTGCACCAGCCTCGCCCCATCTTCAACGGAGAGCACGTCGCTCGCCACAAGCGCGGCATACTCCCCAACGCTATGTCCAGCAAACGCGTCCACCTCGACTACGCCTCTAAGATGCGACTGCAGGCAGGCGAAGGCCGCAACGCCACAAACGTACAAGGCTAATTGGGCGTTTTGCGTTTGCCGCAGCTCGTCCTCATCCAGGCTGAAACAAACTGCCGCCACATCGACCCCCGTCGCCCCAGTGACTCGCTCGTAAACCGATCGCGCCTCAGGACGCGAATCGTAAAGGTTTTTGCCCATCCCGGGCTTTTGCGAACCTTGACCAGGAAAAACGACCGCAATCATGTGCGGAAACGTTACCAGAAAGAGCGGTTGCAGAACAAAGCGCACGCAGTGCGGCACGCAATTCTGGGTTGCCAAGCTCATTCACGTTGAGAAAATCGGCCAAACTAGAACCAGATGAAAGCGGTCATCGAAGGTATCGGCAGTTCCGTTCCGGACAAGGTCCTCACCAATGCCGATCTTGAAAAGCTGGTTGAGACGAGCAACGAATGGATTATCCAAAGAACCGGCATCGAAGAACGCCGAATTACTTCCGAAGATGAAACAAGCGGAACCCTCGCCACCGCTGCCGCCAAAGAAGCTCTCGCAAACTCCAAGACACACCCAGAAGAACTCGATCTGGTGATTTGCGCCACCGTCACCGGAGACATGCTATTTCCATCGACTTCTTGCCTGATCCAGAACGCGATCGGCGCAAAAAATGCGGGCGCGTTCGACGTGGGGGCGGCATGCGCCGGATTTATCTACGGCACTGCCGTGGCAGATTCTATGATCCGGGCGGAACAGGCCCGCAACATACTCGTTGTAGGCGTCGACACCCTCTCCAAATTTGTAGACTGGAGCGATCGATCGACCTGCGTACTCTTCGGCGATGGCGCTGGCGCTGTCGTCCTTAAGGGTCGAGAAGACACAGATCGCGGCGTCCTCGCCACCGTCCTTGCGAGCGACGGGTCAGGGGCGAAGCACATCCGTCTCGATGCTGGCGGCTCTAAATATCCCGCTTCGCTGGGCAGAACCGATGTCAGCGACAAGATCTTTATGGCGGGGTCGGAGGTCTATCGCTTCGCCGTGGTCGCAATGGGGGATGCCTGCTGTCGGGTGCTCGATAAAGCTCGGCTCACCCCAGAAGATGTCGACCTGTTCGTTCCGCACCAAGCGAACCTAAGGATTATCGATTCGGCCGCCAAGCGATTGAACTTGCCGGATCACAAGGTGTTTCACAACGTTGGACGATACGGAAACACCAGCGGCGGATCGATTCCCCTTGCCCTCAGCGAAGCGCAGAAAGAGGGGCGACTACAGCCCGGGATGCTTGTGCTCACCGTCGGGTTTGGAGCAGGCCTTGTTTGGGGTGCCAACCTGATCAAGTGGTGAGGAAGGCGACCTAAAGTCCAGCTTAGTGAGACCCCTAGCTTTCATCCACTGCCGAATATAATCGCAGGTTCTCTCACCTCCGTCAAAGACGGAGAAATCGACTGAAGAATCCACTTGCTTAGACAGGGCTTCCGCGTATAGCTGAGCTGCAGGCGGCCCGAACAGAACCTCGAACGCCGCGGGGGATGCATCTGCGGCACTTACCCTGACGCAATCGACCATGAGATAAATCTGTCTATGCTTATGCGGATGATGCTCCCACATCTGGGCGATCCATTGGAGCCGGCCATCCTGGGCGTAGAACCAATCATAGAGCAGTTCAGCGTTCTCCAAGAAGCGAAGGTCAGCAAAGCGCAATTCTCCGTTGGGTCCCTCCTTTGCCCCTCGCACGAGTTGTGGCACGTGAAAGATCAAATCGGTGCGAAAGCGATAACCCACTTCGGGAACACCTAAAACGCTAGCGAGGTTTCTGGCGAGATTCTTGGCGTTGATGTTGTCGAGGTGCAAGCGGAATTCGCGGTTATTTCGAGAATAGCCGCACACCGGCGAGTCGTGCAACCGAGAGCCGAAGAAAGGCAAATCTGATTGAGAAATGGGAAGTGGCCGTATGCCGGCCTCGCTCCACTTCTCCTCAGCCCGAGCGTCCCGCTTGTAATCCCAAGGCTCACCGCGTTTGGGTCGGTAATACAAACCGCCGATGTCATGCACCGACTTAGCTTTGGCTAGCCAAGATCGCAACAGCTGCTCCGTCTATTTCCCAATCTCTGTCCGCACGTCCCAAAGCTCCGGAAACAGCCGAATGTCCACCGCCTTGCGAAGGAACGGCACCCCCGATGATCCCCCAGTTCCTCTCTTAAATCCAATAATCCTCTCCACCGTCTTCACATGCCGAAACCGCCAGAGAAGGAAACCCTCTTCCACATCGATCAGCTTCTCGCACATCTCGTAAGCGTCCCAATACAACTCCGGATTCTCGTAAATTTTCTTAAAGACCTGAATGACTTCCTCGCTCTCTACGTAGGGCTGGGAGAAGTCCCGATCGATCACCGTCGCGGGAACCGCCAACTTCCGCCGGGCGAGGTGCCTCAAAAACTCATCGTAGAGGCTCGGCTGGTTCAGCGCATTGCTGACTTGATCGTAGATCGAAGGTTTGTGCCGAAACACTTCCACCGCTTGCGCATCCTTGTTGCCAAGCAAATATTCGATGAGCCGGAATTGATGGGATTGCAAACCGCTGGCTCTGCCGAGCATGCCTCGGAACTGCGAATACTCGGTGGGCGTGAGTGTCTCCAGAACGCTCCATTGCTCGAACAGCATCCGTTGAATCTGCTTGACTCGACTCAGGATCTTGAAGCAGGGCTCGAGCTGGTCCTTCTTGATAAAGTAGATCGCACCCTGAAGTTCGTGCACCATCAGTTTCATCCAAAGTTCGCTCGTCTGATGCTGGATGATAAAAAGCATCTCGTCGTGATGCTGCGAGAGAGGCTCTTGAGCCGCCAGCAATTGATCGAGGCGTAAATATCCGCCGTAGTCCAACTTGTCGGAAAAATCGCGCTCGATTCCTTCCTCGAAAGTGCGGTGAGTCATAACCTTATTTTGCTGGGTATGCGCACGAGAACGCCTGAAAAACCGATTTGCAAGAGAATTTAGGTTTGCCCGAAAGATCGGGACCCGACTTGGCAAAAATTCTCGTACTCTGTGAGTGGAAGGTCCAGGACATGCGCAAAGCGTTTACGCTCATTGAACTCCTCGTTGTCATCGCCATCATTGCGATCTTAGCTGCAATTCTATTTCCGGTCTTTGCTCAAGCTAAAGAAAGCGCCAAGCAGGTCGTGTGCATGAGCAACATGAAACAGCTCTGTACCGCCAGCATCATCTATATGGGCGACTGCGATGACGTGTGGTTTCCGGCTTTGACATACGACGACATCGGACCCGGATGGGCACCTCAACGGCCCTGGCTTGGCTATGACAATAACAATGCTTATAACGTGGGCGCGACGGGAGACGTGCGGCTTCCAGCTACCCATCCGATTCGCGTCGGCATCATCGACCCTTATCTAAAGAGCGAAGGCATCAAAAAGTGCCCGAACACACCCTCGGGATGGCAGACAAGCTATGCCGTCAACATGTTCTACCCTCGGACGGATTCCGCCTTTTACGCGTCGCATCCTGAGGCGGCTAACAACGAGTTTGCCCCTTCAGCACGCGAGCTGACGATGATCAACGGCCTTTGGTCCCTGAGAGGAGCCAGCGGATCGGAAGTCGAAGAGCCTGCAGAGACTCTGCAATTCTGGGAGCACGACGCGTCGGTGCCGGTCTGCAATTTCGCAGAAGTACTCGACTGGACGACGAACGTGCCAGCTCCGTTGGTGGAGCACTTCCACTTTCTGCATAGGGCGGGCTCCAACACCGGATGGGCCGACGGTCACGCGCGTCGAATGGCAGGTCTGGCTTTGAATCGTCGGATGTTTACCTGCCGCAAGGATTTGTACTAAGAGCGCAGCGCGAGAGGTCTCAACCTATTGCTAGAACCGCCGGTGAGCTCTTGCCTCACCAGTTCACCCTTACCGCACGAGGCGGCGGTTTGTTTCTGTTGCACTTTCCGTCGGATCACTCCGCCCCAGCTTGCAGCCGAAGCCGCTCGACTGGGCATCTTGCCCTGTGAAGTCCGGACTTTCCTCCCC
>JAEVZK010000099.1 GCA_023392285.1 Armatimonadota bacterium | reverse complement strand
ACCCACTCATGATCACCTGCGCCTTCGGTGAAGAGCTCGGTCTTGCCGAAGGCGATGCGCTCTTCGGCGGTTTCTTTCGCGTGCTCCATGCCGGCAAGAAAAACCTTGTTCTTGCCGAAGCGGTTGTTCACCTTATCGACCGCGTTGCTCAGCTTTGCGCGCTCAAAACTCGGGTCGAACAGGGACGGCGTGACGTGTTCGCTCTCGCGCAGGCGGGTGAAGGTGGCAGAAACCTTCCGCGGCTGGATGTAATCGGCCTTTGGCCACTCGCGGAAAAAGGCTTCCATCATGGTCAGCGTATCCTGGGTTGGCGGGAGCTTGCACACGGCGTGCCAGCTCTTCTTGTATCCACTCACCGCGACCGTCATCTCCTCGGTCCAGAGGTTTTCGGATCGCAGCCGCGCGGAGGCTTTGCTGAGCAGGCGCATCATAACTTCCTTGCAGCCTTCGGCGGTGCGCAGATCGGGTGGCAACACGTGCGAGTGGCCGAGCGATTTGCGACTCGACTTCTCTTCTGGCATGTCGTAGCCGCGCAGGAGATACCACCAGCGCTCGCCAATGACCGAGCGAAAGCCCTCGCGCACCTGCTCGCGGCTGACCGCGCAGAGCTGCTCGACGGTGAAGATGCCCGCGGCGTTCAGCCTGATTTCCATTCGTTTGTTGATGCCCGGCAGGCCCGTGAGGGGGAGGCGATGGAGGGCTTGGGGGAGGTCGCTGGCTTGCAGGATGACGAGCCCATCGGGCTTCTGCAGCTCCGTGCCGATCTTGGCGAGGAACGCGTTCGGCGCGATGCCGATCGAGCAGCTCATATACTCACCAACCTGATCCCGAATTGCCTTTTTGATCTGAAGGGCGAGCTCGCGGGCTCTTGCCGGAGACGATTCGGTGCGGAGGAGGCGGAAGCGCATCTCGTCGATCGAGCAGACCTTGTCCACGGGGAGCACCGTCTCGGCCGCTTCGATGACCCGCTTGTGGTAGGCGGCATACATGGCGTGGCTGCCTTTCACGCAGATAAGATCGGGACAGAGCCGCTTTGCTTCCCCAATTTGCGTCAAGGTGGTAGCGCCGAAGCGCTTGGCCTCGTAGCTTGCGGCGATGATAAACGAGGTGTCGGCCTCGACTGGGACAACCGCGACGGGCTTGCCGCGCAATTCAGGATGCTCCTGCTGCTCGACGGAGGCGAAGTAGGAATTCAGGTCGAGGAACAGGTAGCGAAGCGGTCGCTCCCTGTTCTCAATCGGTAGATGGTCGTCTACCATACAGCTATTGTACAATAGCTGAGATCACGATCCGCCCATCGCCGGATCGGTGATCGTCCACTTCCCATTTTCGAGGCGGCCCGCATAGCGGTAGTCGAAATTCGGTCCTTCGACGCTGAAGTCGTACCATCCGTTCTGCTTGCGGACATCCACCACGATCTTTAGGTTGTTTCCCGACTTTTGAATCGGCGAAGCTCCGTACGAATGATCCCTAACCGTCACCGTCTGATCCTGAGCAGCCTTGATTTGCACCGTGAGGTGATCGCTTCCCGGTTCGACGTGGACGGAGGGTGCCGCACCGGATCCGGAGAACTCTCGCAAAAATCCATTGGGGCCATCAATCTTGACGTGATAACGCTCCTGGACCGGAATGGAGTCTCGCAGTTCCCCGCCCGCAACCAATGCATAGGCTCTCGCCTGCATCTCGTCTCCGTAAATGTACAAATTGAACGGAGCGCCAATCGCGGCTCGTCCCAGCCTGTCGCGCCGAGCTTGGAACATAAGCTCAAGCGCTCCACCGACGATCTCTCCGTTAACCGAGAGATCGTAGCCTAATGCGCAGGCTGGTCGAGTTCCCGCCTCTTGCGCAGCGCCGACATCGAGCGTCTCCACCTCCTCGGTGCTGAGGCCATCTGCTCTCTTGGCAGCTGGCTTGTAGCGAGCTTGGTGAATCCCAACGATCGTCTTGTTCCGATCCTGATAGGTGGGAAGCTCATAATGTTCTCCGTTAAAGCGCTTGAAAGTCGAGGTCAGGTCCCCGCAGATTGCTCGCCGCCACGAGCTGATGTTGGACTCGTGAACCTTCTTTCCCTTTAGGGCCAGCCACGTCTCAAGGAACTGAATGATCGACGTGTGGTCGAAGACCTCCGAGTTGACATTCCCCCCTCGGTTCCAAGGCGAAGCCACGACGAGCGGACAGCGAAACCCCAGGCCGATGGAATGATCCCGGCGATAAGTGTTCGCAATGTCGAGCGTTGTGTCGATCTCCTTGCTCGCCTTCCCAGTCTCCGGACGATCCGGGTGAGGCGCGATAAACGGCGGCACATGGTCGAAATAGCCATCATTTTCGTCATAGCAGAGAATGAAGATGGTCTTCTTCCACACCTCGGGATCGTCCGTGAGGATTTTCATGACTTCGCTCACGTACCAGGCTCCATACCACGCGGAGCTGGGGTGATCGGAGAAGGCTTGTGGGGCCACCAGGTAGCTGACCTGGGGCAAGTTGCCGGAGCTGACGTCGCGACGGAAGCCGGCGAGAACATCGCTTTTCGGCACCTTCACCTTGCGAGTCTTATCCCCTTCCGTGTACTCCAACTCTTCCAGCAATCTATAGTCGGGATCAAAGGAGTTATCCGCAAAAGCCTTTTCAAATAGGGCTCGATCGCGAGAGGAAAGCTTGTTCCAAGTCTCTTCGTTGTACTCGTCAGCTTCTGCTTTCAGGCTCTGCAGCTGATTTTGCAGCGAAGCGAGCTTCTTCGTTGCCTTATCCTTGTCTTCGCCTTGAAGCTCGTCCAACTTCGCCGAGGCCGCCACGATCTCATCTGGCAAAGCCGCCAACCGCTTCTGAACCCATGCCCGACGGTTCTTAGCGAAGCGCACCCGATACTGGGTGAAGTACTCCAAAGGGTTGTCGCCGAAATTCGCGAGCCACTCCTCCTCCTCGCCCTTGAAGCCACTCTCGATGTATAGATCGTTCTGATACACCTTCCAGGTCACCCCCGCGTCTTCGAGTCGCTCTGGGAACGTGGTCCAGCCAACTTCGGCATCGTAGACCGCTTCGCTGTTCTGAACCTTCGGGTTGTCCTTTGCATCTCGACGGATTGTGCCAGACCAGAGGAACAGTCGGTTCGGCGTCGTTCCGGTTAGAGAGGAGCAAAAGGCCTGATCACAGATGGTGAAGCAGTCCGCCAGCGAGTAGTAGAACGGAATGTCTTCTCGCTGGTAGTGGCCCAGTGTGAGAGGCAAATCTTTTCGCGCCTTGCAGATCAGCCATTGATCATATTTGCCGCCGTTGCGGGCATCCACTTGGTCGGTCCATGAGTGAGGCAGCCCGCCAATCCAAGTCACGTTCGTATCTTTGATATCGAGCCGGAACGGGACATAGGTTCGTCCTTCCGCATCTGTCTGAAACCAGACGGGTCTCCCGTCTGGCTGACGATGGACTCGAGGATCGCGATAACCGCGAACTCCTCTCATCGCACCATAGCTGTGGTCGAATGAGCGATTCTCCTGCATCAAGATCACCACATGTTCGGCATCCTTCCAAGTCGAGCCGAGCTCGGGATCAATGCCATAGGCGCGCGCGACCGCCTCCGGGATACTGCCCCAGACAAATGCCGAGCCGGTGAGGGCCGCCGCTGAGCGAAGAAAATCTCGTCTTGAGATCATGAGGTAAGTCTACTTATAGGCATACAAGGCATGACCGCGTGGACAAGAAAACGCGTTTGTCTTATCTGGCTGCCTCTGGCATACTGAACTTGAAATGGCGCTCCGCCCCTTAACCTTCGTGCATGCCCTCGCGAGCTTGTCCTGTGTAGCTCTCGCTCCCCTCACCTCGACTCAGGAAAGTCCGTCGAAGCCGGTCTTCGTTGACGGTCAGGCGCAGGTAGTGCCTGCCTTCAATGAGCCCAAGGATTGGATCCAGGAGAACCTCTGGGTTGAAACGGAGTTCGATTCCGACCAAAACGGAAAGCGGGACCGCGTTCACGTCGACGTATGGCGTCAGAAGCAGACTGACACAGAGGGTCTGAAAGTTCCAGTCATCTATGAATCCTCCCCCTATTTTGCGGGCATTGGCAATGGCGACATCAACTGGAACGTCAAACAGGAACTTGGTGCTCCGTCTCCTTTGCGCACCTTCCATCCGGACATTCCTTACGATGCCAACCGGACGATGATATCGCGCGAATTTGTCTCCACGTGGGTCCCTCGCGGTTTTGCGGTGGTCCATTCCGAAGCGCCAGGAACCGGTAGATCGCAAGGCTCGCCCACCGTAGGAGGCGCACCCGAGCGGCTCGCGCCGAAGGCCGTGATCGACTGGCTGAATGGTCGTGCCCGCGGCTTTACTTCGCCTGATGGGACTACTGAGATCCGGGCGACGTGGTGCACCGGCAAAGTCGGAATGACGGGAACGTCTTACAACGGCACGATTCCTCTGGCCGCCGCGACCACCGGAGTGGAAGGGCTGGAGGCGATCATTCCGGTTTCACCTAACACGTCGTACTATCACTACTATCGATCAAACGGCCTGGTGCGCAGCCCGGGCGGATATTTGGGTGAGGATGTCGATGCGCTTTTCGACTTCATCGATAGCGGCGATCCAGCGGTTCGCCCGACTTCGATCCGCCTCTATCGTGACGGGGAATTTCGCAAGTATCAAGACCGGCAGTCGGGCGATTACAATCCCTTCTGGGCTGATCGGGACTTGCTACCGCTTACGAAGAATATCAAGTGCGCGGTGATGATCGCTCACGGCCTCAACGACTGGAATGTCGTCCCCGAGCACTCCGCTCGCATCAGCATGGCCCTCAAGGGCCGAGTTCCACTTGTTCAATATTGGCACCAGGGAGGACACGGTGGCGAGCCGCCCTTCCCGCTCATGAACAAGTGGTTCACGCGGTTCCTTTACGGTATTCAGAACGGGGTTGAGAACGGGCCAAAAGCCTACATCGTTCGAGAAGGTGAGCGAACGCCAACAGAATACGCTGACTATCCGAATCCGGATGCGCATCCAGTCGATCTGTTTCTCGGCGCGGGCGGAGCCAAATCTGGCACGCTCATGGGGTCAAAAGTCCAAAAGCAGGCGATCGAGTCCCTGGTCGATGATGTGTCCATCGCGGCACCCGAACTTGCCGCGGCCGCTTCCTCGCCGAACCGGCTGATTTACGCGACACCAGTTTTGACGAAGCCGGTTCACATTTCCGGTTATCCGCAAATTACGTTAAAGCTCGCATCGAGCAAAGCAGCGGCGAACCTGTCGGTGTACCTTGTTCAGTTACCGTGGACTGGCGGGCGGATCGGTTCACAGAATTTGATCACGCGCGGCTGGGCCGATCCTCAAAACGCTAGCGCGCTCAATGGCGGAGATTTTCACTCGATGGAGCCGGGTCGTCCTCTCACACCGGGCAAGTTCGTCTCGATGACGTTTGATCTGCAGCCTGACGATCAGATCATCCCCGCGGGCAAACGCATCGGTCTCATGATCTTCTCAAGCGACCACGACTTCACGTTGTGGCCAGCTCCAGGAACTAAGCTGAGCATAGACCTAACCGGATCTCACCTGATGCTGCCGATCGTGGGCGGAAAAGGCTCTCTTACCGCAGCGATGCGCTAAAGCGATTCGTTAGCGGCTGGACTGGAGCTTCTTGCCACCCTTTCGAACCTGCTTGGCTTTGCGCTTGGCGTGGCGAGTGGAATACTTGAGCTTCGGCTGAAGAAGGGAACGCTTTGACATGGGTGCCATTTTACCGGCAACGGGATCAAGGCTGCCTTTGGTTCAGCTCGCCACGCCGCGGAGCGGCGGTTGAACTGGCGCGACGCTTCTCCAATTCCAGCGTGTGTACCGCAAGCTCCTGCAGTTGAGCTTCTGAACAAGAAGTCTCGATCTCCACAAACAGTTCGCGTTCTTCCCAGCGGATATGGCGCTCCAAATACCTTCCCAGTTCAGGCGTGACGCCAAGGTCCCCTGATTCCAAGCCAGCAACGAGAGCGCGAATCTCAAGATGCTCACGCAGCAAACGCTCGGCGGACTGGGGCGAGCACAACTTGAGCAGCAGCTCTTCCTCCTCGTCGAAGTGGTCACTCATTTCCTCGTGCCACGCCTTCAAGAAGTCGACGTCTGCGCCTTCCCGACCCAACTCCAGCTGCCTTCCCAGAACCAGCCCCACATTGTGATCCCGCGAAAAAGGCGCCAGACTGGGATGCCGTTTCATCTAGTCTGCGCTCGTTTCGGTTGCGGTCCTTCCCTGCCGATCGCCCTGCACTTCGGGTGCCGGCGGCAATTCAGAATCATTTGCTCTCTCGATTTTCACGACCGATTTCTTGAACTCAGGAATCTTGCTGATCGGATCGAGGGCACGATTCGTTAGGATGTTTGCACTCTTTTTGCCCGCCCAGTGGTAGGGAATGAAGACCGTGTCGGGCCGAATCGTCGTTACGACCTTCGCCTTGAGGACGACTTCTCCACGCCGACTCGTGACTCGCATGGCGTGCCCATCAGCAATGCCGTACTGCGCGGCTAGGGTCGGGTGAATTTCGACGTATGGCTCAGGGCAAAGATCGACCAAACCTCCGATTCTGCGGGTCTGCGTGCCGCTGAGATATTGGCTCACGACTCGGCCCGTCGTCAGGATGATTGGATATTCCTCATCGGGCTCCTCGGCGCTCGGTCGGTAGACGATCGGGTTGAAGTGAGCCTTTCCATCAGGCGTGTAGAATCGGCGCGCATAAGGCTGCGTACACCGTCCCTCATCGATTGCGTGCCGCGGAACTCGCCCGCTGAGATCCTCAGGGGTGCTGTCTTGGATTGGCAAAGTGGGATCTTCGAAAAGCCGCCGCGTGCCGGGATGTCCGATTTCGGGGCAAGGCCAGAAGACGCCCTTCTCCGCCACAATCCGGTCGTACGTGATCCCGTAATAGTCGGCAGTTCCTCCCTTCGAAGCAACTCGCAGTTCGTTGAAAATGTCTTCGCTGCATTTGAAATGATCGAAGTATTGGCCCCGGCCGAGCCTTCGTGCGATTTCAAGCAAGATCCAAGTGTCGGTTCGAGCCTCTCCCGGGGGATCAATCGCCTTATTAATCTTGATGACGCGGCCCTCAGCCGACGTTGACGTTCCTTCCTCTTCCTCGTGCAATGAACCAGGAAGGACGATGTCCGCATGAAAAGCAGTTTCATTGAGGAAGAAGTCGATTGCGGTGTAGTGCTCCAGTTTGTCCAGCGCCTCATGGGTGAAGTTCACGTCGGGTAACGAGACGACTGGATTGAAGCAGATCGAGATGAGCGCCTTGATCTCGCCCGCATGGATCATGTTCATTAGCTCTTGGGCGGTACTTCCCTTGTGAGGCAGTTCACTTTCTGGAATGCCCCAGACTTTGGCGATGTATTCACGATGCTCCGGATTCTCGATGTCTCGATTTCCCGGAAGCTGATCGCACTTGTGGCCGTGTTCTCGACCGCCTTGGCCGTTACCTTGGCCGGTGATCGTCCCGTAACCGCACCCGGCACGGCCGATTCGACCTGTCGCCAGAACCAAATTGATGCAGCTGATCACGTTATCCACACCCTTCGTGTGATGTTCAATCCCACGCGCGTGCAGGAGGAAGCTGGTCTTGGCTCGCCCCCACATGCGAGCGGCCCTGAAAATGTCGTCCACATCGACTCCGCTGATGCGGCTCGCCTCTTCGACGCTCATGGCCATCGCAGCAGCTTTAGTTTCCTCCCAGCCCGAGGTCCACGTTTCAATAAATTCCTGGTCCGTATAACCCTCTTCGATGAGGATGCGCAGCATCGCGTTGAAGAGCGCAGTGTCCGCACCCGGCTTCACCGGCAGGTGCAGATCACACGTTCGCGCTAACGGCGTGACCCTCGGGTCGACCATGATGAGCTTCGCGCCCCGATCTCGAGCTCGCCAGATGTAATCGGTCGTGATGGGTGAGCACTCTGCAACATTGGTTCCCGCGCAGATGATCACCTCCGCGCCGAGAATGTCTTGCCAATAGTTAGCGGCGCGGTCTATTCCAAAAGCCTTCTTGTTGCCCGCTCCCGCGCTGACCATGCAGAGCCGTCCGTTGTAGTCCAAGTTCTTCGTCTGCAGCGCCAGTCGCGCAAACTTCCCAACTAAATAGCTCTTTTCGTTGGTCAATGAAACGCCGCTGAGCATGGCGACAGAATTCTTCCCATATTTCTCTTGGATGCGCTTGATCTCGCCGATCGTCTTTTCGAACGCTTCTTCCCAAGTCGTCTGAAGAAAGCCTTGCCCTTCTACCCTCTTCAGTGGGGCGAGCAGGCGGTCAGGATGGTTATCTTGCATGTAGCGCTTGACGCCCTTGGGGCATAGCTTGCCACGATTGAAGGGAAAGTCTTCCCACGGTTCGAAGCCGATCACCTTATTGTCCCGAACTTTCAGTTGAATGCCACACTGCTGGCCGCAGAAGCAGCAGTGAGTCTTGACAAGCTTCTCCGGCTCTCCTCGACCTCTCCACCCGCCGGGGGGCTCATAGTTTAGATGAGGTCCAAACTCAGTATTGATTTGCTCAACGGGTATGGGCAGTTTTGCCATGCTCACTTGATCCTACGCTTTAAGGAGTGATTTTTACTATGACGTGGATCATCCTAGGCTCTTTCTGTCCCCGTTTATTCGCGCCATCCCTTCACCGTGAAGTGATTCTCATTAGCCGCAAAAGTAAACGCGAATCTTATTGGACGCTGTCCATCGTTATCAATCGTTGCCTTCGGAGTTCGGGGCAAGGAGCATATCCAAAACGTCAGCCGCGGAGTAGCTGCGCCGCCCAAACGGCACAAAGGCTGACACGTTTCGAACATCATCGCCAGCAGTCACCATCGCTGGTTCGACTGTGCCATCCTTGTGGCGCTGTCCAAGGCCAATTGTGGCGACAAGCCCGTTGCAAAGGCACTTGCGATCCACGGTATCGGAAGCTTCGCCACCTTTGGCAATGAAGTCCTCCACCGGCTCGGCCGGGCAACGAAAACCGATCTTGCCGTCAGGCCTTTCATAGAGTTGCCGTAAGTAGCCCAGGTCGCAAACGCGACTTCGCCCCTCGTACACCGCTCGGTCAGAGAGAGTGCGCTCGACATCCACAAGTTTGAAGGGAAAGCCTGTGGGCGAAGCCTTGGGGTCGGTAAAGGTATGCGCGCTGTCTCGCGCCGAAAGGTTTAGGATCGTCGCTTTGAGATTGGGGTCGATTCCGGATTCATCACAGAATGCGAAGGCGGTTCCAACCTGTATCCCCTGCGCGCCTAGCGCGATGGCCCTCTCAAGCATGCCTGGTTTGCCAAATGATCCGGCAAGCCAGAACGGCAGCCCCGTTTCCTGAAGCTCGCCAAAGCTTGGAGCATCGCGCGGGCCGTAAATCGGTTGCCCACTCGCATCGAGCTGAAGTGCCCCGCGAGGGGGAGCGTTGTGCCCGCCAGCACTCGGAAGTTCCAAAACAAAACCATCTGGAGGAGGATTTCCCTTTCGCGCCAACGTGGTGGCCAGAACCGAGGAGGCAACGATGGCCAAGAATTTCGGCCTGCGCAAGGGGAAACGCACCTCGGGCAACAAGCCTCGTGGACTGAGTCGCACTCGGAACTCCTCGCTTGCGCCTGTCACCGTAAGCGGCATAGTCGCCTCGTCTCCGGCGGACAACATATCCAGAACGCCGGGGATCGCGCGGGGAATACCGGCTCCCATGAGCACAAAATCCACACCGGCAAGCATCGCACCGAGGAGCGACGGCAACGTTGGCATCTGAATCTTCTCAAGAAGATTAATCCCCACGACGCCGCGATGCCCTTCCTTCGCGAGAAAGACTTCCACGAAGTTCGCAACCATCAGGAGCTTGGTGACCGCTTCCGTGAGTGGATAGGTGAAAATCGGCTTAGCTTTAAATGGTCGATTGGGTTCAATCCCGCCCTCGATGAAGAAGCGCTCGTAGACAGCATCCGCGGCATCTCGATCGGGAAAGCGGTTGAGCGCACGCCGCACATGCCCGCCAACATCACCAAGCTGAAGCCTCCGCACTAGCACCGCATCGATGCCGGTGCTGGACACCACACCCAACTGCCCTCGCTCGGAAACGGCGCGGGCGAGCTTCCAACTGGAAACCGCCACTCCCATTCCACCCTGAATCACTCTCGGCAACGCCGGTTCATAGGCCATGCCTCAGATTCGCTGAGCCATCGTCAGGAGGCCATGATGGGCATCATGTCCGAGGCTAATTGCTCAATATTGTTCGGCTAGGCTAACCCACGAATGGAACATCGCCGAGGACCGCCGCCTGATTGAGGGCGATGAGTTTTCTTTTCTCCTCGGGGGAGACATTCTGATGCTCGCCGAAATCGAAACCGAGTTCTTTCATGGTCTGCACCAAGTCATCGTGATGCATCTGGGACTGATATTCGATGCCGCTTCGAATGCAGAGCGCTTTGGGGCCGCGCTCGCCCTCTTCCTTGTAATAAGCAACTCCCAATTGCGCCGGCCGCTGAATCACGTGGAACAGCTTTCCAAAGGGCATGTAGAGAAGAAGCACGACGACCGTGAACGCATGGAGCAGCGAAAGAAAGGCGAAATTCTGTCCACCCATGTAGTGATAACTTGCCGTCAGCATCAACCCCGTCACCGAAACCGCAAAGAGTAGAAACAGCGGCACAAGGTCTGCCCCAAGAGACTGGACTGCCTGAGCGCCTCGATCGAAGATTCTCCTGTGCATGGCAACCGCAACGCCCAAGAGCACGAGCACGGCGCTGATGTTCAATCCGTTGAAAAGCATCCAACCGATGATGCTGTGAGGCGGAAAGGCAAATTGGCGGCTGCCCATGAATTCGACAATGTAACGATCGTTTTCGACCCCGAATTGCACCCACCCCCAACTCAGCGGGAATGTGATCGCAAACGCCAGAAGGCATCCCCAAGCGAGGCACATGTGCGCAAGCCAGCGGCCCGAACTACGGTGGCTGATGAACTTCTGGAGGACGATGTTATTGATCAACAAGCCGACCAGCTTGACGAGGTTGACCGCAAAACGCTTGGGCCGCAGAAACAGCTTCCAACTCGCCTTGAAGTAGCGCCAAGTGGGCGGCCGCTGGATCCACATGACGTACCGGTACACCATCGCAAAAATTGCGAAAATTGTCGCGGCAGCGTAGGCGGCAAGAGGTGTATCAAACCGAGTGAATTGTCCCGAACCGAGAAAGATTGCCAGGAGCACCAACAGGGCGCCCACCGTTGCCGCTAAAAAGGAAATCGCTTGAGCTTTCACTTTGAATCACCCTCAATCACATCATCGACCCAACTGAGCCCCTTCATCATTGACGGGAACCCCAAGGTTGTGACGGCGAGAATCGCCGTATGGCGCAGCTCTTCCGGAGAGCATCCGGCGTCGAGCGCCTTCCGAGCCGCGCTATGCGCGCCCCCTTCCAAGTCGGCGGCAATCGCGATCCCAAGTTTCACCAGAAGTTGAGTTTTCACCTCAAGGGGCCCGGCTCCCGCCGCGGCTTTACCCAGAGAGGTGTAGGACCTGCCCACCTCAGGATAGTCCTGGATAAACTTCGTAAATCGCTCAGGCACCTTTCGCATCGGTTCAGCTTCTTATTTTCTGCGTTTGACGAGCGAGCTGTCTATGACGTTCATCATGGAGTTGCCGCGCCCAACAGCCTAGACTACACCTTTCCGATGTTGACCAGCATTGAAGCCATTCTACTAACCGGCGGCCAGAGCCGCCGAATGGGCCAAGACAAGTCAAAACTTCTCGTGGTTGGCGAGCCCCTCGGACTCCGAATCTCGAGGCTCCTGCTTGAAGCTGGTCTTCCCGTCACGGTGCTTGGCCGTGAAGCTCTACCTGGATGCAGCTTCATACCGGATCAAGATGAGTTCGCCGGACCTCTCGCTGCACTGGCTTCGTTCGAACCCTCCGCCGATCTCGTCTTCGTCTGCTCCTGCGATGTTCCTGGCTTTTGCCCGCAATTGGTAGAAGAGCTTGCTTCGCAAATCGGCGAGTTCGACGCCGCCGTACCACTGGTCGAAGGCCGGCTTCAGCCTCTTTGCGCCGTCTACTGCGCTACCGCGCTGCTTCAGGTCCGTGAACTCGTCCAACATGGCGAGAAACGCATGATGAGTTGGTTGGCTCGGCTGCGAACGAACGTGTGTTCGCTTCAAAACGAAGATTGGGCTCGCAACGTAAACACGCCCGAGCAATGGAGAGCCGCCCAGTCTTCCCACTCGTCACCCTTGGAGGACGAATGAGAGAGCGTCTTGATTGAGGATTGTGATCACGTGTCGATCGGTTGATACGATGCCTTCCTTTTGCCATCGGCTGAGCACGCGGATCGTAGTCTCGGTGGTCGTTCCCGCCATCTCTGAAATGTCGCTCCGCGTCAGCGGCACTTCCAATTCGACTCCGGCAGCCGTTCTCCGACCGTAACTGTCGGCGAGGCTAAAGAGCACCGCCGCAATGCGTTCCTCCACCCTGCCGGAAGAGAGACGGCTCATCATATCGTGCGCCTTCCGCAGCCGTGAGCCGAATGCTTTGACGATGCGGTCTTTTAGGATCGAATCCGTGTCATAAATGTCCTGCATATCCCTAGCCGGCAGCTTCAAGTACCAGCAGTTCGTGACCGCAGTTGCCGAAAGAGGGTAGTCGCGGCGTTCTGCCACCGCCACCAATCCGAAGCACTGACCGGGCCCAAAAAGCTCCATCACCATGTCGGTTCCGTGTGGTGTGCTTTTCGTCATCTTCACGAACCCCGCGCCTATTACCGCGCAGAACTCCGGCTTCATGCCCGCATGCCAGATCGGCTCGCCCCGGCTGGCGTAAGCCATATTCGACTTGTCCATAAGCAAGCTCACGTGGCCCTCACCAAGACCATTCAAGAGGGTGCAAGACTGAATGACCGCCGATTTGGACGGCTTTGGCAAAATCGATTGCATTCCGTCTGCAAGGCTACCGTCATGGGGTCCCATATAGCTTCCTCGCCACGAGCGGCCTTCCCACGTGCCACGCCCAAATGGAGAGCGCCGCAAGCTCAATGAAGCCCGTCGCACCCATCGGCAGGAACGCGTTCGGCGCATAATCAGTAGCGATTTCGAAGCTCACCCGAAGAAGGTTGCCAATATTCAGCAGCCAGAAAACGCTCCATAACTGCGGCCGGTCCACCAAATCGTTCATGTTTGAGACCACGTGCATTCCAACGCCAAGGATCATCTGACTGATAAAGCCGACGGTCAACGCGTGACGCACCGCACCGAGGTAGGCGTGCGAAAAGGGGCTGCCCACCAACCGCAGATGCAGCGGTTCGAAGAGCAGGAGCGCACCTGCAATAAGAAGCCAGGCCATCGCACCTCGGACGAATTTGTGCGCGGGAATCGAGAACTCCGTCCGCTCGAACAGCCGCGTCGCAAGGACGAGCAATACTGCAGAGGCAGCCATCAAAACTCCGCCCAAATTATAAAGCCACGATGAATTGGTTGCCATTCCTGACTGGAAATAGGTGATCCACCCAACCATTCTCGCGACCAACCCAACATTCCAGAGAACGAATCCAACTTCCCCGTGAAGTCGCAGAGCTGGCTTTGCGCCAAAGCACGAGTTCATCTTCACAAACGCCACGCCGAAGATCATCATGACGACAAACCCAGCGAACTGCGCCTCGCGCAACGGGGGAAACCACTCCGCCACGAACATAACGCCACGCGTATGGTTCAAGTAGAAATAGAACGGCTCGCACACCGCCACCACCGTCCACCAGAACAGGGATGCAAAGACGAGCTTCGTCTGCCAAGGCAACGATCTTCCCGTACTCTCGCCCGGCCCACTTTCCGGCCGAAAACGAGTGACCGCCGTGTTGACGTTAAACAAGATCACGGCGGCGAGCTGAAGCAGGCACGAGAACACGCCGACTGGAATCCAGACGTTCGGCTGGACGTCCGCTAGCGGTTCCGCTGCAAATCGCAGCCCGATCCCAACCGCCATCAGAGCGAGAGATGCATAAGCGAGGCGATGAAATAGTGCAACTTTCGACATGCGGGGCGCATGTTGCTGGAGCGCAAACCCCATGATGAAGAAGCCAACCCAGCCATAGAGCTGCGAATTTGCATGGGCGAGCACGTAGGGCGTCCACCCTGCGGCGATGTAGCTGCCCTTCAAGGCGATGCCAAGCAGAGCGATCGCGCCGAGAGTGCATCCTGCGGTCAAAACAGTCAAGATTCCCGCGATGAAGAAGGGTCGATAGATGCGAGTACTCGCTCGGCCATCCGTTTGCGCTGGCTTCGCCGACATCCGCAAAGGGGTGAGTTGTCTTACTGCCACGCTTTCATAGTTGCCTCAGGTAAAAGGAACCGCTATGAGGCAAATCATAACTTGAAAAATCCTCGATGGCGACCGGTCCAAATGAACGAAGTTTACGG
Source organism: Armatimonadota bacterium (assembly GCA_023392285.1). Classification (GTDB taxonomy): domain Bacteria; phylum Armatimonadota; class Fimbriimonadia; order Fimbriimonadales; family Fimbriimonadaceae; genus JAEVZK01. Next base: position 2,534 of record JAEVZK010000099.1, on the reverse strand, counting down.
TTAGCGACCACAGAGAGGGTCCAATTAGTCTAGTTCCGGCGCGATCGAACGGAGCGCAACGTGGTGACAGTCAGGCCGGAAAAGGTCAGCAGCCAAACAAACATGGCAAGGACCATGAACACCTGTGCGATTGGAATTAGAAACGACAACTTGAAATTCGACGAGAGCGAGTAAGTGGCGACCGAATACATGCCGAGCGGGAAGACCACGCTCCAAAGCTGCGGCTCGTACTCGAACGAGTGGCGCTTCACCGCATGCCGCCAAACGCCGAGCAGCACGAGGAGCGGAATCCAACCGGTCGCGGCGATCCAAAAGAAAAGGGTGAAGCCCTGCAAAACCGGCTGCGCGTTAATCTGAAAAGGCCAGGCGCTCGCGTGTCGATCAAGTTCGACTCCTGCGAGGGTTGAGATAGCCGCCGAACCCATCAGGATCCAGTAAAGGGGCGTGAGCAGCGGGGCCTGCACCGGTCGAAATAGCAAGCGCATCGTAACGACCGAAATGAGCAGCAAGTAAAGGCCGCACCCCAGCATGAAGAACGCGGTCGCCAGAGGATAAATCCAGGGCGCCTTGTGCCATGTCGAAAGCAGCGAGCCGACAATCGACAGGCTCTGAGTGGCGACGACGATGATGAGCCAAGAACCATTCACTGCCCTCTCAACCGGCGGCTTGTCCTCCGAGGTGATCGCGCTTAACGCGAAGCCGTAAATGAAGACCGTCCAGATGGCTAAGCCAAAGATCCATAAGCCAAGCGCAAGATCGTGCCAGCGGAAGAGCCGGATGCTGGCCGCAGCCAAGACAGAGGTAGCGGCAACCATCGTAAAGAACCCAGGACCCCGGGCGAAGTTGCGAAAGTCGCCCAACAAGTCTTGCCAGTAGAAGATCGCTCGCCAAACGGTCAGCGAAAGCAGCCAAACGTATCCCACGGATGCGATTGCAAACATGGCATATCCGAGTGCGGGCACGCCGGAAAGATCGGCGGCGGTAGCGACGATACCGGTCGCCATCGTGAAGGCGAAATAACCTGGAAATAGACCCTTTGCCACCGGAGCTGGCAGCTTTCTCGTCGATTCAGAAGCAGATTGCATGATCAGTTTTTGCGACGGCTGCCGGAAACTCGCTGCACATCCCCCTCATCTTCTGGAATTAGACGACGCCCCGCTATGATTCGCATCATGGCAGCCGGAAATGAGATATCTTCCACAATGAAGTGGTGAACGACGAAGTCTTTAACGGACTTGATGGAGAAGGCCCAGGTCCGGTCGTCGGCAAGGAGACGGAAGACCTTAATTTGACCCTTCTGTCCTGGCCGAGCGGACACCAGATCGCGGAGCACGTCAATCAGGAGGTGGACGTCGTGAGCGTTGTTCTCTCTGGCTCCGGCGTCGTGCGGATCGGAGAGGTCGAGAACGAAGTTCGTGCCGGCTCCATCTTCATCATCCCGAAAGGCGCATCGAGGTCGCTCACGAGCACGAGCGACGACTTTCGCTACGTGAACATCCATAAGCGTCGACGTCGGCTGATGCCCACGATGAGCCGCGACAAGGCATGATCAGCCTTGAGCGGGCGCAGAAACTCGTGCTCGCCCACTGCTTTCACCTTTCCGAAGAGAGCGTCCCGCTCACGCAGGCTTTTGGCCGGTTCCTCGCCGCTCCGGTCCTCGCGTCTGTAGACTCGCCGCCGTTCGACAACTCCGCGGTTGACGGCTTCGCACTCGGATCGGGCGACTCACCATTTCGGATTGTGCAGGACCTTGCCGCCGGAAGCGCCAAGCCGAAGCCCCTGAACGAAGGGCAAGCCGCACGCATCTTCACCGGCGCGCCCGTGCCCGACGGAACCGTCGCCATTGCCATGTCGGAAGACTGCACATGGGAGGGTGACCGCGTTTGGGCTAAGTCCGCCGCAGATCACGTTCGTCGTCGAGGCAGCGACTTTTGCGCCGGTGCGACGGTGGCGAATACCGGGAGTCTGCTGACAGCTGACTTGATTGGCCTGATCGCAGATGCGGGCGTCAATCAAGTTTCGGTAAGTCGACTGCCGAGGGTGGCGCTGCTTACGACTGGCGATGAACTCGTTCCTCTGGGTGAGCCTCTCCGCTTCGGGCAAATCTATAATTCGAATGCCCCGACCCTCTGCGCCGCTCTCGCCCGCTTCGGCATCGTGCCGATCGTCCGCCACGTCGATGATGACCCGACAAACGTTCACAGAGTCGTCGCCGACTTACTTGAACAGGCGGACGTTCTGATCACCTGCGGCGGCGTCTCGATTGGCGAGCACGATCATCTGAAATCCGCATTTACTCACGCCGGAGTCGAAGAAGTGTTTTGGAGGGTTGCGATCAAGCCAGGCAAGCCGATCTTTTTCGGCACAAGAGGGACTCAACTGATCTTCGGACTCCCAGGGAATCCCTTTGCAGCGCTTACGACTTTCTCCTTGTTTGTCCGTCCAGCGATTCTCAAATTGACCGGACGCGTAGGCGAATTCACTCCAGCTCGCCAAGCCATCATCACCACCACGCTCTCAAAGAAGCCAGGACG
>JAEVZK010000155.1 GCA_023392285.1 Armatimonadota bacterium | reverse complement strand
GTCGTTTACGTTACGCTTCAGAAGACCGCCGAAAGAGTTGCCGATCACCTTGCCCAGCATAACCTGCCGGCCTTGGCTTACCATGCAGGCTTGGAATCGACACGCCGAGACGAAATCCAGAATTGGTGGATGGCGGAGCCTAACGGAATCGTGGTCGCGACGATCGCGTTTGGGATGGGAATCGACCGTTCAAACGTTCGCTATGTCTATCACTACAACTTGCCAAAGAGCTTAGAGAGCTATAGCCAAGAAATTGGAAGGGCTGGGCGAGATGGCCTGCCGTCCACGGTAGAGGTTCTCGCGAGCCGTTCAGATTTGCCGAGCCTTCAAAACTTCGCGATCGGTGACACTCCCGAACCAAAGTCGGTGAGACGCCTCGTCTCCGATCTGTTGGCCGGTCCCGAAGAGATTTCTCTCAGCATGTACGATATGGCGCAGCGATACGATATGAAGCCGCATGTGATGAAGACGGCACTCACCTATCTTGAGCTTGAAGGCGTCCTTCATCAGGGCACCCCGTTCTATGCGGGATATGAGGCGAAGCCGATCACGGCAATCCCGCTCATCGCTCAATCCTTTCCAGGTGAGCACGGCGAGTTCGTAAGGCAGCTGTTCAATATGGCGAAACGAGGACGCATCTGGTACGGCTTCCAGCCTGATGAGATGGCGGCAAAGCTGGGAGTAGAGCGCCGCAGAATCGTCCGCGCCCTCGAGGTCATGGAAGAGCGCAGGATGATCGAGCTTCGCGCGGGGGACATCAGAACGCCATTCCGCCGCATCGGAGACTCAGATGACGTGGAACGCATGTCGGCACTGCTGATCCAGAAGTTTCAGGATCGGGAGAAGCAGGAACTTGAGAGGCTGCAGCAAGTCGTCGACCTAGTTGAGGCCGACACGTGTCAAGTGAATCTCTTGGCCTCGCACTTCGGTGAGACGCGCGACGTGCCGTGCGGCCACTGCACCTACTGCCTGACGGGAAGCCGACAGCGATTGGAATCCGGCAGCGCACCAAAGATTGCTATTCCGGCGGAGGAAGTCGTCTCGTTGGCGCACCGCTCTCCCGCGGAGATGCAGAATCCGAGGCAAATCGCCAAAGTGTTGTGTGGATTGAGCAGTCCCCTCTTCGCTCGGCTACGGCTCACGAGAGAACCGCTGTTTGGAAGTTTAGAGCAGGTTCCGTTTGCCGAGGTCCTGAACTGGACAACGAGCATTCTGGGGCCTATCAAAGCGTAGCCAAGTACAATCAGGAAATGTCCACTGAGACGCTCCTCAGAACCCCTCTCTATGATGCTCACGTAAGAGCCGGCGGCAAGATGGTTGCCTTCGCTGGTTACGATATGCCTGTTCAATACAACAGCGTGATCGCCGAGTCGAAGGCGGTGCGCGAACATGCGGGGATGTTCGATGTCTCTCACATGGCGCGTTTGAGGCTAAAAGGCGAGCGAGTTGTGGAGTATCTCGAGAAGATTACGGCAAACGATGTCTCTAAATTGGAAGACAATCGAGGGCAGTATTCGCTGCTCACTAACCTCACCGGCGGCTGTGTCGACGACATTATTGTTTACCGGATGGAGAGTGATAAGTTTGCGGTCGTGGTCAATGCCTCGAACCACCAGAAGGACGTGGCTTGGATGGCGAGCCAAAACACCTTTGGCGTCGACATACGAGATGAAACGGATGAGACTGCGATGATCGCAGTCCAGGGGCCGGACGCGGTTAAACTGCTCGCAGAGCACAGCGACAAACCGGAAGAAATTCTGAATGCCCCGATGTTCGGCGTTGTTCAAGCGGCCATTGCCGATGTGGACTGTTTCTGTGCGCGATCTGGATATACGGGCGAAGATGGCTATGAGCTCATCTGCGAGGCAGCAGACGCTCAGCAGCTTTGGAACGAGCTCCTGACGATGGGCGTCATCCCGTGCGGGCTCGCGTCACGCGATGCGCTTCGCGTCGAAGCGGGCCTCCCTCTGTACGGACACGAACTTTCCGACGACATCAATCCCATATCGGCTGGCCTCGGGTGGGTGATCAGCAAGACGAAATCTTTCAATGGCAGCGATCCGATTAACGCAGCGCGGCAAAACGGAACCGCGCGAAAGCTGCAGGGGGTTCGCCTCGATTCGAAGCGACTCCTGTCGCCGGGAATGAAAGTATATGTTGAGGGGAAGGAGGTTGGCGAAATCAGCAGCGGAGTTTATAGCCCGGTGTTGGAAAGCTCGATTGCTTTCGCCTTTATCGATGCAGACGTCCCCCTCAACACCCAATGCGGGGTAGACATCCGCGGCAAAATGGAGCCGGGGATGATCGTCTCCAAACGATTTTACAAGAGAAAGTAGACGCTGGAGATGTATAACTTTGCTCTCCCAAGCGCTTCACTTTCAACCGTTCAGAGTGTGGATATTGCGGTGGACAAGGCATCTATTCAGGTACAAGTTCGGCTCAAGGGGATGTGGATAACTTTGGGGAAAGTGCAAATTGCAATAGGGTGCGTTATATGAATCCTTGGTTGCAGCCGGAGCCAGCCAATTGGCTGGACGCGGTCGAAGACGCGATCATCGAAGATGTTGGTTTCGGCGATGTGACCGGTGGCTGCCTTAGTCCCGATCAGATCAGCAAGTGGTACATCGAAGCTCAGGCGGATGGTGTCCTGTGCGGAGTTGGTATTTCCGAATATCTCCTGGCACCGTATCCTTCAGACCCAGATCGTAGCGACATCGAAGTCCGAATTGGCGATGGCCAGCCAGTGCGCCGCGGTGATGTCGTGATCGAGGGAGCGCTGCCGACCCGAAGAGCCCTGATGGCTGAGCGAACCGCGCTTAACTTCCTCATGCACCTGAGTGGGGTAGCGAGCTTGACTCGACAATTCGTCGATAAAGTGGAAGGTACAGCGGCAAAAGTTATCGATACCCGTAAAACCTTGCCCGGACTTCGATCGCTCCAGAAGTATGCCGTTCGATGTGGTGGGGGTCACAATCACCGAATGGGTCTCTATGACGGAGCGATGATCAAGGATAACCATATTCAAGCGACGGGTTCGATCAAGGGTGCCATCGAAGCCGTCCGGTCATACGCTTCGCACATGACCAAAATCGAAGTGGAATGCGAAGATCTTCGACAGGTGGAGGAAGCCGTTCAGGCAGGTGCCGACGTTGTGCTGCTCGACAACATGGACCCGTTCACGATGCGCGAAGCCGTCTCACGATTTCGAGGGCGCGTGCTGTTCGAGGCCAGTGGTGGGATCAACCTGGACACGGTTAGGCCGATCGCGCAGACCGGTGTCGATCTGCTTTCGGTCGGTGCTTTAACCCACTCCGCGATCGCTCTTCCGTTCCACATGGAGTTCGAGTGAGGTCACCGCTCGAGAACGGTACATGGCATGAGTTCGAATCGGTCGTCTCTACCCAGGATCAAGCTGCGCACGCCCTGAGGGAGGGCGAAACTGGCGTCTTCTTCGCTCATCAGCAGACCCTCGGCAGAGGAAGGTTCGGCCGTGAATGGCTGAGTTCACCGGGGGATTCGCTGACCATGTCGATGAGCTTCGAAGCCTACGCCGATCATCCGAAACCGTACCTAGTCGGCATGACCGTAGCAGTCGCCGCCGCTTCTGTCATCTTCTGTGAGCTCAAATGGCCGAATGATCTCATCCTCGGCAACCATAAGATCGGGGGCATCTTAACCGAGATCGTGGCCGACTCGGCGGGACGGAGAATTCCGGTCGTTGGCATCGGGATCAATTTGAATAATCTAGTTTTTCCGGAAGAACTTGCAAAGATCGCGACGAGTGTGAAGCTCTACAAAGGGGGTGTACTCGATCCAATCGAGGTGGCAAAACTGATTTTGGATCGCTTTGCGAAGATGCCCGAACCCGACTCATGGAGCGCAGTGAAGGAAGTTTGGGACCTGTTCGATTACACGGCCGGAAGGAAATACCAGTTGCCCAGCGGTGAGATTGGCAGCGCGATTGGCATCGGTGCCGAAGCGCAGCTTGTGCTGAACGTCGACGGCGAGCTTCGCGAAGTTTATGCCGCAGACGCGTTCTTCGGAAACCAAACAAATGAGGGCAATTAACGTCAAAGATGCTCATGTGCGACGTGGCACGCTGTATGCTCGTCTTTAAGGTTTAGCGAATATGTCAATTTTCAATTTCATGCCCGTCGCGATGATTTCGCCCACGACCATGATCATCCTTCTCGTTGTGGTCGTTCTCCTGTTCGGCGGTAGCAAAATTCCAGAGCTGATGCGAGGCGTGGGCCAGGGAATGGGAGAGTTTAAGAAGGGAGTCGAGGAAGGCAAGCGTTCTGATCCAGAAGAAAAGCCGAAGACGGCGGAACCAAGCTAACGCTGCTCCGTGCCAGAATGGAATATGACAAACGTCGGACTTCCATTACTTCACAAGGCAATCCGAAGGGCTTTTAAGGCTCACAAGTCGCAGGATCGAGACGGTGAGTTTGCGTTGCCTTACATCACCCATCCGATCGAGGTCGTTAACATCCTTCGATACGAGGGCCGCATCACGGACGAGGAGGTGCTCTGCGCCGCAGCTCTCCACGATGTGGTGGAGGAAACTGCCGCGGACGATCCAGAATCTGCGCTCCAGAAGCTAGAGAAGAAGTTCGGACCTAGGGTGGCGCGAATCGTGCGGGAAGTCACTCGAGAAGAACCAGACCGCACCGGCTTATCCCCCGAAGAGATTTGGCAGCTCCGAACGCATCTGATGCTCCAAGAGATTGATCAGATGTCCAGGGAGGCCAAGACAGTTAAGCTCGCGGACCGTCTCTCGAACGTTCGAAATGCTCTGGCGACGCGGAGTGAAGACAAGCTGTTTAAGTACATTCGGCAAACCCAGTTGATTCTCCAGCACATCGACCGAGAGGTTTGTCCACCGATTTGGGAAGAGATCGAGAAGCTCGCTTCCTCGGTGAAATTGCCCACGCGAGTCGCTCAACTCACGCCCGCCGTACCAACTTCAGATTGAATCAGTTCGAGATTTCGCTCTCCGGCTCCCTGGATCTCGACCGGTGTATGTCGAGTGGACAAGTCTTTCGCTGGGTTCAAGACGGGAGCTGTTGGATCGGCGTGGACAACCGCTTTCGCTTTCGAATGAGCGTCGCTGGTGATCGTCTTTCCATATCTACAGACTCAACGGAAGATCACGTTCGGCGTTTACTCAACTTAGATTTTGATGACACGGAAGCCTCAGGGAGGGTGATCGCAGCCGAACCAGTCTTTTCGCAGTTGATTCCGCCGCTGCGCGGGCTTCGAATGATGCAGCCAGACGATCCTGTCGAAACCTTTTTCTGCTTTCTTTGCACGGCGAACAACCACCTGAAGCGAATTGGCCCGATGTGCCAAAAGCTCGGACAATATGGAGAGCCGCTCGAGGGCGGCCAGTTCGCCTTTCCAAGTGCGGAAAGAATTTCGCAGATTCCTGAGGAGAGTCTGCGAGCACAAGGCTTTGGCTATCGCGCCGCCACCATACGAATCGCCGCCGAGGAGATTGTGTCGAGGGGTGGCGATGCCTACCTGCTCGCACTGAAGCAGGCTGGCTATAGAGAAGCCTTCGGCGAACTGCTTTCCATCCCTTTTGTTGGCCGCAAGCTCGCCGACTGCATCTGCCTGTTCGGACTTCACTTTGGTGAAGCGGTGCCGATCGACACCCACCTGTGGCAGGCGGCCGTTCGTGAATTCTTTCCGCAGTACCGCGGGCAACCTCTGACTGATCTGAGATACCGCATCGTCGGCGATTTCTTTCGCGATCGGTTTGGGAAGTTGGCGGGTTGGGCGCATCAGCGGCTGTATGTCGACAACCTGCTCCGCCCCCGCCAGCGAACGGCCGTTTAATCTCGCCGAGAGAGGTCTCTGAAGTTACTGCGAGCTCCAGCCGATATATACAGAGATGGCTCGCCATCTTGTGCAAACGAAGTGCTCTTGCAAGGTGCGAGGCGGCCACCTCCGGTTGCCATAAAATCGGCCCAGAAGGTAACCTTGTAGGCATCAATAGGAGTTGACCGCTTTGAGCCCAAATTCAGGCGCCGCGACCGCTGACAAGAAACAATCGGAATTCGTCCCTTCGCAATTACCCAGTTCGAAACTCACCAAAGAAGAGTGCCTCGAAATGTTCAAGGAACTCTACCTTGCACGATATTTCGACGTGCGTCTGATCAAGGAGAAGAAGCGAGGCCGCTTAACCGGCACGCTGTATTCCAGCCACAACCAAGAGGCGATACTCGTAGGGTCGCTTTTCGGCCTCAAGCCGACCGACTGGATCAGCCCGATCCATCGCGACATGCCCGCCTTCTTCCTGAAGGACTTTCGAAGCGGCTGGAGAAATCCCGATCGCATGGGCATGACGATCCAGGAAATCTGCTCACAAGTCTTTTGCCGAGTCGGCTCACCAGGACGGGCTCGGGATAACTGGTCGCACATCGGCAGCCGGGCAAAGCGCATTATCCACTCCACTTCGATGTTGGCGGGCACCATCCCGGTTGCGGCCGGTGTGGCATATGCGGATCGACTGGACGGCGGTGACAGCGTGGTTCTTACTTACAACGGCGAAGGCTCGACCGCGCAAGGCATCTTCCACGAGGCGATTAACTATGCAGCGGTTCATAAGCTGCCTGTGATCACGATCATTGAGAACAACCAATGGGCGTACGGTACTCCAACCGAGTTGGAATACTCGCAGAAGGACTTCGCCAGACGAGCCGATGGCTATGGAATTCCCGGTCTGATCGCCGACGGCCAAGATGTGTTCGACGTGTATGACAAGGTCATGCAGTGCGTCGACTATGCTCGAGCCGGAAAGGGGCCCTCCATCATCGAATGCAAGACGTTTCGAGCTTATGGGCACGGCGACCATGACGACGATCGTGCCGCCAAGTACCGGCCCAAGGAGGAAGTAGAGATTGGCCGCAAACGCGATCCCATCGCGGTATGCCGGAAGCGCCTCCTCGAATTGGGGTACATCACGAAGGACGAAGCGAAACAGTACATGGTGGAAGGACGAAACGCGATGGAAACGACCAACGAAGACTTTCCTCCAGACGTGGTGGAGTATCTCAACGAAGGCATTGAGTTCGCCTTAAAATCCGAACCGCCAGCGCCCGAAGAAGGAGCGATGTGGGTGTTTAAGGAGCAAGCATGAGCGCGGTAGCAACCCGACCCGAGGCCTCTGATGCGAGCCTGAAGAAGAATTATCTGACGGCAATCAAGGAGGCGCTCTTTGAAGAGATGGCGCGAAACCCGGAGATGATCTGCCAAGGCGAGGACATCGGTCTTCTGGGTGGAGCGTTTGGCGTGACGGAAGGCTTACAAGCTCAGTTTGGAGACAAACGGGTCGTAGACATGCCAATTTCGGAAGCCTGTATTGTCGGCTCGGCGGTTGGAATGGCTCTGAATGGCAAGACCGTTATGGTCGAGATGCAGTTTATCGATTTCATCTCGTGTGGTTTTGACCAGATTGTCAACATGATGGCGACGTACAGCTACCGTACGGCTGGTGAAGTCAATATGCCGATCCTTGTGCGAGGCCCGGCGGGAGCCTATGGTGGAGGAGCGCTCTACCATAGCCAAATGAACGAGGCATGGTTCTGCAACTCGCCCGGGCTTCAGGTGATCTGCCCATCGACACCTTACGATGCAAAGGGCCTGACGAAGGCGGCCCTGCGTTCCGGCAACCCCACGATCTCTTATGAGATCAAGGAACTGTACCGTTTGCGCAACATATCCGAAGAGCTGCCAGAGGATGATTACATCGTTCCGTTAGGTAAGGCCGCAATTCGCCGAGAGGGTTCCGATCTGACCCTTGTGAGCTACGGGCAAAATGTCTATCACTGCCTTGAAGCTGCCGACAAGCTGCAAGAGGAAGGATACAGTGTCGAGGTCATCGACATCCGGACGCTCGTTCCGTTGGATGAAGAAACGATCTTCAATTCTATTGCCAAGACTAATCGAGTCGTCGTGGTCAATGAAGCTCCAATGACGTGCGGCTTTGCGGGTGAAATCGTGGCCCGAATCACCAGCAAGGCATTCCAATATCTGGACGCACCGCCTATGCGCGTGACTCGAATGGATACGCCTGTTCCGTGGGCGAAGACTCTCGAGCGATTTGTCCTTCCGAGCGTTGAGAAGGTTTACAACGCGGCAATCGAAGCGATTCGCTTCTAAAACAAAGCGGAGCGTCCAGTTGCAACATCAATTGGGCGCTTTACCGCCTCTGTCATCCGTGCCAGACCACCTTTTCACGCAGCGGTCCGCGCTCGCCGTCTGGCCACGCTACTTTGGGATATCCACAGAAGAAAAACCCCATCAATCGGCCGGGTGACTCTAAGCCAAGCCATCTGCGGACCGGCTCGCAGACGGAGATGCCCTTCGAGTGCCACATGCCCGCAAGCCCGAGAGCGCTCGCCATCAAGTGCATGTTCTGAACGGCGCAGCCGACCGCCAGGACCTCTTCCTCTTCTGAGTGGATCGGAGTCCCGTCGAGTCCGAGTTTTGGCAGCATCCCGATTGAAATCCAAACGGGGGCGCTCAGCGCTCGATCGTAGTTTGCCTTACACTTCGCCGCATCGAAATCTTCGCCAGACATTTGCCGATAAGCCTCTGCATAGGCTTCGGCTAGACGTAGACGGCCGTCATCCATAAACACTTGGAATCGCCAAGGCTCGGTATCGCCGTGACTTGGAGCCCAGTTTGCAGCTTCGAGCATTTTCAGCACGAGTCTGCGATCCACGGGTTGATCGTTGAGGCGGGCAAGGCCCAATGAACGGCGATGTGCGATGGCGCTAAAGAGATTTTCCGTGTCAATTGGCTGCACGTCGAAACTTTACTCTTTCGTATAGTAAGATATCTACAGTTATGAAAGAGGAAAATGGATCACTCGTATCCGCGCCCAGCTACGATTGTTGTGGAGGTCTCGGCATCTGCAAGCCTGGCTTTGTTGCCATCAACAGCATAGATTGCGAACGCCACTATGTGCCTCGCTTTACGGAACTGTTCCGAAGTCGCGCCCATGCAATCGATACCATGCTCGGCTTCCTCAGTATGGTTGTCTTAGAACCCAAAGCGGAAGGAGAGCCGTTTCTCGTTGTCAGCTATTGGAAAGATGAGGAGAGCTTCCAAGCATGGACCGGCTCTGATGAGTTTCGCGAAGGACACAAGCGGGCTTTCGAAGATCTGCGCCTTGCCAAACGGCGAGGAGAAAAACCCATGATGCACTCCTCCTTCAGCACCTACACGGTGCTTGCCGAGTAATTGTAAGGGATCAGGCGCCGGTGTCTTTCTGATCGCCGGATGCTGCTGCTGGTCGAACTGACGCTCGTGTCATACAATAGGAGGGATGATCCTCTTCGGCGTCGCACCTATCATTATCCAGCAGCAAAATCCGTATCCGATCTTTGAGACCGACAAAATTGGTGCGAAGGAATTGAAAGCGCGACGAGTTGCGCTCCTCAAGCAACTCGAACCGGGAAGCATCGCCATCTTCTTCAGCAATCCGACCAGGAATCGAAACAATGACGTGGACTACCAGTATCGCGGGGATTCGAATTTCCTTTACCTAACCGGTTATGAAGAGCCTGATGGCGCGCTTGTGCTGATTCCTGGCGGGGTAACCGTCAATGGAAAGACGGTGCATGAGGTGCTGTTCACGGAGGAGCCCGATCCCGCTTCTCTCACGTGGCTGGGCTATCGGATGGGAGCTGCGAATGCGGTTCCGATGTTAGGCATGGATGCTGCCTTTCCAAATAAAGAATTTACGAGAATGCTGCCCAGTCTGGCCGTCGCGGCGACGGCTAAGAACTATTCCTTGTCCATCCCGCCCGACGAGAGCGGCTGGGAGCGGGCGACATCGGCGATGGCGGTCAAGTGGCTGGACACCAATGGCTTTACGAAAGGACGCAACGTGGGAAGGTTGGTCCTGTCAGCGCGAGAAATTAAATCGCCGGCGGAAATAGCTCTGATCAAAAAAGCTTGCGAGATTTCCGCAAGGGCTCACATCGAAGCCATGCGCACGGCGGAGCCGGGGATGCGGGAATGGGAGATTGGCTCTCTGGTCAAGTACATGTTTGGGCGCGAAGGCTGCGAGTATGAAGGCTATCCCCCCATCTGCGGCAGCGGCCCGAACAGCACGATTCTGCACTACGAACCCAACCGAGGACCCATGAATGCGGGTGATGTCATGTGCATGGATACTGCGGGCGAATTCCACGGCTATTCGGCGGACGTAACGCGCAGCTTCCCGATCACCGGCAAGTGGACCCGGCCGCAGCGAGATATTTATGAAGTGGTTCTCAGGGCCCAAAGCGCGGGAATCGAGCTGTGCCGAAAGGGCGTCGATCAGGGCCAAGTCGGTGCCGCCTGCGCGAAGGAACTCGCGGATGGCCTCATTCGCCTCGGGATTATCAAGGAAGCAGGGGAGCTCGGTCGATACTATATGCACGGCTTCGGGCATGGAATCGGCCTTGACGTCCATGACCCATTGAGCCGAGTGCTCCAGCCTGGCAATTGCCTGACCGTCGAGCCCGGTATTTACATCAAAGAGGGAAGTCCGTGCGATCGCAAATACTGGAATATCGGCATTCGGATTGAAGACGACATACTCGTTACGGATGGCGATCCCGTGATCATGTCCGGTGCGGCTCCACGCGATCCAGACGCAATCGAGCGTCTCATGGCGGAAAAGGGAATCGGCAACATCAAGCAGGCTCCCTATGGCGGCTAATTTGAAACTTTGAAGGTTAGGGTAAGAGGCGGACGACGGGCTAAAGTTCCCGTCGAATTTTAAAAGCTCCGTGCCCAGTAAACTGCCACCCATGAGCACTACTGCAGCCTCATTTCAGGCAATCTTGAAAGAGACCTTTTCCGCGATTGAAGCGGGTGCAGATGGCACGTGGTTCGTGCAGGGCAATGAGGGATTCTACGATGCGATCGATGGCTTGAGCGCCGAGGAAGCCTCCGTTCAATTGGCGCCAGATGTTTCTTCAATCGCCGCTCACACCGACCATACACGGTATTACCTCTGGACCACGAACGCTTACTTGCGCGGCGAGAGGGTGGTCGACGATTGGCCAGGATCTTGGAAGAACCAGACCGTCGACGAAGCCCAATGGCAAGACATCAAAGCGGGTCTGCGCCACGAAGTGAACACATTGCTCGGCTCTGCCGACAAGTTGTTTGAAGAAGGTAAGCCTTGCATCGGCGCCTTCGCGAACGTCGCTCACGCGGCCTTCCACCTCGGCGCGGTGCGTCAGCTTCTACGCCTGGTCAAAGGCCGCTGAGGGGGGGGTTCCTTGTTGCCTTGACTCGGGACGGGGGCAGCGGGGCACTTGGGGCAACCACTGTCCAAGTCCTGAGGCTGACTGGATAGCCTCGGGACTTGGGCCCGCTTTATTTATAGGCTGCCTCATCTCCGTCCTGAGGCATCGACGTGCCGTCCAAGCCAGTTAGATTGCGGATACTCCATGCCTCAGGACGGGGGCAGCGCGGTACCAGGGCCAACCACTGTCCAAGTCCTGAGGCTCACTGGATAGCTTCAGGAGTTGGGCTCGCGTTATTCATAGGCTGCCTCATCTCCCGTCCTAAGGCATGGACGCCTTACCCATTTGTTATACTGATGCTGTGCTGGACGCAAGAACGCCTGAGGAGAGGAGAATCCAATGGATGATGATGTTCCTCACGATCGTCACCATCGTTGTTTGGCAAATGACCTCTTTGAGCCATTCCTTGGAACGGCGGCTCTCCTCGTCCGGACGAGAATTTTCGATAAGTCAAATTGACGCGGAGATTACGGCCAGGCACTCGGCACGCGAGAAGAAACATGCGAACACCGTGCAGCGCGGATCTCTGCTCTTGATTTTGTGGGTCATTCCAACAATCGTCCTTTCCGCGCGTCTTCACTGTCTGCGTGAAAATCGTCTGCGAGAGGATGAATCGCCGCAGCCACACGCCTGTTGAGGACAGACGAGCTTTCCTTTTACAACCCCCATTCTCCATCCTGAGGCTATCCGGGAGAGCCTCGGGACTTGGGCCCGCGTTCTCTATAGGCTGCCTCATCTCCCGTCCTGCGGCATAAATGTAGGTTCATGTCAATTCCGGTCCCCCTCCTCGGTTTTTTGGGGAAGGAGTTTGTGGTGGGGGGGCTGGGGCGGAAACTGAGGAGGGGGTAGGGGTGGAGCTTCGCTTCTAGGGCAGCTCAACAGACTCTAAGGCTCCACCGCAAGCGGCGGAGGCACCAAAACGTCCATTCCCAATTATCGCGAAGCGGGCTGGATCGAGTCAGGCCGGGTAGTCCCGCCGGAGCTTCCCTAGGAGAAGCATGCAGGTGCCCACCCACATCGCTAACGAAACGAGGAAGCCAACCTGCCCACGCCATTCCAACTTCTTCCAGTCAAAGTGCGCGACCGACGGCGATTCGGGGAGGTAGCGAAGAGGAATCGTGTCGCCAGCGGCAAACATCGGGTGGCCAGTGCCATCTTCCGCCTCAAACTTGTGACCGTCGACCATCCATGTGTAGCGGATTTGATTATGAGCGCCAATTCTCGTCACCACACCCTCGACCGGCACGCCGTGAGCGCGGAGTAGGGCACCGCTAATCCAGAACATCAGGAAATTGCCGACAATGATCCAGGCGAAAAATGCCAGTAAGATCGGCACTAAAACACACACGGCAGCCCGATCCCTACCGGACATCCTCCACCAGATGCCAATCATCTCCCAAAGTATATGCCTCCTTCACAAACTTCTATGACAAAGACGGAACTCCCAATTTTGAGTAGTTCCGCCGCTTAGGGTGGGGCCGGTTCGCGCACTAGCGCGGAGCAGACAAGCACAAAAGCACGGGTTGGGCTACGGAGTGCCTTAGAGCAAGTTGGATTGCTTCCGGCTCTTGAAGCGCGCAAGTCTACGCCGCAAGCGCAGACCGACTTCACTGTAAGCGGCGGAGCCTTAAGGCGGATGTCTTTAGGCCTTCTGCTTCCTCATCGTCATCTCGTACACGCGAGTCTTCTTGCCGTCCTTCTCCGTTTCGCCGTACTCGGTCCAAGACCCGCCGGAGAAGGTGGCGGTGTACACAACGTGCCCCCAGTTCGGGCTGTCCTGCTCCCAGGTGTAGCCGTTCGCGGTGATCGTGATCGGGTATTCCATCTCCAATCCATTTGAGAGGTGCGAACGCATGAAATAGCCGCCCTTCTTGTCGTCAAAGCGCAGGAACCCGAAGGCGACGTGGATAGGGATCTTGCGATCGCCGACGGTGATGAAATGATTTCCGTCGAGCGAGAATAGGGCGCCTCCACACCGCCTTTCAATCACTTCAGTGCCCTGAAACTCGTGCTTCTCCGAGCCGATGGAGGCCCAACCCGAGCCCTTCCAACTCCCCAGCATGAAGCTCGCCTTGTCGAGCGCCGCAATCTGCGCCTTCCCGCCGAAATCGGGCGCTTGGCCGAACACCGAGGAGAGGCAAAAGGAGAATAAAAGCGGAAAAGCAGTACGCATGCCGCATTATAGGCCGCCGCGTGTTTCGTGCCAAGGATTGGAAGTACCGCAGGCTGACAATATGCTATAAGATGCCTCAGGACGGGGGTTTCGCGACACCCCGGTGGTCCACGCTCCAAGTCCTGAGGCTATCCGGAGAGCCTCAGGACTTGGGCTCAGATCTTTCCAAGCCTTCCTCATCCCCGTTCTGAGGCATCGAAACGAGTTTGCGAACCAGAGCGGTCAACATTCAGCCTTTGGGGATTTTTCCTGCGGCGGAGCAAGCTCCGCCGCGTTAAAGCGGTGATGAATCACCGCAGTCCAAAGCGTCGACCAGGTAGGAATTTTCCTATGAACACCCGCTGGTTTCTCCGCAGCTATCGCACTTCAGACAAACTCCGTTGCGGACCATGGTAAAGGCGCCGCAATTGCTGCAGGGGTCGCCTTCGTAGCCTTTCAATCTTGCCTGCCTGATTTTTTCTCCGATCTCCGAAGTGGAGGTGTTGGATGTTGAGTGTTGAGTCTTGGAGAAGGTGTTGGGTGTTGAGTATTGGGTGTTGAGGGAGGAAGGGGAGCTTAACACTCCAGATTTAACACTTGACACCTCTCCCGCACCGGCGACTACGGCTCTAGCCTCCTGCACCTTGCGCTTTTGCTCCTCTTCTAGCACCCAGGCGGGGGAGCCGATCGCCAAGTTGTTGTTCGGGTCCATGGGCAGGGAAGGCTGGTCGTTCGAGTTGTCACCGTGCGTAAATCCGAGCGAAGTGTGGTCTTCCCACGCGCGGCCGGGAACCGGACCTTCGATCATCCCCTGCTCCTCCTCGTCGTCGTACTCTGGTACCTGGGCGGGCTTGCCGACGGTGTCGCCGCGAAGATCCTCGGGCTTCACTTGAACCAGGTCAGTCCGACCCAGATAGCTGAGGGCGAGCTCGCGGAAGATGTAGTCGATGACGCTCGTGCTCATCTTGATGTTGTCGTGGCCTCCGACGATCCCATTCGGCTCGAACCGGGTGAAGACAAAGGCCTCGACAAACTCTTCGAGCGGGACTCCGTACTGAAGGCCCAACGAGATGGCGATAGCGAAGCAGTTCATCAATGAGCGGAAGGCGGCGCCTTCGCGATGCATGTCGATGAAAACTTCGCCTAGACTGCCGTCCTCGAACTCGCCGGTGCGGACGTAGACCTTGTGGCCTCCGACTCGGGCTTTCTGAGTGTAGCCGCGCCTTCGAGCGGGGAGGGTTCGCCGCTTGGCGATGTAGCGGTAGACGAGCTTTTGGGCGGCTTCCAAGATTTCATCTTGGGGTGAATGGTGAATGGTGAATGGTGAATGGTCTGGAGTTTCTAGCGATTCTCCATTCTCTATTCTCGATTCACCTTCCTCTAGCGAAGCCTCCAGAATGGCGGCGGCGGAGTCGTCGCTGCTGGCGTTGAGGGGTTGGCTGAGCTTGCTTCCGTCTCGATACAGGGCATTGGCCTTGAGGCCGAGCTGCCAGGAGAGCCAGTAGGCGTCGTTGACTTCGCCGATCGTGGCGTGGCCGGGGAGGTTGATCGTCTTGCTGATCGCGCCGCTGAGGAATGGCTGGGCGGCGGCCATCTGGCGGATGTGGCCTTCTGCGCTGATGAACCTCTGTCCCTTCTTTCCGCACTTGTTCGCGCAGTCGAAAACGGGCAGGTGCTCATCTCGCAGGTGGGGCGCGCCTTCGATCGTCATGGTGCCGCAGACGTACTCATTCGCCTGATCGATCTCGGTTTGAGAGTAGCCAAGCTCGCGCAGCATGTTGAACTGCCAGTCGTCGAGCTGGGCGTCGGTGAATCCGAGGCTCTTGCAGAACTCTTCGCCGAGGGTCCACTTGTTGAAAGCGAAACCGATCTCGAAGGCGTTCTTGAGAGCTTCGTCGACGGTGTCGAGAAGGGCATCGGAGAAGCCTTTCGCTTTGAGGGAGGCGCGGGTGATGCCGGGGCCGGGACGGCCCTGAACACTCACGGACGAGACGTCCGTGACACTGGGAAGACTCTTGTGCCCGATCGCGTACTTCACGATGTCGTCGATCTGGACCTCGTCGTAGCCGAGCTTGCGCAGGGCGGGCGGGATGGATTGGTTGATGATCTTGAAGTAGCCACCGCCGCTGAGCTTCTTGAACTTCACGAGGGCGAAGTCGGGCTCGATGCCGGTGGTGTCGCAATCCATGATCAGGCCGATCGTGCCGGTGGGCGCGAGGACGGTGACTTGGGCGTTGCGGAAGCCGTGCTTCTCGCCGAGATCGAGCGCCTTGTCCCAAGCTTGACGAGCGGCCTTGAGGAACTCGGTTGGGCACTCGTCGGGGTCGATACCGACGGGCTTGATCGCGAGTCCCTCGTAGTCGCTGGCGGGCGCATTATAAGCGGCTCGGCGGTGGTTGCGGATGACGCGCAGCATGTTCGGCGCGTTCTTCTCGTACTTGGCGAACGGCTTTAGCTCCTTGGCAAGCTCGGCGCTGGCGGCGTAGCTCTCGCCTCCGAGGATGCTCGTGAGGGCGCCGGTGATCGCGAATCCCTGCTTGCTGTCATAAGGTATTCCCATCTGCATGAGCAGCGCGCCGAGGTTGGCGTAGCCGAGTCCGAGGGTGCGGAAGTCGTAGCTGAGCTGGGCGATGTCCTTGCTCGGGAACTGCGCCATGAGGACGCTGATCTCGAGCACGATGGTCCAGAGGCGGATTGCGTGCTTGTAGCCTTCGATGTCGAACTCGCCGGTTTTGGCGTTGTAGAACTTGACAAGATTGATCGAGGCGAGATTGCAGGCGGTGTCATCGAGGAACATGTACTCGCTGCAGGGATTGCTCGCGTTGATGCGGCCGTCCGCGGGGCACGTGTGCCACTCGTTGATCGTGCTGTCGTACTGAATGCCGGGGTCGGCGCTTTGCCATGCGGCTTCGCAGATCTCATCCCAAAGCTCGCGGGCCTTGACAGTTTTGATCGGCTTGCCACTTATTCGGGCGTTCAGATTCCAGTCGAGATCCTTCTCGACGGAGTGGAAGAACTCGTTCGGCACTCGAACGGAGTTGTTCGAGTTCTGGCCGGAGACGGTGACGTAGGCTTCCGACTCGTAGCCGGTGTCCATCAGCGGGAACTCGATAGCGGTGGCGCCGTTCTCGGCGAGCTGGATGGCGCGCTGGATGTAGTTGAGCGGGATGTAGGCGGCCTTCGCTTCGGCGATCGCGCGGCGAAGATCGGCGTTGGTGCGTGGATTGCAATCCTGAACGGGCGAGACGCCCGTGACACTCATGCCCGGGACGGGCATGCCACGCCAGCAGGCTTGGATGACGGCGTTCAGGTGCTTGTTGTTGAGCTGGGTGCCAGTCACGAGGGCGGCGACTTTGCGCTCCTCACGGACTTTCCAGCCCACGAACTCCTCGATATCCGGATGATCGATATCGAGGCAAACCATTTTGGCGGCTCTGCGCGTCGTTCCGCCCGATTTGATCGCGCCCGCGGATCGATCTCCCACTTTGAGGAAGCTCATCAGGCCGCTCGATTTACCGCCGCCGCTCAGCTTCTCGTTCTCGCCGCGAATCTTGCTGAAGTTCGTGCCGACTCCCGAGCCGTACTTGAAGATGCGGGCCTCGCGGGTCCACAGGTCCATGATTCCGCCCTCGTTTACAAGGTCGTCTTTGACGCTGAGGATGAAGCAGGCGTGTGGCTGGGGCCGCTCGTAGGCGTTCTTGGAGCGTTCGAGACGGCCGGTTTTCGGATCGACATAGAAGTGACCTTGAGGGCTGCCGGTGATGCCGTAGGCGTAGTGCAGGCCGGTGTTAAACCACTGGGGCGAGTTTGGCGCGGCCACTTGCATGGCGAGCATGCGGGAAAGCTCGTCGTAAAAGGCGGCGGCATCATCGTTCGTGTCGAAGTAGCCAAATTTGCTGCCCCAGCTCGTCCAACAGCCGGCGAGGCGGTGGAAGACTTGACGCGAATCTGACTCGTGATCGGCGTCTTTGTCGCCGAACTCACTCTGATTGCCGCCCTTGTTTTCTTTCAGGCCAGCTTTACGGAAGTATTTCTGGGCGAGGATGTCGGTGGCAACCTGACTCCACCCGCTCGGCACCATCACGTTTTCCATCAGGAAGACTGTGGAGCCGTCGGTATTCCGTATCTCGCTCTTGCGAGGAACGAAGTCGAGACCGGCATAGGCGTCGGTCGGGTCAGAAGCGGTGAAGTAGCGGGTGATTTTCATGAGACAACTGTGGGTGTGGGTTGATTTGGATTGTCAGAAATTAAGAGGTGTTGAGTATTGAGTGTTGAGGTTGGAGGATCGTCGACGGTCGTTTCTTCTCGAACCTGCGACATCTGAGATTTTCGATAATTGATCAAACCGTTAAGGGACGTAAAAATGTAATTGCAATCGCTCACGAGTTCAATCGAAAGCTCTTCTGAGATCAAGCCTCGACGATGGCATCTTCGTAGCCAGTAAAGGGTTCCTCGGCCCGATGCTCGGGCTATGAAAAAGAATCTAAGGGCATCGGCAGCATGGAACCGCCCATCACCTTCGACAAGATTTGCCCCAATGCTGTCGGGAGCGCGTACCAGTTGCTTTCCAACTGTGTCGAGAAGAAAAGGCTTCCATTTGTCTATTTCTTTCCAAATCCTATCTGTGAGGTTGTCGACCTTCCTAAACAGATTCGTTTCTTCGATAGGTAGGTGGCTCACAAGCGAGTCTCCTCAACACTCAATACTAAAGACTCAACACCTCGATTTTCGTGGCACTCCTTCAGTGCTGCTGCGAAATCGTCGGCCGACTCAAACTGGCGGTACACACTCGCGAACCGCACGTAAGCGACGGAGTCGATGCTGCGGAGCTGTGCCATGATCTGTTCACCAATAAAGCTGCTCGGGACCTCGTCCTCAAACTCCTGGAAGAGGTTGCGCTCAATGCGCGCTGCGGCTTCTCGAAGCGTGACGATGTCAACAGGGCGTTTGCCACAGGCCACGATCATCGAAGACAAACACTTTTCCCGCGAGAACTCCTCGCGAGAGCCGCCCCGTTTTACAACGAACAGGCGCGGCCTTTCGGGCTCTTCGAACGTCGTGAATCTGCGTCCGCACTCTAAGCATTCGCGGCGGCGACGGATGGCCTCACCCTCGCGAGCAGGGCGAGAGTCGAGCACCTTTTGATCGATATAGCCGCAAAATGGACAGCGCATAGTTCTTCTACGATTTCTACATCTAGTAGCGACGAAGAGCTTAGCCCACAAGATGCGGCATTTTGGCGATTATTTCTCCCCAATTCTGTCCACCCTTTTATCCACCGCAGTTTGAACCTGCACGGGAAGTTTTCCGCATAGGCAGCGCAGAAATTCAGCAAAAAGAGGATTACTCTCTCGCCCAGAACATATCGCCCGCGGGCTCTGCGATGACGCTCTGCTTCAGAACCGAGACGGCTTTGCGCAAGCCCTCCATCGGAGACATCAGGCCGTCCTCATGTTCAATGGAAAGCACGTGGTCATATCCCACCATCCGCAGGTTCGAGCAAAAGTCTTTCCACCAACCCAAGGTGTGCCCAAAACCCACCGAACGAAAAACCCAGGAACGCTCTAAGATGTCGCCGTAGCTCTTCGTGTCCAAATTGCCGTTGCGGCCAGAGTTGTAAGGGTCGATGCGCGTGTCCTTCGCATGCACATGAAACAGTGCACCCTCCCGGCCAAGCTCGCGCACAGCCGCAATAGGATCGATGCCTTGCCACCAAAGATGGGAAGGATCGAAATTCGCGCCGATCCGATCTCCGGTTGCTCGCCGCAGCTTCAGCAGCGTGTCGTTCGAATAGCAGACAAAGCCCGGATGCATCTCGATCGCAAAGTTCACCCGGTGCTCTTCCAACAGACGATGCTGCTCCTGCCAGTAAGGAATCACAACCGAGTTCCACTGCCAGTCGAGAATTTCGCGAAACTCGTCCGGCCAAGCGCAGGTCACCCAGTTCGGATTCTTCGCATCTGGGGAGTCGCCGGGGCAGCCGCTAAAGCCATTCACGACACCCACTCCAAGCGCCGAAGAAAGCCTGACCGCGTTCACGAACGCGCGATGATGATCCTCGGCGATGCGCCGGTCAGGATGAATCGGATTGCCGTGGCAGGAGATCGCAGAGATGGAAATCCCGCGCTTTTCCACCGCGCGAAGGAGGGCATCTCGTTTCGATTGGCTAGAAATCAACTCCTCGACCGCCTCATGGCTTCCACCCAAATGAGCCGCGCCGGGATAAGCGCCCGCTCCGAATTCCAGCGCCTCGATGCCTTCCGCCTGCACGATGTCGAGCGTCTCCTCAAGGGTTTTGTCCCCGAACAAAGCGGTGAAAATGCCAATCTTCATAGTCGCCCCGAGTCTACAGCAATCCTCTCCGTAGAAGTCTAGAAGCGCAAGAGCAAGGCGTCGCGATCGTCGCGCCGCGTCGCGATCGTCACGGAATCTCCTTCCTGCAGGAGCGTCGAGCCTCGCGGAATCAGTTGCTCGCCGTCGCGATTGATCAGCAGCAATAGAGCGGTCGGCGGCAGGTTAAGCTCAACAACCAGCTTGCCCAAAGCGGGTGATGCAGGGCCGATTTCCACCTCAAAGAGTGGATGGTCGTGGGTTGAGAGCGGCAAGCCCCGCGTCCGAGGCTTTGCAATGATCGAGAGCGCCTTCGCCACCCGCCGCACCGTCGTCCCCTGAACCAGCACCGATGAAATCACCACAAAGAAGACGAGATTAAAGATCCGGCCCGCGCTCGGTACATCTGCCATTAGGGGAAAAGTAGCGAGGATGATAGGCACCGCGCCGCGAAGCCCTGCCCAGGCCACAAACAGCTTCGAACGACGCCCAAGGTGAGCGAAGGCGAGCGAGATGAACACCGCGATCGGCCTCGCCACGATAATCATAAAGGCGGCCAGAAGCATCCCCGGCCCCGCTACTTCGGCGATGTCGGATGGGAAGGCAAGCAAGCCGAGCAGTACGAACATCGTAATTTGCATGAGCCAAGCGATGCCGTTGTGAAATTGGATCAGGGCCAGCTTGTGGATAAAGTTGCGGCTGCCCAAACCCAGTCCCGCCACGTAAACCGCCAAGAAGCCGTTGCCGCCAACCAGCGACGCGCCCCCATAAGCCAGAAAGGCGATCGCAAGGGTGATTACGGGGTAAAGACCGTCGTATTCCAGGCGCAGCCGATTGATCAGGATGCTCGCGCCGTGGCTGGCGACCAGCCCAAAGGCAAGCCCCAGCGGCATCTCAATCAGCAGCCGCGGCACGTGAATAAGGGGCGAGGCTTCGGGATGCTTGATGATGGAGATCATCGTGAGCGTCAGGAAGATGGCGAGGGGATCGTTCGTTCCAGATTCAAGTTCGAGCAGAGGCGCGATGCGGTGCTTGAGCCGAATCCCCGAATTGCGCAGCACAGCAAAGACCGCCGCCGCGTCGGTCGAGGACACAACCGATCCCAGCAGCAACCCGCTCAAGAAAGTCATCCCAAGGGCAAAGTGGGCGAACGCCGCGATGAGCACGGTGGAGATGAGGACGCCTAGAGTGGCCAGCGATACCGCCCGATAGACCACCGGGCGCAGAGAACTCCAACTGGCCTCCAATCCGCCCGCAAATAGGATCAAGGCGAGGGCGACGCTGCCGATGTCCTTGGTGAGATGAACATTCGTGAAGTCGATCCCACCCGGACCATCGCTGCCAGCGAGCATGCCAATGCCGATGAACAGAACGAGCGCAGGTATGCCAAGCTTTGAACTGGCCTTGCTGGAAAGGATGCACAGCAGCAAAAATCCCGCGAGCAGCACAAGCAGCAGCTCAATCGAAATCCCCGTTGCCATGTTCAAGTTTAGCCAATTCAGCGGGAGGCTGTAGTTGGTGGTCTGCGGACAGGGGTCAGGAGACAGCGGGATAAGGGATGGCGGGGGCGGCCTAACTCCATGCCTGAAGACGGGCAAGGCTGAGATTCGAGCTATGTCTACTTAAGTATTGAAGCTATCGTCGCCCGCAATCCTTGTCTCACGACTTCGGCTGCAGTTTTGGACGAGCCTCTATTCGCCCCGTCTTGAGATCGTGTGAGAGTTTGTCAAGTGTTTCTCGGTGGATCGGCCTGCCAAGCCGATCCACGTTTAAGGACTCCGACAAGGTGGAAGAGAAGCTTGTGCATGATGGGGACGATGGCTTGTTGGTGGGTGAGACCACGGGTTCGCAGCCTGCTATAGGTTTTCCTAGCCCAGTCGTGATGCTTTATGAGCCCCATCGCGGGCATGTAGAGCGCGCCTTTTAGATGGGGATTTTTGTGTTTTGGCAGTCTTGCCGGCAGCTTCTTCTTCCCGGACTGGTCGTCGTGAGGGGCCACGCCAGCGTAGGACGCGAGCTGCCGAATCGACCAGCGATCCAGCTCCTGGGGCAGTTCGCACACGGCAATTCGGGCCGTGTTCGGTCCCACCCTCGGCACACTCATCGCAAGTTCGTAACGTTCAGCGAGCGGACTGAGCTTCACCATTCGAACAAACTCATTTGAGAGATTCTGGATCTGGCGTTCCAAGCTGAGAACGACTTTTTTCAGCACTTTGACCACGGCCAACGAAAGCTCGGGGGTTTTCAGTCTGACGAGGTGGCCTGAGCGCTCCTTTTTGAGCGTTTCAATAGCGCGTGAGACGTCGGTCAGTTGTTGCCGCTCTTTCGTTCGAGGCTCATTGGGGGTGCACAGCGTCGCGGTTCTAGCGAGGATTTCGGCATCGATGCTGTCGGTCTTGGCTCCAATGCCCAGCCCTTCGGCAAGTCGCCTCACTTGGCGAGGATTCTGCAGCCTCACCTCGTAGCCTGCCGCTTCAAGTTCATGGCGGGCGAGGGCTTCATAACGTCCGCTCGCCTCGATAGCGATGATGAACTTGCCTTGGCCGAGATGTGCGCAAAGCTGAGCGATACCCTTTCGAGTGTTCGCGAAGCAGTGGCGACGCCGATGAGGACGGTCGATGTGCACATCCAGCTTGTCCTTGGACGCATCGATTCCAACGAATGTTATACTTTCCACAGGTCGTTCCTTGGGCTACGCGCCCGGAGCTCAACCTAGTGAAAAAAACGGAACGCCCCGCTTGTCTGCGGGGCTTCCACGATCGTGTTCGAGCCCATCCAGACGCTACGAGCTGGGCGCTCTCTCAAGCTCGGAGCGACTCATCGTCCTCCCGGCATAACCACCGCGCCTCTTCAGCCCGTAGCCCATTCACTACGTTACTAGGCATATAAAAGACTCGGGTCGACTATCTTCGAAGCATCTGCTTCAGCTCAGAAGCCAAGCCAGCGTAGTGGACGGCGACATCTTCACTGATGATGCCGGCCTTCACGTACCGGACGAGGCTCTGGTTCATGGTCTGCATTCCCCAGAATCCGCCCTCATTCATCATGTGATAGAGGTCGGAGAAGTGGCCATCCTCGATCGCTTTCGAGACAGTGGGCGTACAGACGAGGATTTCGTTCGCGACGACGCGGCCTTGGCCATCAGCTCTTGGGACGAGCTTTTGCGCGATGATGCCGCGAAGCGCTCCCGCAAGACGCTGGCAGAGGAACGGCTTCTCGTGGGGCGGGAACATGTTGATGATACGGTCCATCGTCTCATAGGCGGAGGCGGTGTGGACGGTGGAGAAGACGAGGTGGCCCGTTTCACCGGCTTGCAGTGCGGTGCTCATCGTCTCGGGGTCGCGCATTTCACCGATGAGGATGACGTCCGGCGCTTCTCGAACCACGGCACGTAGGGCGGGCTGGAAGTCCCCGGTGTCGATGTGAACTTCGCGCTGGCTGATGAAGGCAGTCTTGTCCTGGTGAACAAATTCGAGCGGGTCTTCGATCGTGACGATGTGGCACGGCCTCTGCTGGTTGATGAGGTCAATCATCGCGGCGAGGGAAGTCGTTTTTCCTGATCCGGTAGGGCCGGTGACGAGGACGAGCCCGAGGCGGTGCTTGGTGAATTCCTTGAGGACGGGCGGCAGACCGAGCTCTTCGATGGTGAGAATCTTGAGCGGGATGATTCTCATGACGATGGCGGGCGTACCGCGCTGCCAATAGATATTGGCGCGGACGCGGCAGAGGTCCTTGACGGAGAACGCGAGGTCCATTTCGAAGGTGTCTTCGAAAATTCTTTGCTGCTTTTCGGACATGACCTGATAGATCAGGCGTTTCGCGATGGCTTCATCGCAAACGGGCCATGGGCCGCCGGAGAGTGGCTTAAAGACGCTGTGCTGGCGCATTGTCGGAGGTGCTCCAACTTTGACGCAGACGTCGGAGGCTCGCTCGTGGAAGCCGATCTCGATAAAATCGTGAAGAGTTGCGCTATTGATATCCATGGCTTGATCTAAAGTTTTGCTAGGCTACCCGCGACTCCTCGTCGACGTGCGAAGCAGCAAGAAGTAAACAATAAAGGCGGCGGCCAATGCAGCGGTGAAAATGGCGACCCACATCGTCCAGTCTAATCCTTTTTGCCTCTGGGTGGACGTATTTGCAGGCGTCTTTTGTTCTGGAGTTCTTTCGTCAGGAATGACGAGATCGGCGGGATCTTGAGAGAGCAGGGCGACTCGATACTCAATTTGTGGCGGTGAGGGTGTGCTGTTGGTTTGCACTCGGACGGCCTTTGAGCCAAATTCTCGCAAGGTGTTGCCGGTAGGCTGCATGCCTTGGACGATGATGATCATCTGCTCGACCGTGTAGGGGCTGGGCGCTCCGGCGAAGGCTTGGACGAGCGGAGTGAGGCGAATCTGGCCTGTGGTCCGGTTCACGAGCCCGTCGGTGCCGAAGCTGCACTTGGTGAACGTTTGGTCGCCGATCTTATAGTTCTGTCCAATGAAGCCTCGGGCGCTCGATCCCAGATTGCGGCAGAGGGCATTGGCCTGCTGCTGCATCAGATCCTGCGGATAGCCCGCCTTCACGGCGGCAAGCTCGACCCGGTCGGTCCCGGTTCGAAAGTTTGGGGTGACGGTGATGAGCAGGTCCGTGGACTGGGCGAACAGCAGCGCTGGCAGCATCATCAATAAGGTCAGCAGCCCTCTCATCGCTTGCTAATCTACCCGCCTTTGCCGGTCTGGAACTTTTCCCCGCCCAATGCGTTCGGAACTTAGACGAGAATTCCCGCCTGATTTGTGGAATGGAAAGGCACAAAGGTGGGTAAAACGCCGAAAATCAAGAATTCCCTGATGGGCTTCCTGTATAATGCCGGGGACCCAACGAACCGAGTACGACTAGCGCGATGAACGACACGAATTTGTCCAACGATTCACATGCCGGTGTAGCCCTTACGCCGTCCGGCTATACGGCTCTGCAAAAGGAGCTTGAAACTTTGACGTCGGTTAAGAGGCCTGAAATTGCGGAGCGCATTCGCGAGAGCCTTCAGCATGGTGAATTTAGTGAGGACAATAGCGAACTCGATGAAGTGAAATTCGAGCAGGCGATGGTCGAAAACCGAATCGCAGAGCTGAAAGCGATTTTCGGAAATGCCCACATTTTGGAGGACGATGCGATTCCGACCGACCATGTTGGCATTGGCTCGCGTGTCTTGGTGAGTGATCCTGAATTCGGAGATGAATTCGAGATTCGTGTGGTCTCAAGCATCGAGGCGGACCCGAACCGCGACCTCATTAGCAACGAATCCCCGATGGGTACGGCTTTGCTCGGTCACTCGGCGGGCGAATCGATCGAGTTTGACACGCCAGACGGGAAGAAGAAGTTCAAAGTCGTCAGCATCAGCCGTTAGGCCTCGACGAGAACACGATCTCCGGGACTGGTGACGGCTTCACTTTGTTGTCGGAGGCTCGCCAATAGCTTCCTAAGCCATTCGTGCCGAGCTTGTCCAAGATGGAGAAGGTTCTGGTATGCCACCACTTTCGGGCTCATTTCGCGGGCAGCGAGCATGTCGACGTCTCGCTGGAGGTCCTGGACAAATATCTTGCTCTCGCTGATCCAGCTCTTGACCACCTTGATCTGATCAGAGGGCTTGAGGCGGAACAGGAAATAGCATCGGGTGCGAAGAGGATCGACCAAGAAAGCCATTTCGGTGCGGTCGGGGGGAAAGGTCAGCCAGGACATCAGAGTGGCATCGCCGGTAGGAGTCAATTCGTATTCCGTTCTTTCCCGATTTGGCACGCCTACTTTGCGAGCTTCCAAGACAAGGCCATCCTTTTGCAGTCGGCGGAGGACTCGGTAAACCGATCCACTTTCCGCGCTCCAGCGGCCTCCGCGCATGCGATTCATTTCTTTACGCATTGCATAGCCAGAGCTGATGCCTTCGCCCACCATGGCAAGGATCAAATATTCAAGTTCACTGTAAGGGCCCGTTGGCATTTGGTTGAATCACTCTTCAGATGTGCGTAGTACGCATGAATCACTTTATCCATGTAGAGAACGCGAATGTTAGCCCCCCTCAAACTATTGCGATTGTTTTGTAGTTATAGATTCGGGTTCTCCGTCAAAGTGCGGGGGAGTCTTGCTCGAAGAGGCTCGGACGCAACTCGATCATCTCTAGCTCGCTAGGGCCTCCCTGGGCGCCTAAAAAGCTGACCAACCGAATGGGAGCTCTTCGAAATTTCTCCACATCAGGGTAAAATGTGCCATTCCCCTTTTGATTTAAGGCGGATAATTACGTCTATGAGCACAACACCTCAGGGTCCGAAGACACCAACTTCAATACCGACGCCCAATCTAAAACGCGGGCCAAAGCGCTATTTCAGCGAAGTAAAACGTGAAATGAAGAAAGTCGTGTGGCCGACCCCGAAGGAGACGACACGTCTTACCGGGATCGTGATTTCACTTTGCGTGATCCTCGTCGTTGTAATGACCTTGCTGAGTGATGGAACCGGCATGGTTATGGATATGATCAGCAAGAGATAATCATGCCGAAGAGTTGGTTTGCAGTACATACAATCGCAGGGCACGAGAACAAGGTTCGGGAAGTCCTCACCCGCCGGGCTCAGGTGGAAGGCTTCTGGGGCTACGACATCTATGAGATCTTAATTCCTACCGAAAAGGAGCTACAAACGAGAAACGGCAAGCGATACGAGATGGACCGGAAGGTCTTCCCCGGATACATCCTTGTTCAAATGCAAATGACCGACGACACCTATAAGCTGGTGAAATCGACCAGCGGTGTAACCGGCTTCGTCCAAAGCGGCAACAAACCCGTTCCGCTTGAAGAATACGAAGTTCGGCGAATCATGACGAACTTGGAAGCAAGCAAAGAGGCACCGAAAGTCTCGTGGCAAGTTGGCGATGCGATACGTGTCGTCGAAGGTCCCTTCAGCGACTTTTCCGGAAAGATCGAAGAAGTCAACGCTGAAAAGGAAAAGCTCAAAGTGCTCATCAATATCTTTGGTCGCGATACTCCGGTCGAGCTTGATTTTAACCACGTGGAAAAGCTTTAGATCGCATTCAGATGGCTCATCGCCGCCAACTCTACCTGTTTAGTTGGCGGCGTTCTGGTGGCAGCATCAAAATATATCGCGCAGGCGTACTTTTCGACGGTTTTGGACGTCATCTACTGAAACGGAGACGCCTTGAAGAAACTTGCATTCACCCTCATTGAACTTTTAGTCGTAATCGCCATCATCGCCATTTTGGCGGCGATTCTTTTCCCGGTCTTCTCACAAGCCAAATTGGCGGCGAAAAAGACGAAGGCGCTTGCTCAGATGAAGCAGCTCGGATTGTCGGTCATGATGTACGCGGAAAGCTGTGACGACTTTTTCGTTCCCGCTTCCATGCGGTCGACCGATCCCAATGCGACCCCGGTGATCTGGCCGCCTCTCGTGGAGCCTTATGTGAAGAACCGTGAAATATTCGTGGCACCGGACGCGTCGGACAGCACGTTTGCGGACTCTTGGGCGAATCGCAAGAATGCAAGCATTGGCTACAGCGATGCCACCGGTTTCGATCCCAACTCGCCTGCTCAGCCGGGGAATGCGCCAGGCGGAACCGAAGGATTTACTTCGGCCGTGAACTTCTCTCAAGCCGATGAACCCGCCTCGATCGGTCTCTTCGCAACCACGCCGAACGGATTCAACAAGGAGCGAGGATATGTGTTCAATCCATACAACGGCCCAAATTCTCCCGACGGCGATTACCGCAAGGGACTGCCTCTCATTGGAGATGTAAATCTCTGTACGACAGCTTACAAGGGCCAAAACTATAGCGGTCTGCAGCCCGGGCAGCTAAAGCCGATCATGGCCAGATACGGCGGAGACGGAACCGGCAATGGGACCACGCCAATCATCTTCGCCGATGGGCACGCGAAAGCGTACAGCGCCAACTTTCTCAATGGCTTCGGCAACGTGATCTGGCGATTCCGCTAAAGCTCGTCCAAAGTGGCGATTTGGGAGAGAGGGAGAGCTAGGTTCGGTCCCCCCTCCACGGTTTCGCGGCGCGAGCTTTCTGGGATTCGGGAATTGGGCGGAAACTGAGGAGGGGGCGAGGGGGTGGAGCGTCGTTTTTCGCACAGTTCGCCAATTCGCTGCAGCCACTGTTCCCGCTTCGGCGAGCGGAGCACGAAGAGATCCAGACTCGGGAATCGCAGCGTGTAGATTCCTTATTCGCGAGGTATCTATCGCGAACCACGTCTCGGTGGAGGACATGCTGGTCGTCGTCGGCTTCCACGCAGAGCCGAGTGGCGGGACAGTAGAATTCGAGCATAGGGCCGACGGGCACCTGCCGTTAAAGCAAAAGCCGAGTCGTTTCTTGTGAATTCTCTCCCAGAGGTGCTACTCGCCCACTGACGTCTCGCTCCGCCGTTGGCGCGAGGTTCTGGGCGGCTGAATGATTTTTGGCGTTTCTTCTTCATGCTGTGGCCTGGTCTGCTTCAGAAAAGTGAGACACTAAGTGGCAGCTACTTTCTCTTTTTCTAGTTTGGCCTCAAACTGGTCGGGAGACTCGTATCCGAGGCTGGAGTGGAGTCTGTCTGGATTGTAGATGCCTTCGATGTAGCCTCCGATACCAGTCTGCGCTTCATCGAAGGTG
>JAEVZK010000151.1 GCA_023392285.1 Armatimonadota bacterium | reverse complement strand
CGGCCGCAATGTAGAGGTACATGGCGCGAACCGCGTGGCCGACGACATCGACGTGCTCGCGAATTGGCAGATGGTCTTGCGAGTATTCCCCGGTGTACTCGCCATCTTTCGACATCATGCCTCGCATATAGGGCGAGATGGCTTGGGCTTCGTCATCTCGCAGCTCCTCTTGAAAGAAGCTGGGGCGTGTTCCTCGCCGTTCAATGAAGCTTCGCGCCGCCTCTCGATACCGAGGTTCTCCCGTGACACGGGCAAGCTTAACCAGCGCAAGCTCGATTTCTTCGTGGCCGGGGTAGGGAAGCGTCCTTTGTTTCGCGAAATGGGCGAGCATCTCATCGGCGGCTTTGATCGCGATCTGCAACAGCTCCGGCTCATCGAGCAATTCTTTGAACGCGACGGCGGCTTCGATCAGGTGCCCAATGCAGTACATCTCATGCATCGCAACGACGTTTCGCCATTTGAGATTTGGGTGCTTCAGCTGGAAGTAGGTGTTCAAGTATCCCGTCGGCTCTTGTGCTGACGAGATTAAGTGAATTGTCTCCGCTACCTTTGCTCGCAAGGGCTGATCGGGAGCCTTAGCGAGAGCATACGCACAGGCTTCCAGCCACTTGTACACATCGCTGTCGTTAAAGTAATAGCCTTCGTGCTCACCACTTCCGGCCGCTGCGCGTCTAAAATTTTCCAGGCGTCCGGTCTTGCTCATCTGATCGTAGATTGCATGAAGTGTGCGTTCTCGCACCGTCTCTTGCCATTTGGACCAGAACTTATCAGTGAGACGCAAATCCTTCATGGAGATAGGGGCGAGGGGCAACATTGCGAAGAGTTTACAAGTTGCGAAACCTGGTGTGAGCCTCTCAGTCGGAAACTCGGCAAGCGATCACGATATCGTTTAGGTTCGTTCCGGTTGGAGGCAACTGGATCAAGGCATTGGCCTTAGTCAGCTCTGGATAGCTGTCGTTTTGGTCCAAGGCACGGCGGAAATCGGCATAGTTAGCGGTATCGCCATCGACCAAACCCCCAGCCGCATCAGTTGGACCGTCGACTCCATCCGTACCACATGCAAGCATGGCGAGGCTGGCTTCACCCTGAAGAGCAAGGGCCGCGGCGCAGGCCATCTCCTGGTTTCTGCCGCCATACCCATTTCCGCGCAGGGTCACCGTGCTCTCTCCGGCGGCAATAAAGCAGTCGAAACCTGCCGGGTTGCGGCTCAAGCTCAACGCTTCGGCGGCAAAGCCTGCCCCCAAGGTCCGCGCCTCCCCATGGAACGGGCGGGCATCGATTCGAGGCCGAAGACCTTGGGCGGTAGCCGCATGTTGCGCCTCTTCAAGCAACGTGTAGATGTCGCCAACGACGTGATGGGGAGGCTTCACCGCCTGAAGTTTTGGCATTGTGCGGAGCCGTCTCTGGACCGCTTCTTGCACGGGAACTTGATACTTCTGCAAGATTTGCATGGCTTCCTCACCGGAAGGCGAATCGCCCCAGCAAGGTCCCGAACCGACGATGTTACGATGATTCCCGACCACGTCGGAAAGGACAAGGCAAACCAGGGTGGCATCTCCGCAGGCGCGCGCAAGTCCTCCGGATTTTAGAAGAGAGAGACAGCCTCGCACCCGGTTCAACTCGACGATATCGGCTCCGGCCGCCATCAGCGAGCGGCTGGTCATCGCAAGGTCGCGAACGTCCAAGCCCTCAGCAGGGAGCTCTGCCAGGGCAGAGGCCCCACCCGAGAGCAGCACGATCACCAGGTCATCTGGCCGGGATGCGCGAGCAAAGGTTAGCAGTTCTTGCCCGGCATGAACAGAAGAGTCATCAGGGAACGGATGTGATCCGAACACGACTCGAAACGGCCCCACGGGCTCGGCGTTTTCTTGGCGAGTCGCGAGCAACCCTTCCACCTTTTCCGCACCGCTAAGGTCTCTAAATGGCATCGCCATCTGGCACGCTGCCTTACCCAGGCCGATGACTCTAAAGGAGTGATAATCCTCGAACCGGTACAGTTCTCCGCCGATCAGAAGCCCCACGTCAACTAGGTGAACATAATTGGCGACCAGGCGATCTGCACGAACACGTGCGAGCGTTTCGAGAAGGATGCTCATGCAAGTCTCTTGAGCAGGCGTCCTCAAGATCAGCATGCTACTTCAGAAATCTGTTTAAGGTGACCCGGATCTCTTCCAGGCGCTCTTCCGAGGATAGGGATTTGCAGTGGTCATCGCTTCCTGAACCGTAGACGCAACTTTCCAGGTGCTGGGAAAGCATCAACAGGCCGAATTGATCAAGAGCGGCGCGAAGAGCCGAAACTTGAGTCAAGATGTCGACACAGTATCGCTCTTCATCCACCATTTTCTGGATGCCGGCAACTTGTCCGGCAATTCTCGACAACCGTCGATTGGCGTCAGAATGCACTTTTTCTTTCATGATATGAATTCTTTCCTCTATTCTACGGGACCCGTACTCAACACCGTGCAAGCGAACAGAACGAGGAAAACTCGTTCAAACTAGAGAAGTTGAAAAAATCTCATCGTCTGGCGATGATGCTGATTTCGATTGCCATACTAGGCTTTCTGATTGGCAATGCGGTAGTAGCCTATCGAAAGGGGTCAGCGGTCTTGTCGGACGCGAGGGACGTGACGCACTCCGTCAATGTCATCGCCAACGTGAACGAGATCGACAGCTTGATGCTTGAGGCTGAGTCGTCTCACCGCGGTTATGTCGTAACGGGTGATGATCGTTTTTTGGGCCGCTATCGAGAAATTCACAGACTCGTGGACGATGACCTCGACAAACTTAAAACTCTAGTCGTTGACAATCCTGTTCAGCGGGATCACGTTGAGGATCTTCGGTCACTCGTACAATTGAAATATCAGGAGATGGATTCCGTTCTCAAGCTGTATGGCAATGAGGGTTTTGAAACGGCTAGATCCCGGATGTTAGAGGGGTTTGGCAGGCGATACATGCAGGACGTGCAAAGGGTCACGTCCGAGATGGCTGACGAGGAGGATCGCCTCCTCGTCGTGCGGCGAAATCGTACTCAGGAGAGCGCCCAGTCCGCATCGATCAGCTTGTGGGTTGGGACGGGCATCGCCATTGTTATCCTGAGCTTCGCCCTATATTCACTTATTCGGTTCGTCGCTTCCGAAGCAGAGTCGCGGCTGGCGGAGCAGCAGCACCGGATTGCCCTCGAAGAGCAGATCCGCGCAAAAGGCGAACTGGAGAGCGAGCGAATCAAGTTAATCGACGAGCTTCAACGGAGCAATCGAGAACTGCAGGATTTTGCCTTCGTCGCTTCTCACGACCTTCAGGAGCCGTTGCGAAAGATTCAAGCCTTTGGCGATCGACTTAAGACTAAAAGCGGTGACGCATTGTCAGATGATGCACGTGGCTACCTGAACACCATGTTGAGCGCATCTGTCCGCATGCAAACCTTAATCAGTGATCTGCTGAATCTCTCGCGAGTCACCACGAAGGCACAGCCTTTCGTTGCCGTTAAGCTCGACCGCATCGCTTCAGAAGTGAAGGAGGACCTCAATGCTCGCATTGAAGAAACCAGGGGATCGGTCAAAATTGGCAAGCTCGGGATCCTTCAAGCAGACCCGCTGCAGATGCGCCAGCTGTTTCAGAATCTGTTGAGCAATGCTCTCAAGTTTTCGCGAGCGGGCGTAGATCCGGTCATCGAAGTCAAGCGTCTGGAGACGGGTTCCCAGGTCGGGTTTACTGTCGAAGACAATGGAATCGGCTTTGATCAGAAGCATGCAGAGAAGATTTTTACCGTTTTTCAGCGCCTACATGGTCGAGGTGAATACGAGGGCACGGGCGTCGGTTTAGCGATATGTCGTAAAATTGTGGAGCGACATCAAGGAACCATCGAAGCAACCTCGACACCGGGAGTAGGAACCAAGTTCACGGTCCTATTTCCAAAAGGAAGATATGAAAAAAGTTAACCGAGTAGTAATCCTCTTAGCCGACGATGATCCTGAGGATTGTCAACTCGCAACGGAAGCGCTTCAGGAGTCTCGCCTGGCGAACGAACTGCATATCGTCGGTGACGGCGAAGAGTTGATGAGCTACCTTCATCAGAATGGGAAATACAACGAGGACAATGCGCCCCGCCCCGGCCTGATCCTTCTCGATCTCAACATGCCCAAGCTGGATGGACGAGAGGCCCTGAGGCTGATCAAAGCGGACGAGAAGCTCCGGTCCATTCCGGTGGTTGTCCTCACCACATCCAAGGCCGAGGAAGATATTTACCGCAGCTATGACATGGGAGCTAACTCGTTCATTCCGAAGCCGGTGAGCTTTGAAGGACTGCTTGAAGTGACCCGAGGACTAGCGAATTACTGGTTCGACATCGTCGAGTTGCCGCCAACTCATGACGAGTCACATGCCTGATAAGCCGACCATCCACGTCCTTGTCGTCGAAGACGACGACGAGGATTTCGTTCTAACCCGAGACTATCTCTCCGATTCGACTCGGGTCGAATTCAAGGTAACGCGTGCCCGGCGGGCCGACGAGGCGCTTACGTTGCTGAAGAACGCCACGTTTGACGTCTGCCTCGTCGACTACCGGCTTGGCGAGGTCACAGGAGTCGAGTTCTTCGAAGCGTCAAAGATGAGCACGCCAGCGGTTCTCCTGACCGGCACCGGAGACAGCGACCTCGCGGATCGCGCATTGCAAGCGGGCTTTTCCGATTTCCTTGAGAAAGGACGTATCGATGGTGCCTCGCTGGACCGATCGATCCGGTATGTGCTCGAACGAAGGAAGCAGCAGGATGCAATCCTGCGCCTGAATCACGAACTGGAAGCGCGGGTAGAGCAGCGAACTCGCGATCTGATGAACACGAACAAAGAACTGGAGAGTTTTTGTTATTCCGTCTCTCACGACCTGCGAGCCCCGCTGCGGGCAATTGTCAGCACAAGTTCAATTTTGATCGAGGATTATGGCCCAGAGCTTGCGATTGAGGCACGTGAACTCCTGCGCAGCCAAATTGAGAGCGGTGTTCGCTTAGGCACACTGATTGATGACCTTCTCCAGTTCATCAGGATGCGAGACATGGTGCCAGAGCGGCGCGATGTCGATCTTACTCAGCTGGCGAACGATGTCATCAACGAGCTTCAGCGAGGCCCCGTTATCTTTCAGGTGCAGCCCGGCATGGTGGCCTCGGCGGATCCTGGAATGCTGCGAACCGTGCTGCAAAATTTCGTCGACAACGCGATTAAATTCACGAAAGCTGGCGAGGCGCCCCAGATCGAGATCGGTCAAATTCCTGAAGGAGCGTTCTTTGTTCGAGATCACGGCATCGGTTTCGAAATGCGATACGTGCACAAGCTGTTTTCCCCTTTCGAGCGCCTTCACCGCATCGACGAGTATCCCGGGAACGGGATCGGGCTTGCTTCTGTCAAGCGCTATGTCGAATTGCACGGCGGAAAAGTCTGGGCGGAAAGCGTTTCTGGACAGGGAAGCACCTTCTACTTCCAGGTTTAGGGTAGATCCCACACGATGTCTAACCCCGGATTGAACATCTTTTCTCGTCCTCCGTTGTCTTCTCCATCCGTGCCAACGCTCCAAAACCGCTTTGCCGAACGATCATAGCTGA
This sequence comes from Armatimonadota bacterium, assembly GCA_023392285.1. Taxonomy (GTDB): domain Bacteria; phylum Armatimonadota; class Fimbriimonadia; order Fimbriimonadales; family Fimbriimonadaceae; genus JAEVZK01. The sequence continues at coordinate 13,636 of JAEVZK010000151.1, read as the reverse complement.
ACGCCATGCCAGAACACGGATCTTTGGGAAGTCCCGCCATTTCATCTAAGCGGGAGGGATACGAACCAGTCACGGCCTTGTACCGGAGAATCTGCAGATACGCATGAATGCCGGCCACTTGCGTAAGCGCCCGTAGAAGTCCGTCATCCATCGAGGTGAGCGAGAGTTCGTCCGCGAAGAGCACTCCGACTCCATTTTGGATTTGAGAAAGCGCCCTCTTGAACCCCAAGAGTTTGAATTGATCGGAAATAGTCGGGTCCTTCGCCGGCTGTTCGTCTTCATCGAGAGGAAAGGTCTTCTCAAGATAAACCTCAGGTAGCTCTGGAAGATGAGAGAGTCGTTGATGAACTTTCGTGCTGAAGTCGAGCGATCGCTGTTTAACTGGCAGGCCGATGTTTGCAATTCGCTCGCCATTCAAGCGGGCTAATACTTCGATGGTTTGCTTCATGTCGAGCGCGCCAGCGTAATAAGGCTCCGGTGGTTGTCCCGATTTCATGGACAATAGGTTCTCGGCAATAAAATAGAACTCGCCCACCGCAGCCCTTCTTTCCCCCTCTGCTACCTGCGAGGTAGAAGGCAAACTCTGCGATAGCCTCATCAGCTCTGCTGAGGTGAGCTGGATTTTCTTGCTCACCGTAACAATCGCCTTGTCGGTTATCGCCTGCATGGCGGCGTACACCAATATGGCGATCCAAGAACTATGTGAGCGCAAGACTAGGCGGTTTAAGCTGTTTGCGCCCTCAAGACAGGCTATCGCAACCTCTCGTTTGCCTTCTTCAGCCCTCAGCGTCGAGATCGAGGCTAGCAGTTTCACTGTCCCCTTTAGGGAAGTGTAGAAAGGGAAGTTTGCCTTGGAAGTCTTCACAAGAATATGCGAATCAAACTGTCCTGACAGCGCTAACAGTTTGGGTTCAAGGCGTGCTGCTGCAGCGAGCCGGACCTCTTGGGGTGTCTTATCGCTGTGGTACGAGATGAGCGCCAAGGAATCGGAACTACTCGCTATTTCAGTGAACGCCTCCTCACCGAGCACGGGCAAGTTGGATTTCTCAACCTTCGGTAAGTAGCGGGCGGCAATTTCGTGAATGTCACCCTTCGTCGCCGGCAATACAGTGAAGCGAGTGGCTTTCGAAAAGGTGAACCAACCCGCGCCAGCGCAAATACTCACGCCTCCAAGTACCCAAAGGAGAGGCCGGAGTCGAAGTTTCCTCATATGACTGGAAACGCTGCACTCCGACCTAGGGATTCAACCTACTTGCGCCGACGGCGCAGGAGCGCGGCGCAACCGAGGGTAATCGCGGCGATTGAAGCTGGCTCCGGAACGGGCGAGTTGACAGTGAAATTATCCATCGCCACGAAGGCCGAGTTCTGATTGGTCGGACTCTGGGCAAACAGATGGAACGAATCATAGTCACCAGTCCCCAGCGAGAGGAACGTGTGTTCGATCACGAAGGTTGCGGGCAATGATACGGTGGCGGAGTTCACCACGGTGCCGCCATTTAGTCCCTGAAGCGTAATCGTCGTGCCTGCATCAGCGAAGAAGCTGAAGATGTCGACGCTGGCCGAGCTCGCCGATCCCCCAGTGGTGAAGTCCATCGAACCAAACCGGGAAAATCCGACGTCGCCTCCGTTTGCCCAGCCGCCGAAGCCAAGGACATTGGGGCCGCTAAATCCGGTCATGCCAGTCAGGCTTAGATCAGCTTGATCGATGGTGAAATTATCGATCGGCCCGTCACCCAGATTTTGATCCAGGTTCTTAAAGGTGATCCCGCCGTTCGTGAAAACCGGAGCAAAGAATCCTTCACTCAAATCATCGAAATTCGCTACCGCGGCGGATGCAAAGCATCCAACGAGCGCCAAAGGCGCAACAACAATAAGTCGTTTCATTTTGTTCTCCTCACCTATCACTTTAACACGTAGAGCGATGAACGTGCTGATTTATACACAGAGTTAATCGTTTGTCCACCTTCCATCGCGCGGCCAGTGGTGCCAGAATAGTTTTTGCGCCCTTTCGATGAATAAGAACCTAATCACTGTTCTAGACCTTGGATCGACCAAGACAACCTGCCTCGCGGCCTCGGCCGACGAAGAGGGCGGTATTCGGGTGGAAGGACTGGCGGTGACCGAGACGAAAGGAGTTCGACGAGGTGTGATCACCGACCTTGAAGCGGCGGCGCGATCCATCGACACCGCGATTCGCAGAGTGCAAGCCGAAACGAAGCAGGAAATTGGGAGTGTGGTGGTCGGCGTCGGAGGCTCTCATATCGAGGGGATCAATGCCCAAGGATTTGTCCCGATCTACCCCCGCTCAAGAGCGATTACGCGCGAAGATGTGCTGCAGGTGATCAATCACAGCCGCCAAATTGTGATTCCTCCGGATCGTGAAATGATTCAATCGCTGCCAAGAGAGTTTCGCGTCGATGGCCAAAAAAACATTCAGAAGCCGATCGGCATGAATGGCAGCAAAATTGAATGTGTCACCTATATTGTCACGGGTCAGGCGACGCAGCTTCAAAACCTCGAGAAAGTCGTCTCGATGTCGAACCACAAGGTGGAGCAAATGGTGCTGCAGCCACTTGCATCCGGGTTGGGCGCTTTGACCCAGGAGCAGATTGAACTCGGGTCGGCGGTGATCGATCTCGGCGGCGGATTGACGGAAATCGCGGTGTTCTCGGGCGGATCGATTGCGTTTACCGCTTCGATACCGATTGGGGGAAGCTTGGTAACGAGCGATATCAGCAAGCTACTCAAGACTTCGCCGGAAGAAGCCGAAAGATTAAAAGTAGAGCACGGAAACGCGTTGGCTCGAAATGTTGCGGAAAATGAGAGCGTCGAGGTTAAACAATTGGGGCAAGACGAACTCCGCCCGCTCCAACGGAAGGTACTATGCGAGATCATTGAAAGCCGCATGCGGGAGCTTGCGCTTATGGTCAAGCAGCAGATTGAAAAGAGTGGAATGTATGGCTTACTTCCAGGAGGAGTGGTGATGACCGGCGGTGGCGCACTGCTCAACGGCACGCAAGAATTGTTCGAAGAGGTGCTTCGCCACTTGCGCGTCAGCCACTTTGAGCCTAAAGTAGATGCAATCGGGCACGGCATGTCGGACACGCCAGGTATGGCGGCCTCTCTCGGGATGGCAAGGTTCGCGGTTCAGTGCTTTGGAGACGAGCTTTCAACAGTAAACGGTGCAGGATGGAAAGAACGAGTGCGAACGTTCTGGTCTCTACTTAGCGGTAGGGCATGACTAGTTAGGAAATCGATATAGAGATGAGTAATCGGGCAAACATTAAGGTAATCGGCGTCGGCGGCGGCGGTTCGAACGCGGTAAATCGCATGATCGAATCGGGCATCCAAGGCGTCGAATTCGTCGTCATGAACAGCGACATCCAAGTCCTGGACTTGGCCGTTTCTGGTCATAAGGTGCAAATCGGCACCAACATCACGCGAGGTCTTGGCGCGGGAGGAAATCCTGAGGTTGGCCGAAGCGCCGCCGAAGAGAGTAAAAATGAGATCCGTAAAGTCCTCGAAGGCGCGGACATGGTCTTCATTACTGCCGGAATGGGCGGTGGAACGGGAACCGGAGCGGCTCCAGTAATCGCTGATTTGGCTCGCGAAGTAGGAGCTTTGACGGTCGCGGTCGTCACTCGACCTTTTGCCTTTGAGGGACCTCGAAGAGCGAGAATGGCGGAGAGCGGCGTCACCGCGCTGTTGGGCCGAGTTGACACGATCATCACGATTCCCAACGATCGTTTGCTCAACCACGTGGAGAAGAAAACCACCTTGGTCGACGCATTTCGCGTGGCGGATGATGTGCTTCGGCAAGGCGTCCAAGGCATTTCGGACATCATTACGATTCCGGGCCAAATCAACGTGGACTTTGCCGACGTTCGCGCCGTAATGAGCAATGCAGGACCAGCCTTGATGGGAATTGGATACGGCGTTGGCGACCAGCGGGCATTGCAGGCGGCTCAATCCGCTATCAACAGCCCTCTACTGGAGCAGACGATTCACGGCGCAACCGGCCTTCTCGTGAACCTTACGAGTGGCGAGGACCTCACGCTGAGCGAAGCCAATGAAGCGATGGCATACATTCAGCAGCTCTGCGACCATGATGAAGCCAACATCTTCTTTGGCACGGTCGTCGACCCGGCAATGGAAGGCAATGTGCGAGTCACCGTCCTCGCGACGGGATTCAATCCTTACACGACCGAAGGCCGCAAGGTTTCTGAAGCTACGTTCACCAATCCGACGGCGACGTCCTACTCCAACGGTGCTGCCGCTTCGACGCCGAACACTGCCACGCCGAGCGTGCCTCAGCAGGCGGTTGTCACCCCCCAGTTGGACGAGATAAAGATCGACACCGAAGCACTGGCCGCCACGCCAGCCGCCAGCAGAGGCGCTTCACCCGATCAGGCTGACGTCTTCGACGAGAGCGATCTCGACATCCCGGCGTTCTTGAGAGAGCACCGCTCCAAAAACTAGCCGCAAACTCATCCAATATCGAGAGCACCCCGCTCTAAAGCCTCGCCGAAAGGCGGGGCTTTTTTGTTTCGTCGAGCGTCTGTTCTGTATGCTGTCATTTCTGCTTGCGACTGCGTTGCACCACGACTTTTTCATTCGCCCGTTTGAGCCGGTCAACCCCGTTCGTCTGCAACTCACACCGCTCCTCGACGGGCAGTTGGGCAAGGAGGAATGGGATCCGATCGGGGAAAACTTGTACCTGCAATGGGAGCCTGGCAAAATCCATGTCGCGGGTGAGCTTCCCAAGGGCAAGCAGATTGTTGTCTCACTAGACCTCAAAGGCGACGGTTGGCTGGTCGGGAAAGACAATTATCAACTTCGTCTCTGGAGCGACGAAAGCGGAGCACGAAGCTCGATCGAACAATTGGACGCCACCAATCGAAAGGGCCCGCAATGGATCGACCGACCAGATATGAATCAAGCCATCTCGGCAGCGGCGATGGATCATGACGGAAACAGCTTTGTCGAGGGCACTTTCCGTGACATCGGCCTTGACATCTTTCCATCAAGCAGCCGCGACGTCTGGATGCGAATCGATATGCCGGAACTTGAGGAAAACCTTGAGCCTAACGATCCTCGCGTGTGCACGAAAGTCAAGTTCGATACTGAAAGAGGCTTGTCTTTGCCGAGCGCACTCAAATGGGCGGTCCAGTCCAAGACTCGATCGGTTGTGGAACGGGAGGGTATCAAGCTTCGATACAACTTCGAAGGGGGCGATATGATCGGACTAAAGACGATTTCGCTGAGAACGGAGGGCCCCGCAGAAGACTACACGAACCAGATGAAGCTGCTATTTCCCAGCTTCGACAATAAAGGAAGAGCTTTCGTCGATTACACGACCTCGATCGATCCCGAAGCGCGAACAGGATATAAGATCGCTCGAGCTCAGCTCGGATTCGTGGATGGCCCCGACGGAGTCGTTCAGGCTAGCTATCGCATCGCACCCATGATGGAATTCTCCCTCGGAAGCGCGGTCATGAAAGCGCCCGATAGCTCAAAGCCGGTTTCAGTTCGCTACATTTTCCAAATGTACACAAGGCAGAATGCAGATGGAATGATCAAGGTCGAAGCCCCAGAAGGTTGGGAAGTACTGAAGAATGGCGAGTTGAACTTCAAAATCTTGGGCAATCAAAGTGCGGATTCTCGTGTGATGGAACTGAAAATTCCGGCTGGAACGACGGGGACTTTCCCAATCCGCTTTACAGGAACAGCAAAGGATCAAACCGTCAGCCAAGTCTGCTATCTCACCCTTCGATGAATCTCAACCTTGCTGGCCATTTTGCTCCCCTGGTGACGCCGTTTACGGATGGCGGTGAGACGGTCAGCGAGGTGCGACTTGCTAGGCTTGTGCGTCACCTCAAAAGAAATGGGATTGCAGGATTTGTCGTCTGCAGCAACACTGGAGAATTTACAACCGTTACCACATCGGAGCGGAAGACCGTCCTGGAAATTGTTCTGCGTGAATCAGGCGGTCTCCCGGTTCTCGCCCACTGCACCCGAATCGGAACGCTTCAAACCCTGGATTTAGTTCGACATGCCGCCGAAAAGGGAGCTCGGGCGGCCGTCGTCATGCCCCCATATTTCGGCATGTACAGCGACGAGGAGATCGAGGGGCACATTCGATCGATCGTCGCTCACGCGGGCCTGCCAATCATTCTCCTGGACCCTCAGCATTGCGTGAGGGCGAACGCAAGGGAACGTCTGTCCAATCTTCCCAATCTCTGCTATGCGGAGGGCATGGAGCAGACGTTTCACGCTCGTTACGGCGTTTATCCTGCCGGGCCCGGTTCAGACGAATTCGTGGTCGACAATGCCATCGTCAGCCCGATGATCCAACTTGTTCCGTCGGCGTGCAATTCAGATGCCGATCTAAAGCCTCTATCCAATTTGCTGGCCCGGCATGGGCGGGCTAGGGTAGGGAAGGCAGCGTTGAACGAAATGGAGGTTGAAGTTGGGCCTCCCCGGCCACCCGCACTGCCACTTGGCCCCGAGCATCGACTTGAGCTGGTTTCGGTGCTAAGGGCGTATTTATAAGGTCTGAATCCGGTTGATTTCAACAAGGAATTCGAGCGATTTCGGAGCCTCAAAATGGATTTCAAATTGATCACCGAATTCGGCCACCGTGAGCGTGTCTGGTAACTCTTCGCGTTTCCAGAGCTCTTCCACAACCGAATTCATCACCGAGGTGACTAGAACCTTTTGATCCAAATCCATTCGCTTAGTGCGAAGCTCCGGAAGGCCGATCTTTTTTAGACCCCGAGTTACTGCCCAGACGCCTTCCTCATCATGCTTCCAAAAGATGCTTACTTGAAGTTGAGGTTGGTCCAGCTGTCGATGATCGGAGAGCACCGCTTCTAATGCCTCCAGATTGTATAGCCGTTCGGCTACTGTGTCGTAGATGACCTTCCCATCAGCCAGGCGTGCCGCCGCGGCGGCAAGGTGGGGAAGCAGCTGCAGATTCGCACGGTTCTTAAGGGGCTCCTCGGACAGATATCGGATCTTTACCAACGACTGGCTAAGGGCAAGATTATGGAGAATCTCAGCCGTTGGTTCGATGTGCTCTTCGAATAGGTCGGGACGGAAGAGGTATGCATTCTTTGCCTTGAGGACGAGGGCAAGATGAAGACGTATATCGCTCATCAACAAGCCTTCTTTCGGCCCGATTACGGAGCCGGCTGGGTTTTCCCGCAAGACGCGAGTCATTAGCTCATCCTGAGGTGGCATCTTCGCGGAAGGAATGTACACCCAATACTCATTCAGAGAGAAATATCGATTCGGTGCCGGTTTCAGTCGAAAATATAAAGCAACTGCAACTCCTACTCCAAACAGCAGGAAAAGGAAAAGCATCTAAGGGCCGTCTCCGCGCATCCACCGTTCTACAATGGCATTCTCCCGGTCGTCGAGGGTTGCCGTGCAGAGGTCGCAGAGCCCAGCCTCGTTGACTTGATTCCGTCGGCAAAGCAAACACTTGCGGATGCGTCTTGCGGTTTTCACCAAGTCTGGGCGCTTTAGAACCCAAATTAAATCTCTTCGAAGAATGCCTTCTGGGTTCTCTCGATCCACAAGTTCAGTTTACTGTTTGGAGCGGTGGGCCAGCAGCGCGCCTAAAGGTTGTACAGCCACATCACGATTGCATCCTCTTTGTTATCCGGGTAGTAGCCCTTGCGAACGCCGACTTGCACGTATCCAAGTTTCTCATAAAGTTTGATGGCGGCTTCATTTCCAGCTCGAACTTCAAGCGTCGAACAGGTCATGCCCCTGCCGCGACTCCGCTCCAGTAGCTGCCGCATCAGTTTTTCGCCAACTCCAAGACGACGGCTGGATTCATCGACCGCAAGGGTGGTCACATGCGCCTCATCTACGATCAACCAAACTCCCCCATAGCCAACTACCGCCGAACCGAGCAAAGCGACGATGAAAATCCGATCCTCATGCAGGAGTTCGTTGTGAAAGGCGCGTTCGCTCCAGGGAGAGCCATTGGTTCGAGCTTCAATCTCCAGGATGGCAGGAATACGCTCCTCACGGAGATCTTCAAAGTGAAGAGTCTTAGAGGGGCCGCTAGCCACCCAGATAAGCTTCCTTGACTTTCGGGTTTGAAAGGAGAGCCTTGCCAGTGTCGCTCAGGACGATGCACCCGGTCTCCAAAACATATCCTCTATGAGCGATTTCGAGAGCTCGGTTTGCGTTCTGTTCCACCAGCAGCACGGTTGTGCCGTCTTTGTTCAGATCGAGCACGATTCGGAAGATTTCTGCGGCTAAGTTAGGGGCGAGTCCTAAAGAGGGCTCATCGAGGAGAAGGATCTTAGGGCGTGACATCATCGCGCGACCTACTGCAAGCATTTGCTGCTCGCCTCCGCTGAGCGTGCCCGAGTTCTGCTTCACCCGTTCCTTCAAGCGAGGAAATCGGCGCATGATCTCATCCATGTCCGACTGAACCTCAGCGTCCTTCCGAGTGAACGCGCCAAGCTGTAGGTTTTCGATGACCGACATGTTCGTGAAGATGCGTCGTCCCTCGGGTGAATGGCTAATGCCCATCTTCACGATATCGTGAGGAGCACAATCCTGAATTTCCTCGCCTTGGAACTTAATGGTGCCACTCCGGGGGCGGAGTAAGCCGCTTATCGTGCGCAGGAGCGTGCTCTTCCCAGCGCCGTTCGAGCCGATGATCGCGACGATCTCACCCTCGTTGACGGAAATGGTCACGTCTTCGAGGGCATGGATAGCGCCGTAGTAGACATTGATGCCTTGGATGTCGAGCATGCTCATGGAACTGTAGGGTTCTACCTCATAACCGCCGCGACATCGAAATCCTAGGCAGCTGGAAGAAAATTCTAGTCTTCCAAGCCTTGATCTAAGATTCCGTCCGCGACATAGATGTCCGCGTTGAACCTCACAGCTAGAGCGATCGCGTCACTTGGACGCGCGTCTATTTCCATCTCTTCTTTGCCACGACGGAGATAGAGTTTTGCGTAATAGATGCCGTTCCAAATATCATCGATCACAACCCGGTCAAGGGTGGTCTCAAGCCGGTCAAGGATATTGCGAATCAGGTCGTGCGTGAGCGGGCGGTCGGGTCGAGTGCCTTCGATCGGCAAGGTAATGGCGGTGGCTTCGAACCCTCCGATGAGGATCGGGAGCTTGCGCTCTCCATCGGTGACCAAAACGAATCGGGAGGAATTGCCGTTCGATTCGGCTGCGAAAATTCCGACTACGTTGACCGGCACGAGTTCGCCCATGTTGCCGGATTCGCGAAAGGTGCCCCCGCCTTCGAGGGGGAAAAATGATGGTGGAAGATCGAGATCTTCGGGACCTTCCCCTTCTGGCAATTCTTCTGGCATAGTTAAACCTTACCGAGATTTCAAAGGCGGGCAATCGCCCACCTTCTTAAACGGTGGCCTTTGTACGTGCAATGACGCTTTCAAGGAATGCATTGTTCGTTGGAGTTCGTTTGAGCAGCTTAATCAACTGATCCGTAGCTTCAACGCTGTTCTGCTCTTTGGCCATGAGGCGTCGTAGCTGAACCACTCCTTCGAGCTCTTCTTTGCTGAATAGAAGCTCTTCGTGGCGCGTAGAAGATCGTCGAACATCGATGGCCGGCCAAATTCTTCGTTCCGACAGCTCGCGATCGAGAACGATCTCGCTGTTGCCCGTACCCTTAAGCTCTTCAAAAATCGATTCGTCCATCTTCGATCCGGTATCGACCAGAACAGAGGCGACGATCGTGAGCGACCCGCCTTCCTCGATGTTTCGAGCCGCTCCAAAGAATCGACGGGGGCGATAAAGCGCGGACGGATCCAAACCGCCGGTAAGGGTGCGGCCCGAAGGGTTGATCGTTAAGTTCGAAGCGCGCGAGAGGCGGGTCAGCGAATCGAGCACGATGACAACGTCGCGCCCAGTTTCGACGAGTCGCTTTGCTTGTTCGAGGCAAAGCTCGGCGACGCGCATATGGTTCTCCGCTGGTTCATCGAATGTGGACGAGATGACTTGACCCCGAACCGAGCGACGCATATCCGTAACTTCTTCCGGTCGCTCGTCTACGAGCAGAACCATCAGATAAACCTCAGGATGATTGGCGGTGATCGAGTTCGCGATCGTCTTCATCATCGTCGTCTTTCCGGCTTTTGGCGGAGAAACGATCAGGGCGCGCTGCCCCTTACCGATGGGTGAAATCAAGTCGACGATACGAGCAGGAATGTTATCGGAAAGAGTCTCCATCTGGAGCTCTTCGTTCGGATAAAGCGGTGTCAGCTCGTCGAAGTTCTTTCGACGCTGCATCTCTTCGGATGCCGTGCCGAAGCCGTTGACGCTTTCCACTCTCAGCATCCCTTGGTATTTCTCGCCTTCCTTCGGCTGTCGTACCTGTCCGTAGACGGTATCCCCAGCCCTCAGTCCGAAGCGCTTTACCTGCGATTGGCTGACGTAGACGTCTTGATTTGACGGCTGGTAATTCTCGCGCCGCAAGAAGCCCCAGCCATCATTCAGAATCTCAAGGATGCCGCGGGCGTAGATCGCCTCATGCTCGGCATTCGTCTTCTCCAGCAGCTGTTCAATAAGCTCGTTGCGGAGCAGGTTGGGGGAAAGTTTGGCCGCCTTGGCGAGCTTGAGCAGCTCAGCAGGGGTCTTTTGATCGAAGTAGTTATAGTCGATTTCTGGAAGACCCTCAAGATCGCTCTGATCTTGCTTGGGCAGGCCTTCGGCGCCTCGACTGCGCCCGCGACGGCGAGGTCCGCCGCCTCCATCTTTGCGAGGACGAAACTGATGCGTCATAGTGCTCCTGAAAAGGGCAATCTTTGTAGATAGCTGTGTGCCAGAACCATACTGGTGAGATTTAAAGCCTTGCGGCTGAACTTGGGGAAATCACTTACTCGCGAAGAATCGCGATGTACGGAAGATTTCGAAACTTCTCGTCGTGATCTAATCCATATCCTACCACAAATTGGTTGGGAATTTCAAAGCCAACGTATTCAACCGGTGTATTTACTTTTCGAGCGTCCGGCTTCGATAGCAGCGCGCACACTTTCAAGCTCTTGGGTTTACGGGTGGACCACAGCTCGCGCAGATGGTTGAGGGTGATTCCCGTGTCAACGATGTCTTCAACAATTAAGACGTTGCGTCCTTCGATATTGATATCTAAATCTTTACGAATTTGCACAACTCCGCTCGAGGACTTGCCCGAACCGTAGCTCGACGTCTGAGCGAAATCAATTTGGACGTTTTCTCCGAGGGCCCGGGCGAGATCAGCCAGGAACAGGTAAGAACCTTTGAGAATTCCAACGAGAATGACCCCTTCGTCTCCATAGGCAGCCCTGATCTTGGCCGCTAATTCCGAAATTTTATCGCTGATTTGCTGAGCGGAGAGGAGCGTTTCGAGAGGCATGGATGCAGGTTAACATACCCTTAAACGATCTTCAGCTCAGGCGATGGCGGGTAAATTCCGGCATGGCGAAGCTCTTTGCCCAACTCTTCGTCCGACGGCTCGACCACCACGTGATCTCCAAATACGATCGTTGGTGTTTTCAGGTGACCGTGGTTTAAGCTGCTGGCGTACTCCGCTGCGCTTTGATCGTGATCGACGTCGATGAACTCAAAGGGGAGTCCGAGCTTATCTAGGAATGCACCTGAACGCTCGGAGTCCTCGCAGTTGCGGCTGCCATAGAAGCGAATGTTCAAAACTTGCGATCTCCAGTCCAGGTGTTTTGCGAACGATCCGGTTCCCAGAGAACAGCGATCGTCTTCCCAACGATGAAGCCGACCGTGCTGAGAACTGTGATCGTGAACAAACTATACGACGTCTGCTCGCGAGAAAGAAGAAACTGGCTGATCAGCAGATAAGAGGCGATTCCAACCCAGAAGAGTGTGCATATGCCGGTGATCCGACTCTGCGCGTTATGTTCCGTGACGAAATATAGCCCCACATACATCATGATCAACATGACGAGAAGCGAAATACAAATAAGGACATTCATCGTGCTCTCCCAAAAACGAATCCTGTAAGGGTGTTTATTTCGGCTGGCGTCTGTCTCGAAATGTTCCTAGTCGCTGAGCTCCGCGTCAAGAGTTGCATTATCGTGGTGCAGCTTTGCGCGTGGTCCCATAATGGCGTCTATCACTCTAAACGAGATGAATCCAAACAGACTCAAGGCAATGGCACCCCACATCAAGCCGGCGCCTGAGGCAGCGGATCCTTTGAGTAGCACAATTGCCGCAATTGCACAAAAGGCGAGCGTCCCCGCCGCCACTAAATTCGGTCTCTCGATGTTTGTCGCCCGAACGAACAACAGACCGAGTCCGACCAGCGTCATTGCTGCCACGAAGATCCAAGCGACATTGGTGAAAAGTGAAGTGTCATTCATGAAATTTCCGCTCCACCCTTTAGGCAGGGCACTAGTGCCGCCATGTTCCAATCCGCTATTCTCTCGTGGTGGATTCGGCGACAATTAACCGCTTGCTAGAAGGCCGTGTAAAGGATCTGGCGTCCTCCAAACGCGGCGAGACCGACACTGTGAAGGCAGAGAGAAGAATTCAGCTTCAAAGGAGCCTCAACCTGTGGCCGGAGCCTGCGAGAACGGATCTTCGCGCCTTCGTTACCGGAACTCTTCAGGGAGAGGGGTTCCGCATCGAAAAGCTGCGGTACGAGTCACAGCCGGGTCTACTGGTGACCGCCCACCTCTATCTTCCCGATCAAACCTCACCAGCCCCTTTGATTATTTCCTCGCATGGAATTTGGAAAGGAAAGAAGGCGAATCCTGCAGCTCAAGCAAGGGGTATTAGCTTTGCGCTGCGCGGGTTTGCCACCCTGATTGTCGATGCGCCTGGATCGTTCGGAGACGATCTCTCGCTCGATGAGCGCGGCGGAATCGGATCGCCGGGTGGTAACGACCTGCTGATGGGATCCCCTTGGGTGGGGGTTTACGCCTGGGATTTGATCCGAGGCCTGGACGCGGTGCAAGTTCGTACCGACTTAGACTTTGACCGCGTGGGAATTACAGGCGACGGTGACGGGGGAGTTGCCGGGGCATTTGCATTTGTGCTCGATCCTCGCATCAAGGCGGCGGCGTTTCCATGTTCTTTAGGCACTATGGAGAAGGGAAGTCTTGAAGCTGCATCACAGCTTGGAATCGGGGGATTGGCTCTGGCTGGTGACTTTTCCGATGTTTTGGAGCTCGCTTGTCCAAAGCCCATCTGGTTGGGGGCGGCGGCTGAAGATGCGCGCAATGTCCCGGCCGATGTGGAACGTACTGCCGAAAAGCTCCGGCAGTGCTATCGAGGCGCGAAGGCAGAAGGTGCCGTGTCCTACGAATCCTTCGAGGGTGGCGCGGATTACAACCGGCGAATGCGCGAGAGCTGTCTTGCCTTCTTCTCAGAGCACTTGTGGGGAGATCCTCCGCGTCGCTACTTAGATGAACTCAGACCGCTCACCGATAGCGTGCAAAATCCATCTCCGAGCGGCACGATGTCTTCTGACGATCCGTCGCTGCTGGTGACGAGTTCCCCCGATCGCAGCACGAGAACCTTCATCGACCTACTCGACGAAGGATTGGCTGCGCCGTATCCCGAGCCCTTTCATCCGATGGAGCGGCTTGTGCCGTGGCTCAAGTACGGACCTGTGAACATCGAA